>JACOUI010000186.1 GCA_016177915.1 Planctomycetia bacterium
CCCCGTGCGGCCGGCCAGCGAGGAACCCGGTTCGCAGAAAGCGATGTGGCCGTCGGCGCCGATCCCCAGCACCTGCAAGTCGATGCCTCCCGCGCCCTGGATCTTCCGCTCATACGCCAGGCACTCGGCTTCGACGTCCTTGGCCGTGCCGTCGAGCAAATTCGTCTGCGACTCCGCGAGGCCCAGCGGCCCGAAGAGGTGCTCCGACATGAACGCGCGGTAGCTCTGCGGACGATCGCCGGCCAGGCCACAGTATTCGTCGAGGTTGAACGTGGTGACGCGGCGGAAGTCGAGTCCCTCCTTGCCCATGCAGGCGCACCAGCTCGCGGTAGAGCCCGATCGGCGTCGATCCGGTGGCGAGGCCAAGCACGGCGTTGGGCTTGCGGCGCACGAGCCGCGCGACGATGCGCGCCGCCGCCTGCGACAGGGCGTCGTAATCGGATTCGATGCGAACGATCATGGTCCTATTGTAGCCGTCGCGCTCCAGAAAGTAGCCCTCACGCTCCCGCGTGAGGCAGCGCTTCGGCGACCGAAGGATGGCTACTGATTCACGACACGCTGCATCGCACGACGAGATGGCGCCGGGCTTGATCTCGCTGTGGGAGGCGCGCTACGCGCTGCATCTCGCGGAGCGAGATGGCTACAGGCTACACCTCGCGGAGCGGGACGGGCCACGCCCTGCGTCGCGCGGAGCGAGACAGCTACTTCCGCTGCATCTCGCGGAGCGAGATGGCTACAACCGGCTACATTGAAAACCCCCACTGCCGCAAGGCCTCGTAGACCGCCACCGCCACGGCGTTGGAGAGATTCAGGCTGCGCACGTCGTCGCGACAGGGAATCCGCAACATTTGCTCGGCGTGCTCTTCCAGGATCGACGGCGGCAGCCCGCGCGATTCGCAGCCGAACACCAGCGCGTCGCCGCGCTCGTAATGAACCGACGTGTATGACCGACCGGCCGTCTTCGAGAACAGCCAGCACCGGCCCGGCAACCGCGCGAGGAGCTCGTCCCAGGAATCCACCGTTTCCCAGTTCAGTTTTTCCCAGTAATCCAGGCCGGCGCGGCGGAGGTAGTAATCGTCGGTGCGAAAGCCCAGCGGCCGGATGAGCCACAGCTTCGCTCCCGCCGCCACGCACGTCCGGCCCGCGCTCCCGGTGTTGTAGGGGATTTCCGGCTCGTGCAGGACGACGTGCAGGCAGGGTTCGTACATGGAGCAAGGGGCGAGGGATGAGGGGTGAGGACGAGAAACGACAGAGATCGATGGACTTCCACACCCCCGGCCTTGTGCCGGGGGCTTGTTGACTGGCGGCTAGCCGGCGACCGCCTGACCTGCCAAGCTCTTGCAACCTGTCCTGTGCCCGCGCATGACCTGATCGTAGCGTGAGGCCTCAGGGCGAACCTGTCGCGGCGGAGGCCGTCATTGTTGATCGGCGGCGTGCGATCTATACTAGCGTGTCCGTGCCGGTTTTCGAGAAAGCGCAAGTGGAGAACATCGTGTTTGACGTCGTCGCCGTCGTCGGGGCCACCGGGGCCGTCGGACGGATCATTGTTTCGCTGCTTGAGGAGCGCCGGTTTCCCGCGCGATCCGTCAAGTTCCTGGCCTCCCAGCGCAGCGCCGGCACGAAGCTGCGTTTTCGCGGCGAAGAGCAGACGATCGAAGAGCTCTCGCCGGAGGCCTTTGAAGGCGTCGATCTGGCCATCGGCAGCACGCCGGACCCCGTCGCCCGCGAGTTCGCCCCCTGGGCCGTCGAGCGCGGCTGCGTGGTGATCGACGAGAGCGGCTACTTTCGCATGGACCCGAAGGTCCCGCTCGTGATCCCGGAGGTCAACCCCCAGGCGGTCGAGAGCCACCAGGGCATCATTTCCAGCCCGAACTGCTCGACGACGCAACTGGTGGTGGCCTTGAAGCCGCTGCACGACGCGGCGCGCGTGCGGCGGGTGGTGGTGAGCACGTATCAGGCGGCGAGCGGGATCGGGGTGGCCGGCTCGCGCGATTTGGAGCAGGGCACGCACGCACGCCTCCACGGCCAGCCTTTCCACTATGAGGCCTTCGCGCACCCGATCGCGTTTAACGTCATCCCGCAGATCGGCTCGGAGAAGCACCAGGGCTACACCTCGGAAGAGATGAAGATGGTGCACGAGACGCGAAAAATCCTGGGGGACCCGTCGATCCAGATCTGCCCCACGTGCGTTCGCGTGCCCGTCGGCAACGTTCACAGCGAGAGCATCCTGGTGGAGACGGAGCGGCCGATCGAGGTGGACGAGGCGCGGCGGCTGTTTGCGGCCATGCCGGGCGTGGTGGTCGTCGACGACCTGCCGGCCGGCAAGTACCCGATGCCTTTGACCTGCGACGGCCGGGACGAGGTGTTCATCGGCCGGATTCGCAAGGACCTTTCGCATCCCAGCGGGCTGGCCTTTTGGTGCGTGAGCGACAACTTGCGGAAGGGGGCGGCGACGAACGCGGTGCAAATCGGGGAGCTACTGGCCCGGAAGCGGGCCGGCCAGGGGCGTCCTGTCGGTGCCCGCGCGTAATCGTCGCGCCCAGGGCCGAATACTTTTTCACAATGCGTAGACTTTGACGGCGACCAAATCCGCGGTCGTTTCTTGACAGACAACGATTTACGACGAAAACAGCGCTCGTCAAACTCCTGGCATCTTCAACAAAGCAACTGCCCTGTCGTCGCGCCGTCCGCCCTTTCGCATTTTCGCGCAATCACTATACTTGGCGGTTTACTTTGAACCGTCGCCGGGAGGCCCTTCATGCCCAAGCTCAAGACCATCAAGGCCGTCAAGAAGCGGTTTCGCCTCACGGCCACAGGGAAAGTGAAGCACCGCAGCTCCGGGACGAGCCACCTGGCCGTGGGGATGACGCAAAAGCGGAAGCGCAACAAGCGCGGGACGGACGTGCTCAGCTCGACGGAGTGGAAGCGGATCACGCGGGCCTTGGCGGGAAACAGTTATTGAAGCAACCTGAATCGCGGTCTGGCAACGAACGCTTCGCCGGTCGCAGGCGAAGGGCCTTGACTGCCAAGCGACGTAGTCGCAGAAGGACGCCATGAGGACCAAGAGCAGTTTCGTCAAGAACCAACGGCGGCGCCGGCTGTTCAAGCGCTCCAAGGGGTTCGTCGGCGCGAGGCGGCACCTCTTGCGGACGATGAAGGAGAACCTGGTCCGCGCGGGGGTCTACGCCTACCGCGACCGCAAGGTGCGGAAGCGGACTTTCCGCGAGCTGTGGATCGTGCGGATCAACGCAGCCTGCCGCGAGCGGGGACTGCGCTACAGCGAGTTCATCGCCGGGCTGAACAAGGCCAGCGTGGCCCTGGACCGGAAGATCCTGGCCGACATGGCCGTCAACGACCCGCAGGCGTTCGACGCGGTGTTCGAGGTGGCGAAGGCGTCGCTGGCGCCGGCCGAAGCCTAACGACCGTGGCTGGGGTCACGCGCAGCGTGCCCCCAGCGGCGCCGGCACGACGTTCCTTCCCGCCCCGCTTTCGTTGAACGTCGATTCGACCAAGCCATGGCCCTTTCGCAATTCCTCTCCGAGCTGGAAGCCCTGGTGACGGCGGCGGAGTCGGCCTTCCAATCCGCCGCCGACGCGGCCGCCCTGGAAACTGCGCGCATCGAGTACCTGGGCGCCAAGAGCGGGCGCATCAAGACGGTGCAGAAGGGCCTGGGCGGGATCGACAAGACGGACAAGCCCGTCGCGGGCCAGCGGTTCAACGAGGTCAAGGCCCGCATCGAGTCGGCGTTTTCGGCAGCGCAGGAGCGTTGTCAAAACGCCACGGCGGCTGCCGCGGTCAAAGCCGTTTCGCGCAAGGCGGAAAAGAGCGACGCCGTCATCCCGCCCGGAGCGTTCGATCCGAGCGAAAGCCCACCCGGCTGCCGGTTGCACCTGGGCCGGCTGCACCCGATTACGCAGACGATCGAGACGCTCAAGGAGATCATGGGCCGGCTGGGGTTCAGCGTGGCCGACGGGCCGGAGATCGAGGACGAGTGGCACAATTTCCAGGCGCTGAACATCCCCGCCTCGCACCCCGCCCGCGACCCGCTGGAGAATTTCTACCTCTCCATGGCCGAGGAGACGTCCGGCGCCGGTCCGATGTTGCTTCGTAGCCAAACCAGCACCGTGCAAATCCGGGTGATGGAGAACCGCCGCCCGCCGGTGCGGATCATCGCGCTGGGGCGGGTTTACCGTCCCGACACGGCCGACGCCACGCACTTCCCGATGTTTCACCAGATCGAGGGGCTGCTCGTCGACCGCCAGGTGACAATGGCCGACCTGAAGAGCGTGCTCCGCATGTTCGCCATGAGCTATTTCGGCGGCGAAGTGCACATTCGCTTCCGGCCGTCGTTCTTCCCCTTCACCGAGCCGAGCGTGGAGGTGGACATGCAGTGGCACGACCGCTGGATCGAGATGGGCGGGGCGGGCATGGTCGACCCCAACGTGCTGCGGGCCGTGGGCTACGATCCGGAGGAATTCTCCGGCTTCGCCTTCGGCATTGGGATCGAGCGCGTCTGCATGCGGCGGCACAACCTCACCGACATCCGAGAGCTGTACAAGAACGACGTGCGGTTTTTGGAGCAGTTCTGATTGAGTCCCCGGTGAGCGGGGGGCGTCAGGCGGCATCAGGCCCCCGGTGCGTGGTGGTCCGGCCGGCATTTTCCCGTCGCAGCAGTAGCCCGCCGTCCACCTACCGCTGAAGACCGGCTAAAATGGAATGGGACGTCGACGATGCCTGTCCGCGGAGCCTAGCCATGTCCTCCCTCCCTAAAAAACGCATCACGCCCGAGGAGTACCTGGCCATTGAGCGCCGGGCCGAGACGAAGAGCGAGTACTATAAGGGCGAAATGTTCGCAATGACGGGCGCGTCGCGTGCGCACAATCTCATCACCGTGAACCTGGCAAGCGAGCTTCGCAATCGCCTCAAGGGGCGACGTTGCGAGACGTTCGCAAGTGACATGCGCGTCAAGGTATCCCGCTCCGGGCTCTACACCTATCCGGACGTTGTGGTGGTGTGCGGCGAACCACGCTTCGAGGACGACCGTGCCGATACCCTGCTCAACCCGACCTTGATCGCCGAAGTTCTGTCGCCCACGACGGAGAGCTACGACCGCGGCCGCAAGTTCGATCATTACCAATCGCTGAATTCTTTGAAGGAGTACGTCCTCGTCTCTCAGGACCGCTTCAGCGTCGACCTGTTCCGCCGCCAGCCGGACGGTGACTGGGTTGTCACTGGGATCAAGGACGCTTCGCAGGTCGTCCGATTCACGTCGCTCAATTGTGAAGTCCCCATGTCCGAGATTTACCGCCAGGTCGATCTGCCGGCCGGATCGTCCGACCTGGGCGCCGTCGAGTGAAACAGTCGTGGAGCCTCGCTATGTCGTCCTTCCCCAAAAAACGCATTTCGCCCGAGGAGTACCTGGCGATCGAGCGCCGGGCCGAGACGAAGAGCGAGTACTACAACGGCGAGATGTTCGCGATGACGGGCGCGTCGCGCGAGCACAGCCTTATTGCCGGAAACATTTTTCGCGTGCTGGCGACTGCCTTGCTGGGCCGGAAATGCGAAATCCACATCAACGACATGCGCGTAAAAGTCTCTCGCACGGGGTTGTACACGTATCCGGACGTCGTGGTCGCCTGCGGCGAAGCGCGTTACGAAGACGCGCACGTCGACACATTGCTCAATCCGGTGCTGATTGTCGAGGTTCTCTCGCCGAGCACCGAAATGTACGACCGCGGCGCAAAGTTCCGACAATACCGTGAGACGCCGTCCCTCAAGGAGTACGTTCTCGTGGCCCAAGACGCCCACGCCGTCGAGTCGTTCGTTCGCCAACCGAATGGTCAGTGGCTTTTGAAGTCGTGCTACGAACCGGCAGGCGTCGTCCGGTTCGAGTCGGTTGAATCTGAAATCCCGATGTCGGAAATCTACCGCCAAGTCGAAATCCCACCCGGCGGGACAGAACCGTCGTCGGCGTGACCCACCCTGCGACGACATTCGCAGCCGAATAGATGGCAGTCCACACTCCACACTCCCCATTTCGCACTCCGCACTCCCCCCATGCTCGTCTCCTGGAACTGGCTCAAGGAATACGTGGTTCTCGATATGCCCGTCGAGGCGCTCACGACGCGCCTCATGATGGCGGGCTTCAACCACGAAGGCACTTCCGACGTCGAAGGCGACATCGCCATCGACCTGGAGGTGACCAGCAACCGGCCCGACGCCCTGGGGCACCTGGGCGTGGCGCGGGAGATCGCGGTCCTCTACGACCGGCCGCTGAAGATGCCGCTGGCCCGGCCGGCCGAGGGGAAGACGCCCGTCGAGAAGCTCACCAGCGTCGCTGTCGAGTGCCCCGACCTTTGCCCGCGGTACACGGCCCGCGTCATCCGCGGCGCGAAGATCGGCGCGAGCCCCGCCTGGCTGCGGCGGCGCCTGGCCACACTCGGGCTCAAGTCGATCAACAACGTCGTGGACGTGACGAACTACGTGATGATGGAGTGCGGCCAGCCGCTGCACGCCTTCGACCTGAACCTGTTGCGCGAGAAGCGGATCGTCGTCCGGGAGCCGAAGCGCGGCGAAAAGCTCGTGGCCATCGACCACAAGACGTACGAGCTGGAGCCGGGCATGTGCGTCATCGCCGACGCGGAGCGCGCGGTCGGCCTGGGCGGCGTGATGGGCGGCGCCGACAGCGAAATCTCCGACAAGACGACCGACCTGCTCATCGAATCGGCCCAGTTCGCGCCAGTATCGATCCGCAACACCGCCCGGCGGCTGAAGCTGCACAGCCCCTCGTCGCACCGGTTCGAGCGCGGCCTTGACCCTGAGGGCATCGAGTGGGCCAGCCGCCGCTGCTGCGAGCTGATCTTGCAGGTGGCGGGCGGCGAACTGGCCGCGGGCGTGATCGACGTCGGCCAGAAACCGAAGGCCCGCGAAGGGATTGTCTTCCGGCACGCCCAGCTCAAGCGCATGTTGGGGATCGACGTGGACCCGGCCGAGGTCGTCCGCATCCTGGAGGCCCTGGGCAACCGCGTGAATCGCCTCGACGCTGGAAGGCTGGAAGTCGTGCCGCCAAGCTGGCGGGCCGATTTGGAGCGCGAGATCGACCTCGTGGAAGAAGTCGCCCGCATCCACGGCTACGAAAAAATCCCCGAGGACGTGCAGGTGCCGATGGCGGCCAGCAGCAAGAGCGACGAAGAGCGGCTGATCGGCAAAATCCGCCGCGCGATGACGGCCGCGGGCTACAACGAGGCGATGACGCTTTCGGCCGTCACGCCGGCCCTGTCCGACGCCTTCAGCCCCTGGACGGGCCGCCCGCCGCTCGTGGCCCAGACCCCTGTCATCGAGAACGCCGACACGCTCCGCCGCAGCCTCGTGCCCAGCTTGCTCGCCGCGCGGCAGACGAACGAGTCGCTAGGCAACGGGCGGATCGAGCTTTTCGAGATGGCCCGCGTTTATCTGCCGCAGGAGCGTTTTGCGTCGGCGTCGAATGGCGCCCTGCCGGGCGAGGAGTTGATGCTGTCGCTCACGAGCGGGGGCGACTTCTTTGCCGTCAAGGGGGCGATTGAAGCGCTGGTCGAGGCGCTCAATCCCGCCGCCCGGCTCGAAGCCCGCGACGTGCCAAGCGAGCTGGCGCCCGCCTGCGGCCTGCTTTCGCCGCGCCGGGCGGCGCTCTATCTGGAGGGCGAGCTTCTGGGACTCGTGGGCGAAGTTTCCGCCGACGGCCTTTCGCGCTTCGACCTGCGGAACGCGACGACCGTGGCGGAGCTGAAAGTCGCCGTGCTCCTGAAGTTCGCCCAGGTCGTGACGAAATACCAGAAGCCGCCGGAATTCCCGGCCATGGTTTACGACGTGAACCTGAAAGTCGGCGAGCCGGTCCGCTGGTCGGCCATCGAGAAAATCGTCCGCCAGCACGGCGGAAAGCACCTGGCCGGCGTCCGCTTCCAGGAGACCTACCGCAGCCAGAAGCTGGTCGAAGAGGGCAAGAAGAAAATCCTCTTCCAGATCAGCTTCCGCAGCCCGGCAGGCACGCTCACGCACGAGCAGGTGAACCAGGACCACGCGCGGATTGTGGAGAAATGCGGGAAGGAACTGGGGGCGGAGCTGGGCTAACCGGGTCGAGGAGCGGAACATGCGACGTCGCAAGAAGGTCGAGGTCTGGGTCGTGATGCACTATGAGATCATGTTCAACGACCACATTGACTGCCTGCAGTTCCACGTCTCGTCGTCGCTTCGCGCAGCCGAAAAATACGTCGCCGAAGCGGGAGTAATGGCGCATTCTTGGTGGCAGGTTCACCCGCACGTCGTCGATGCCGAGCCTACGGGTGATTTCGAAGGCGAAGAAGTCCACTATTACAGCCACACAGGAAAGCGGCTGACTCGCGCGCCGGTGAGGCACGCGATCCGTTACTACCGGCGCTTCATCGCAAAGACAAAAAAGGGCTGATCTCCGCCTTCGAATCCGCGCCATGTCCATCGCCGCCGAAATTATCCCCCTCCTCCAGTGCCGCGGCATCTCCAAGCGCTTCGGCGGCGAGACGGCCCTCGACAACGTCGATTTTGAGCTTCGCGCCGGCGAGGTCCACGGTCTCGTCGGCAGCAATGGCGCAGGCAAAAGCACGCTCATGAAAATCCTGGCCGGCGTCCTGCCCGATCACGAAGGCCAGGTATTGCTCGAAGGCCGCCCCGCAAACCTGGCCAGCCCGCAGGACGCCCTCGCCCAGGGCATCGCCATGGTCTACCAGGAACTTTCGGGCATCGGGCAACTGTCCGTGGCCGAGAACCTCTTCCTGGGCCGCCAGCCGACGCAACTGGGTCGCATCGACTGGGGTCGTATGCGCCGCAAGGCCCGCGAGTATCTGGGGGAATTGCAAATCGACGTGGACGTTACCCGCCGGCTCGACACCTATCCGCTCGTCATCCGGCAGATGGTCGAGATCGCCCGCGGGCTGCACAGCGGGGCGCGAATCCTGATCCTCGACGAGCCGACGAGCGCCCTCAGCCCGCCCGAAACGCGGCGGTTGTTTCAGCTCATCGACCACCTGCGGTCGCGGCAGGTGGCGATCGTCTACATCAGCCATTTCATCGAGGACGTTTTGGAAATTTGCGACCGCGTGACGATCCTCCGCGATGGCCGGCGGCTGGAAACCTCGCCGGTCAAAAAACTCACCAAGCAATCCGTCATTCACGCCATGCTGGGGCAGGCACTCTCCGAGGAGGAGATGGGCTACACGAAAGGCGCGACGCTGCCGCCGCGGACGGCCGTTCCGCCCCGCCTCGTCGCCCGCGGACTGACGGTGCCCGGCGTCATGGCCGATGTGAATCTCGAAGTCTCGCCCGGCGAGTGCCTGGGGCTTTATGGTTTCGTTGGGGCTGGACATCAGGAGGCGGCGCACGTGCTCGCTGGGGCGATGCGAGCGTCGGCCGGAATCGTCGAGGTCGATGGCACGCCCTTGCCGCCGGGCAGCACGTCCGCGGCCGTCCGCCGGGGAGTCGTGCTCGTCGCCGCCGACCGGCAGCACTCGGTCTTTCACCGCGCGCCGATTTTTCAGAACGTGACGCTGGCGCACCTCCGTTCGGCCGTCGGCCAGTGGCTCACGCGGCGGCGGGAAATGCGCGTCACGCAGCCGGTGCTCGTGCAGGTCGGCTGCCGCCCGGCCGCGCCGGCGCTCTTGGCGGGCAATCTCTCGGGCGGCAACCAGCAGAAAGTGGCGCTGGCGAAGTGGCTCTTGGGCGAGGTGAAGGTGCTCGTGCTGGATGAGCCGACGCGGGGGATGGACGTGGGCGCGAAGCACGAGATCATGCAGCTTGTGGCGCGGCTCAAGCAGCAGGGGGCGGCGGTCGTTTTGGCCTCGGTCGAGCCGGAGTTGCTCCTGGCCTATGCGGACCGGATTGCCGTGATGAGCCGGGGGCGGATCACGCGGGAATTCTGCGGCTGCGCGGTGGACAAGGCGACGTTGATGCGGCAGGCCTAGCGGTTGGAGTATCGCCTTCAGGCGGCGCGCCGGAACCGAGGCTAATGTCATGGCAGTGGCGGAGCGTCCTTCTTTTGTAATAGCTCGATTCGCTTTGCGTACCAGCGCTCGACGTCCACCTGCTTGAGTTCGCCGTTTGCGGTCACTTCCAGTCCCGTCAGAACTTCCGCCCAGAGCTTAATTGTCTCGGGCGATCCTTCCATCGGCTGGGTCCCTTTCCAGAGGCGGACTTCTTTTCCGGCGCCTGTGAGCATCGTTTTTCCGTCGGGGCTGAAGGCCACAACGCTGACGGGGGCATCGTGCCGCAGGTCCGGTCCGAGCTGCAAGCCGTTCTCCGCGTCCCAAAGACGCGCGGTCCCATCCTTGCAACCGGTTAGGACAAGAGAGCCATCGGTATTGAACGCGGCGGATAGAACCTCGTCCGGGTGTTGCATCGCCCTGACCACGGCGGCGTGGACGACCGACTGCTGGGAGCGGGCCACTGCTCATTTTCGGATTAGCCGCGCCGATGGACGACTTACCGGCGGATCCCACGGTGTTTCAGCCTGAAGTTGACATTCTCAGCAAACGTCGGCAATCGTAGTGCGTTCTTGCAAAGGCTGATTCCATCGGTAAAATCATGGAATTGGGGCGTCCCTGAACGCTCGCACGCGGTCGAGGCCGCTGGTTGGAGACAGTGCCGAGACACTGCCTAGGGCGCTCCGCGCGGCGCGCCGGGGGCCGTGCGACCGAGCCCTGATCGTGCGCGAACCGCGCCGCCCCGTTGCCTGTCATTTTTGCTTGCCGAGCCGCAGCCGGCCGCAGGGCCTGCCGGCCCGATTTTGCCGCCGGGTGGAAGGAGTCGCCGCGATGTCGCAAGTGTTCTACGTTCAAGAGTGTCCAACCTGCGGGCGGCGCCTGGAGGTGCGCGTCGAGCATCTGGGCCGCAAGCTCGTCTGCCAGCATTGCGGCGGCGAATTCATCGCCCGCGAGGGGCCTCCGCAGGAATCCAACGAGCTGATGCTCCGGGCCGAGCGTCTGCTGACGGAATCGGCCATTCGGCGGGCGGCGGAATAGCACGGCGCTACCTGCGGCCTGCTGCGCCGAAATCAGGTCGCCCGGAATAGGTCGCCGGAATAGGTCACGGCCGGTCCGGCGGCGGGGGATCGGCCTGCGGCGCCGAGCGCTCCGCGGCCGTCTCCGCCAGGCTGGGCACCGGGGGCCCGAAGATCTCCGGCGGCGCCTGGATCGGGATCGGTTCGCCGCCGCGCTCGAGGTACACAAGGTAGAGCTGCATCATCAAGTGGTAATACGCGAACGTCGACAACGCCCCGGCGACGAACGCCCCCACGATCGCGACCATGCCGCCGGCCATCCCCAGCAACAGGGTCGTCCCGAACCAGAACAAGAGCGCCAGCAGCAGCTCGCCGCGGACCGTCCTGACGAACTTCTTGACGAACGACCGCTGGAACGCCGATCCAAATTCCTGCTGCAGCGACACCCTCAGCACCATCGGACCCAGGAACACTTGCACCACGAGCAACAGCGCGGTCGTCGCCAGCGGGGCGGAAACGATGAGGATGATCCAATACGGGCTCTGGCTCTGCACCGTCAAGAACACCGGGACAAGAATACAGACCAAAAGCACCGGCAGAATCACCACCAGCGCGAGCAGCTCCACGACCAATGCCACGAGAAACGGCCACAGGCCGCGCGACAGGTAATACCCCAGCTTGTGCACGTCGAAGTCGGGAAGGGGTTCGTCCGGACGCTCGATCTTGCTCTTGATGACGTCGCCGCACCAGCCGTACACGACGATGCTGCCGACGTACGGCACCGCCATCGCCAGGCTGGTCCAGAGCAGGTTCATCGCCCAGTTCGGGCTTTCAAAGAAGGAAGTGTAGGCCCGCGTGTACTCTAGCTTCATGGAATTCGTCGTCCGGCGGGCGGATGCAGCGCAAGGCCGGGCTACGGAACCGGCGGACCGTCCGGCGCTTCGGGAGGCCGCGGCGTGTCGCCGAGCGAAGTGAAGGGAGGGGCTGCGTACGGATTTTTCTCGGACGGCGGAAACGCGGAGACCGGCGGAGGCGACGGCTGCGATCCAAAGATCGCCTGCGTCGCCTTGATCGGGATCGGCTCGCCGCCGCGCTCGAGGTACACGAGGTAAAGCTGGTACATCAGGTGGTAGAAGGCGTAAGTAATGAGCACTGCCACCGGATACAACCCGATGATGAACACCAGCAAACCCGCGATTTCCAGCACAAAGGCGGTGGCGTAGAGGAAGACGACGGCCAGGATCAGCTCCTTGCGGACGCGGCCCACAAAGTCGCGCACGTAGGACCATCGCAGGGCGGCCGCGAAGTCCTGTTGCAACGACGCCCGCAGGACCATCGGCAGCATGTACAGGTAGATCACCACGATCCCGACGAACAGAACCACGAAGGCCAGCGGCAGGAACGCCAGCGGCCACGCCTGGTTCGTCGCCACCGCGGCGATGATCGGGCCGTAAAAGAGGCACACGAACGGAAAGACGACCACAACGCCGCCGATCGTTCCCACGAGCAGCCCCACCAGAAACGGCCACAGCCCGCGCTGCAGATAGTCCATCAGCTTGTTCGTGTCGAAGTCTGGCGTGGGCTCGCCGGGCCGTTCGAGCCGCGATTTGAGGACCTCGCCCAGCCAGCCGTAGAGCACCATCGGCCCGATGATGGGAACGAGCATGCACACGCAGCCGCAAAGCAGGTTCATCCCCCATCGAGGCGAATCCATGAACGACGTGTAGGCCGCCAGGTGCCGGATCTTTGTGGGCCCAGGGCTGCTTTCCATGCTCATGGGAATACGCTGCCGGTCGAAGGGGGATTTCGTGCATCGCGCGCCTTGCTGAATCGTGCCCTCAATCGCCGCGGCAATCAAGAGAGAATGTGCGCAGATCGCCGCCTTCGCAGGGCACTGCGGCTGGCAAAACGGCTGGCAGCGCCCCGCCACTGGGCCGATAATGGTTGTTCGCCGGGCCGCCTCCGTCCTTGTCCTGCAAACTTCGCCGACCGGGCCGCCCGCTGAGCAGAAAGGCCGCCATGCTGAAGCGCATCCTCGAGCCGGAAGTCATGGGGACGCCCGAGGAGGCCCTGGCCTACGACCAGATGGACCACGCCGCGGTCAACCGCGTTTTTGTGGACGACCTCGTGGCCGCCGCCGCAGCGCGGCCGGAAGTGCTCGCGCAGGAAGTCCTCGACCTGGGCACGGGCACGGCGCAGATTCCCGTCGAGCTTTGCCGCCGCGATCTATCCTACCGCGTGCTGGCGATGGACCTCTCCGTCGCGATGCTCGACGTCGCCCGACTCAACGTCGATGAGGCGAAGCTGCGCGAGCAGATTCTCCTCTGCCACATTGACGCCAAAGAGCTTCCCTTCGCCGACGGGCGGTTCTCGGCCGTGATCTCCAACAGCATCGTCCATCATATTCCCGAGCCGCTGGCCGTTTTCAAGGAGGCGCGGCGCGTGCTGGCCGCCGGCGGACTGTTGTTCCTGCGCGATCTCGTGCGGCCGGAGACGGAGGAGGAGCTAAAGCGGCTTGTCGACACCTACGCCGCGGGCGCCACCGACCACCAGAGGCAAATGTTCGCCGACTCGCTGCGGGCCGCTTTGACGCTCGACGAGCTGCGCGGTCTGGCCCGGCTGGCGGAGATTGCGGCCGACTCGGTGCGGGCAACGAGCGACCGGCATTGGACGCTGTCGTGGTGGAAACCGCGCTAGACGGACCTTGTCAGCGTGCGCGATCCCGGCGCTTTCCGGCGTCGCGTGAAACCAGCGTGCGCGTCGCATCTTCCATCCGGGAAGGAGTTTGGGACGATCGCGGCCTCCCTCGGCCCCGTCCAACTGCCGCTGCGTAAGCCGTCCGCCTGCGGGTATAATTGATCTGTGACTCTGATTTTCTGCCCCGTCCGTTCGGCCATTTCCAGCGGCGAGCGTTCTTCCGCCGCCCCAGGCACACGTGCTTCGGCCGACTCGACTGACTTTCGCAAGTTCTTGAAATGACATCCACGCCCGAACTGCCGTCCTCTTCGTCCGGTCCCGGCGCTCACGATTCCGCGGATGCTGCGCAAGCATTCGACCCGCATCACACGGGCGACCTCGTCCAATTGATCAAGGACACGGCCGATCGGCTGGCCGGCGACAACGCCTCGCGCGGCGACATGAAAATCCTGAGTCGCGCCGTCCGCGAGCTGGGCTACGCCTTCAAGGTCTTTCGCCCCTTCCGCAGCCGCCGCAAGGCGACGATCTTCGGCTCCGCCCGCACCCGTCCCGAAGAGCCGGCCTACCGCCAGACGGAGTGCTTCGCCAGGCTCATCGCCGAGCACGGCTGGCTCGTGGTGACCGGCGCGGCCAGCGGGATCATGGAGGCGGGGCACCGAGGCGCCGGCCGCGAAAACTCGATGGGCCTGAACATCATGCTCCCCTTCGAGCAGGAGTCGAACCCCGTCATCGCGGGCGACCCCAAGCTCGTCCACATGAAGTATTTTTTCACGCGGAAGCTGATGTTCGTGAAGGAGTGCGACGCGGTCTGCCTGCTGCCGGGCGGCTTCGGCACGCTCGACGAGGCCCTGGAGGTGCTCACGCTTTTGCAGACCGGCAAGCGCGACGTCGTGCCCCTCGTCATGCTCGACCAGCCGGGCGACGACTACTGGCCCGCATTCCTGGATTTCATCGAGAAGCACTTGCTGGGCCGGGGCTTGATCTCGGACGAGGACTTGCACCTCATTTACCGCACCGACTCCCCGACCCAGGCGGTGGAGCACATCCTGAATTTCTATCGCGTCTACCACAGCATGCGTTACGTCCGCAGCCGGCTCGTTCTGCGGCTGCAAACCCCGGTCTCGGCCGCGAAGCTCGATCGGCTCAACGAGGATTTCGGCGACATCCTGACCGGCGGCCGCATCGAAGCCTCGCCGGCGCTCGCCGAGGAGCGCGACGACCCCACGATCCAGCACCTTCCGCGCCTCGTGCTGCGGTTCAACCGCCGCAACCTGGGGCGCCTGCGGCAATTGATCGACGCGGTGAACGCCGACGACGATGGCGCTTCCGGCGGCACCGCTGCCGCCCCGTCGATCAACGGCGCACCCTGACCGTTGGCGGCGGTTCCAGCCGAGCTGCCAAGGGTCGTGCAGGCGCAGCCCGCCCGCCGCCTCCCATGCCGCCGTCTGAGTCGGTATTTCCGCTGGCCGGGACCGGACAATCGTCATCGTCGGCAGAAGGCGCCTGGGTGCGCGGCGCTTTTGCGCGAACGGCTGAGCTACGGTTTCCTGCTGGGGCAATCGTGGCGGCGCGAGCCGTCCGGAGACAACCAGGGAGCCGATTCATGCCGGGCCGCCTTTACAAGCTACTCGCCGACATTCACCAGGACCGCAAGATCAGCGACCAGGAAGTCGAGGTCATCCGCGAGTACATCCACGCCGACGGAAAGCTCGATCTGGCCGACGTGAAGTTCCTCGTCGAGCTTTTGAGCGGCGCGCGAGAGGTCAGCCCGGCGTTCGACGAGCTTTTCTTCCCCGCGCTGAAGCGCGTGATCCTGCACGACGGCAAGATCGACGAGGGGGAGCGGTTTTATCTGCTCAAGATGCTCTACGCGGACGGTTACGTGCGGGAGAGCGAAAAGAAGTTCCTCTTGGAGCTGCGGCGCGAGGCCAAGGAAGTGCCGTCGGAGTTCGACGCGATGTGCAAGACGGCGATGGAGTCCGACGCCAAGGACTGGTGCGTCGGGGGCAGCCCGGCCGCGGGGAAGGGCAAGCGGAAGCGGCCGTATTAACGAGCGACGTCGCATCGCGCGTGCGGCCAGCAGCGCGAATTGCTAGAATAGGCGTGGAGGTAGTCATGGCCGCCATCACGCCTGCGCCCGGCACTTTTGACAACCTGGGCGATCTCCTTGCGCACCTGGGCGGCGTTCCGCCCGCGCGAATTCGCATGCGCCCGCCGCCGGGAACGGCGACGGAGGCGGACGTGTTGGCGGCCGAGGCGGCGCCGCGCAAGCGGCTCTGCGAACTCGTCGACGGCGTGCTGGTGGAGAAGGCCATGGGCTTCAACGAGTCGTCGCTGGCGCTCTATCTCGGGGAGATCATCGGACGATTCGTCCGCGAGCGCAACCTGGGCATCACAGGAGGCGAGCAAGGGATGCTGCGACTGCGTCCGGGCCGCGTGCGGATTCCGGACGTGACCTTCGTTTCCTGGGACCGGCTGCCGGGGCGGCGGAGGCCGACGGAGGCAATTCCCGCCGTCGCGCCAGACCTGGCCGTGGAGATTCTCAGCGCCGACAACACGGCGGCGGAAATGGAGCAGAAGCGGGCCGACTATTTCGCCGCCGGCACGAAGCTCGTTTGGGAAATCGACCCAGAGCTGCGCACGGTGCGCGTCTTTCGTTCGCCGGACGAGCCGCGGTTGCTGAGGGCCGCCGACACGCTGGACGGGGGCGACGTGCTGCCGGGGCTAGAGATTCCGCTGGCGGAGTTGTTTGCGGAATTGGACCGGCAGGGGTAGCGCAAGTGAGCGCGAATGGCGGGCGAGACGCCTGCCCCACGAAAATGGCAGGCGGGACGCCTACCCCACGAGGAGCGGCAGGCGGGCTGCCTGCCCTACGGGCGGAGTTCGTTGAGGAGACGGAGGGCCGCTTCGGCCAGCATTTCGCCGCCGCCGGGCGCGACGAGCGAGTTCACCGTCTCGTAGCTCCCCTCGGCGAAGGCCTTCTTCGTGGGCACGTAGGCGGGGTTGTCGTTCGCCAACTCGACGACGAGCGTCGTCTTGAAGGGCGAGGCTTTCTTGATCGCCAGGCCCAGCTCGACGAAGACCTCGCCCGGCAGGGTCACAAGGGCCACGTCGTCGGCCAGGCGAAAGGCCTGCACGTCGAACTTCGCCGTTTCGCCCCGAAGCTCAAGGGCCATGATCTTGCAGGCCTCGACCTGGTCGAGGAACGACAGCTCGCGCGTGCCGACCTTGGCCAGGCGCTCGCGGGCCTCTTCGATTTTTTCCGGCGGGAATTTTTGCAGCGGGACCTCGACCGTCGCACAGCGGACGGCCAGCCGGGGCTTTTTTTCTTGCAGCCTGGGCAATTCGGAACGGACGGTTTCCGCCAGCAGCGCGCCGATTTCGGGCGTCTTGCGGCGCTCCTTGGTTGTCACGTCGACGTGGTTGATGTCGCCGCAGGTGCCCGCGCCGAAGAACGACACGGCCTGGTCGCCCAGCTCTTTTTGTAGGGCGTCGCTCAAGTACCTGGGATAGTCGCCGGAATACTCCGTGCCGCCTGTCGTATCCAAGTGCATGGCGAAAACAGTGACGATGGCCGCCGTCTTGCCGCCGGACACGAACCGCAACAGGCCCACGTCGGGGTCGATCGGCCCGGCCGGGCGAATGATGTCCGGATTGAGCGCGCCGGGATTGAACCGCACCGTGCCGTCTTTCATGTGAAAGCGGCGGTTGAACGAGAGGCGCGATTCCTGCCCCGCGCCGGCCGACAGTTTCGCCGGCCGGGCGTTTTTCTGGGCCGTGCGGATCGCCTCGACGAGCTTTTCGACAAGCTGCGCCGGGTAGTCGACCTTTTCGAACGGGTCGCTGCCGTTCTTGGCGACGGCCTCGTCGTGGAAATAGTTCCGCAGCACGCCGGCATAGAGCGGGCCGGTGTGGCTGTGCGTGGCCGAGATGGCGATGTTCTCGGCCGGGATGCCGGTTTCGTTGGCGGCGCGCCGGCGGGCCTCGGGACCGACGCTCTGCGCGATGCCGATCAAATCGCAAAAAACGAGGGCGGCCTCAACGTTGCCCTGCTTGAGGACGAGGGCCTTGGCATAGAGCGGGTCCTTGACGCCCGTGCTGACGCGCTCGCTAAAGTAGCCGCTCATGCGGTAGGGCACGGGCGGGGTGATATCGACGACGGCGGCGCCGGCGGAAAAATCGTCGGCCTGGAGCCGTGAGTCAGCAGACAGACTGCAAAGGACCGCCAGGCATACAACTCGGACGCACATGGATGACCTCTGATGTCCGTGGAAGATCGACGGTAGTGCGAAATGGGAGTAATCGCCTCGGCCGGAAGCGCATCGACGTGTCCGAGGATATCCCTGATTTTTTGCCCCAGGTCGATTGCCGGGCGAGGCATCGCTAGCTCTTCCTTTCCACGGCGGCGGCGTCCTCGCTGCTGCTTTCGCTCGTCTCCTTGTCTTCGACGAGCAACCAGTCTTCGTTCGAGCCCTTCCAACTTAGAAAGAGGACTCGGTTCTCGGTCCACAAAGGCCGTTGCCCAGTCATCTGAAGGTTGTCGCCCAGGCGGGTGACGTGTGGATCGAGCGACTCGCGGCCGAGCGCCTGTCCCCGCGCGCTCGGATCATTCGACCGGACCAGCAGCGGGCGGTCGATGGAGCGCAGCTCGGTGGCCAATTCGTCGCCAGGGCAAGGAAAGGCCAGCCGGCCCGTCAAGAAATGATCGCCGTCGACCGTCCACCACGTATCCGCCCCCTGCGCAGCGATCCACCCGGCAAGTTCACGGGAGGCAAGCTCGTAATGCGGTTCGTCGCGAATGCTCATCAGCGCCCCTTCCAAGTGAAATCGCGACCAGTCGAAGTCGGGAATCCTACCGGATCTCCTTCTTTTCCTCCCGCTTCGGCCGTTCCTTCTTCTCCCCCTCTTTCTTCTCCGCCAGCGGCTCGCCGGCCAGGAGCTTTTCGACCGCGACGGAAAGCGCCGGGCCGCGAACGTTCACGGCAGCGACCTTGCCCTCCTTGTCGAGCAGGAACGTGGCGGGGATCGCGCGGATGTTGTACTTCTTGGCCAGCGCGTTGTCCCAGCCCTTGTTCTCGTCGTCGAACAAGTTCACCCAGGGGAGCTGCTGCTCGTTGATGAACTCCTGCAAGTCGGACTTTTCGGTGTCCAGGCTGATGCCCACAACCTCGAAGCCCTGGTCGTGGAACTTCTCGTAGGCGGCCTTGACGTTGGGCAGCTCGGCCCGGCAGGGACCGCACCAGGTGGCCCAGAAATCGACGAGCACGATCTTGCCCTTGTAGCTCTTGATGTCGAAGGGGAAGCCGTCGGCGGTCATCCCCTCGATTTCGAGCGGCTTGCCAACGAGCGGCGAATCCTGCTGCCCCTGGCCGGGCTTCTTCAAGATGCGGCGGCCATAGCGCGACAGGTCGGGGTCTTCGCTCTTGGCCATCAACTCGCCGAACTGGTCGAGGAGCTGGTTGCGAAGCTTGACGTCCTCCAGCGTGTTGATGATGCCGATGACTTCGGACAAGAGGCGCAGGTGCTGCCGCGCGAGCGTTTCCTTGGAGAGGTATTCCTTCATCTCGCCCAACAGCTTTTGCGTTTCCTCGGGCGAGAGCTTGGCCTCGCGGGCCTCCATGATGCGCTTCTCGGTGAGGTGCAATTTGGCCACGTGGGCGATCTTGGGCTGCGGGGCCTCGCCGAATTTCGCGGCCCAGTCCATGAGCTTGACGTCGGCCTTGTCGTTGCCCAGCACGGCGTCCTCGTGCAGGACTTCCATCAACGTCAGGGCGGCGTAGGTCCGCTGGTCTTCGCTGGGGTCGTTTTTCAGCGCCCGTTCGGCGGCCTCGACGATGGCGTCGATGAAGAAGGGCCGGCGGCGGATCGTCTTGGGCTTGGTCTGCATCTTGGCCATGTACTTGACCAGGTCCGGCGTGGCGAGGTTTTCGGGGGCGAGGTAGGGATTGTCGGTCGGTTCCGGCTCTTCGGCCTCGGCCGCGGGCTTGGCCTTTTCCTTGGGCGGCTCCTTGGAGGGAGGCGCCTTGTCGTCGGCCAGCCCCGGACCCAGCACGACCGCGATCAGGAGGAGACCAGCCGACAGGCCGGAAAACAGCTTCGCAAACCAAGCGCCGTGACAACACATGGCTCCGCTCCGCGAAAGTCTTGACGGTGGGGGACGTTGATAACGGGGTGAATTGGCACTCCTAGCGTAACACAGGGCGGTAGCGAAACGCAACCGGAAACGGTCGCCGCGGCGCGGCGAGCGGGCATTGCCGGATTGCCAACGTGCTCAGGGCGCGCCGGCCGAAATGTAGGCCTGCAGGGCTTCATTCACGCGCCGCACGACGTCGTTGCGCGATCGCTCGTCGAGCCGAAATGCGTGCTCCACGCCGGGCCGCAGGAAGCAAAGCACCAGCTCCGCCGGCGGCGCTCGCAAGACCCGCTCCACCGCCATGCCGTAGACGATCATCTGCACGTCGTAGGCGGCGGCGACGGCCGCGGCCGTCTGGGGCGTGGCGCGGTTCGTCTTGAAATCCAATAAATGCCAGCGGCCGGCGGCGTCCTCGTAGAGGCAGTCGATGTAGCCGCGAATGAAGCGCCGTTCGCCGGCGACGCGGTCCCTGGCGCCTTTTTCTCCCATCGACGGCGGCCAGGCGAGCAGGAACTCCAGCTCCCGGTAGACGCGCCGCGCCTTGCGCAACTGGCCCATCCGCGGCGACTGCACGAACCGCCACACGAGGTCGGCGGCGTCGGAGCAGAGCGCCGGATCGACCGAGAGCTCGATCGCCCGCTCGTCCACGGCGGCGCGGATCGTGTTGGCGGTGTAATCGCGCTTGAGGTCGATTCCTTCGAGCGCCTCGTGAACCAGGACCCCCAGGTCAATGGCCGTTTTGTCGTCGGGCAGCGGCTGGGAGATGGCGCGCATTTCCGCCCGCTCGGCCGGTTCGCCGTCCGTCGGCCCAGGGCCAACAGGATGAAGCGTGCCGCGGAGCCGCGAGAAGGAAAACTCGCGCCGGGCGGCGGCGTCGACGGCCAAGGGATCGACCGACCGCGGCCGATCGGCGACCTGCGAGACGATCGCCTCCCGGGCGTCCGCGGCCACCTCGGCGGCATTGCGGCGGCGATGGTGCGACGGCGCGGAGGGCGCCGGCGGCTCGTCCGTCGTCACGCGCACCTGCGGCAGGCTGTAGCCCTCCGGCAGCTTTCCGAGCACCGCGCCGGTCGCCAGGTTGAATCGCCGCGCGAGCACGTCCATCCACAGCTCTCGCGCCTTTCCCAGCTCGCCGACGCCGCTGGAGAGAATCAGGTAGTCGGCTGCGCGGGTCGTGGCCACGTAGAACAGCCGCACCAGCTCCTCCTCGTCCTCGGCCTCCTCGAGCTGCCGTCGGATGTCGTACCCCGTCATGGATTCCATTCCCGGCGGCCTGACCAGCGGCCCAAGCTGGGGGTCGAAGACGGCGCGGGCGCCCAGGTCGGCGCGGCTCTGCCTGCCCAGGTCCGGCACAATCACGATCGGGAACTCGAGGCCCTTCGCCTGGTGGATCGTCATCAGCCGCACGACGTCGTCGGACTCGGCCTGCGTGGCGGCGAGCGGCTCCTTGGGCTGGACGGCGACGAACTGGGCAAGCTGGGTGAGGAAATCGTCGAGGCTGAAGACGGCCGAGGCGTCGAACTGCCGCGCCTGGTCGATGAGCTTGTGCAGGTTGGCCAGTTTGCGCTCGCCGAGGAATTCCGCCAACAGGAGCGCATCGTAGCCGGTCGCCCGCAGCGCCTCTTCGACGAGCGCCGCGATGGGCACGCGGTCCTTCCGCGCCCGCAGCCGCGCGATCGCCTTCGCCGCCAGCACGACGCGCGGCCGGTCGATGGCGTCGAGTTCTTTGGGAGGGCCGGCAAACAGCCCGCCGCACAGCCCGTCCTTGTGCCGCGAGAGAAGGAACAGCGCTTCGTCCGAGAGTCCCAAGAGCGGGCTGCGCAGCGCGCCGGCCAGGCTGACGGGGTCGTCCGGGCAGGCGACGGCCCGGAGTAGATTGAGCAGGTCGAAAATTTCCTGCTGAGCATAGAAGGCGTGCCCGCCGACGAGGTAGTAGTCGATCCCCCATTCCTGGAGGGCCTTCTCGTAGAGGTCGACGTCGGAGAGGGCGCGTAAGAGGACGGCGATGTCACGTTTGGTCGCGGGCCGGGCGGCGGGCTTTCCGCGCTTCTCGGCCTCCTTGTCCCAGACGAGCGGCTGGCGGCCGTCGATAATCGCGCGGATGCGGCGGGCGATCCACCGCGCCTCGCGCTGGCGCTGCCGCGCGACGCTGTCCTTGATCGTCGTCCCCTCCTCATCGTCCTGCGGAGGCGTGGCCCAAAGGAACTCCACGGCCGGCCTCGGGCTGACTTGCGTGCGGTGCGGCTCCAGGGGCTCGTAAGGCCCGGGCAGGGACTCGACGAAGAGCGCGTTGACGAAATCGAGGATCGCCGGCTGGCTGCGGAAGTTCCTCGTCAGCGGCAGGCGGCCGGCCTTGGGGATTGCGTCGCGCAGGCGGGCGAAGACCTTCGGGTCGGCGCGGCGGAAGCGATAGATCGATTGTTTGTAGTCGCCCACGAAGAACAGCTTGCCGGTCGTCAGCTCGTCGCCGCAGAGGGCCTTTACGAGCTCCACCTGCAAGGGGTCGGTGTCCTGGAATTCATCGACCAGCAGGAACTTGATTTGCGCTTGCAGCCGCCCTTTCAGGTCGGCGTTTTGCGGCGCCACGAGCAGGTCGCGGGCGCGGATCAGGAGGTCGTCGAAATCGAGGCAGGCCAGGCCCCGCTTGCGCTCGTCGTAGGCGCGAAACACTCGCTCGGCAAGCTGCAAGAGCTGCCAGCCGGCGACGGCCGCCCGGCGGGCTTCGACGGGGTCGAAGTTCAGGTCGGCGAGGGCATGGTCGACCTGCTTGCGCAGTTTTTCCAGCAACTCTTTGACGCGCTCGTAGACGTCCTCGCTCTCCCAACCCTCTTTCAACCCGCCGCCTTTCACCTGCGCGTTTTCGCGGATTTCTTCCAGCAGCTTCTGTGCGTTCTTTGCCCGACGCAGCTTCGGCAGCGACTCGCGCAGGACGGCGCAGCGGCCTTTCATCTCCGCATGGTGAGGCGAATGGTCCTGGAGAAACGCGAGCAGTTCCCGCGCCGCGTCGCCGCCGGCGACTTCGGCCAAAAGCCCGGGCACGACGTGCTCCGCATGGGCCGCTTGCCAGACCGCGACGAGGTCCTCCGGCCGCTTCTCGCGCCAGGCCGCAAAGTCGACTTCGTGCCGCCGGTTCAAAAGCGCCAGCAGCATCCCGCGCAGCGCCGCCACGCCGAAAACCGTCGCCAACTCCAGCGCCGTTTCGTCGCGCGATTCGACGAGCAAGCGCAGCTCGTCGTCGACCGCCTCGGACGCCAGCGTCATGGCCTGGGCCTGGTCGAGCGTCGTGAAGTGCGGGTCGATGCCCGCCTCCACCGCGTGTGTCCGCAAGAGCGACGAGCAGAAGGCATGGATCGTGCTGATGCGGGCGGTTTCCAGGTCGCGCAGCGTTTCCAGCCAATGCGGCGACGCGCCGCCAGGCCCATCCACGCGCTCCTGGCAGGCCCCGCGAATCCGGTCGCGCATTTCGCGTGCGGCGCGTTCGGTGAAAGTGATCGCTACGATTTCCGTCAATCGAGCGCCCTGCGCGGCGTCCGGCTCCAGGTGCGACAGGAACCGCCGCGTGAGGACGAACGTCTTCCCGCAGCCCGCCCCGGCCGAGAGCGCCACCGACACGCCCCGCGCAGAGATCGCGTCGCGCTGCTGGTCGGTCAGTCCGTCGTTCCGGGCACGCTGTCCCATGTCTTCTCCAAGGCCCGCACCTGGTTGATGCGGCAAACCGTGTGCAGCGGGCAATACTGCGTGCAACCGTCGTCGGCGGAGATCACGGGAAAGACGCCGGAGCGGATCCAGGCGACGAGGCGCCCCACGAGCGGCGCCAGGCGCTCGCGGGCGGCCTCCCAGCCTTCGTCGATTTGGCAGTCGTCGTTGGCGACGTGGTGGTACGTCCGCCAGCCCTTGAAACCTTCGCCGCGCACGTGCCAGTAGCCGGATTGCGACGCCACCGACCCGCGGCCCAGAATGATCTGCTCCGCCGCGAGGGTATACAGATCGAGCTGTAATCGGGTCGGGTCGGGATCGTCGCCGTTTTTGGGCCGACTGCGCGGGCCGCCGCTCTTGTAGTCGATGACGTTAAAGACCGTATGCGAGCCGCGGCGGCCCACGTCGATGCGGTCGATCCGGCCGGCGAGGTGGATTCTGTCGTCGCCCGCGCCGATGACGAGCGGCCGTGGGGTCGATGGCGGCGCCGACGTTCCCCGCGCGTCGCCGAACGCCACTTCGAAATGCGCCGGCCGCAGCGGTGCGTCCAGCCCGGTCGGCTGCTTCTGGTCGTATTCGCGGTGCTGCTTGGGATAATCGAGCAGCCACTTCTCGACGACGCGGCGCTCGATTTCGCGCAGGCCCGCGGAGAGCATGGCCTCGGCGGGCAGCGAGGCGTCGCCGTCGACGAGGCGCTTCAAGACGTCGGCCACGAGTCTTCGCCACTCGTCGGCGTCGCACTCGCCCGGCGACGCGCCTTGGCCATGCCGCTCGATGAGCTGCCGGTGCAGCCGCGCCAGCGCCGCGTGCAGAAGCTGGCCGCGGTAGAGGTGATCGCCCGCCAGCTCCGTGTCCGGCAGCGGCTCCAGGTTCAACAATCGCTCGGACAGAAAGCGGAACGGGCAGGAGGCAAAACTCTCCAGCCGGCTCGCGCTCCAGGGCCGGTCCGGTGGAAATTGCTGCTTGAGCATGACGTGCACGAGCTTGCCCGTCAGGATTCCCTCGTAGGGCCCGAAACTGTCGCGCCGGGCGCGCTGGCCGATCACGCCCAGGCCGTGCAGCACGCTCGCCAGCAACTCTCCGTCTCCCTGCTCGGGACCCATGCCGCCGAGGACGGCCAGCCGCGCGGTCCCGCCGGCAAGGGCCTCGTGGACGGCATGAATGCGCAGCGAGCGCGGGCTGAGAGGGTCCTTGCCGTCGGGAGGAATGGGCGAAAGCTCCGTCACGTCCCGGCGCGGGACTTTCCCGCCGCAGGCCTGCTGCACGTCGGCCAGATACGGGCTGGCCAGGAGCGGCTCGGCCCGCTCGTCGAGCGCCGGGTAGCTGAGCCAGAGCTTGCGCGTCGCCCGCGTCAGGACTTCGTAAAAGAGGAGCATCTCCTCCTGGCTGCGCTCGGCCCGGAGCGGAAAGGGCAGCCCCGCGTCGTGCAGGAGCCGCAGCTCCGCTTCCTGGTAGACGCGGTCGGCGCGCTGGGCCGCGGGAAACGCCCGCTCGGAAAGGCCGGCGAAGAACAGGTAGGGCACGCTCAGCGAGCGGACGCTGACCGCCGAAAGGACCCGCACGCGGCCGGTCTCATCGTGGCTTTCGGGCTGCTGGCGGCTGGCCAGGGCGTCGGCCAGCCAGGCCAGGAACTGGCGGCAGTCCATGGCCGGCGACTTTTCGCCGAGGCGGCAAAAGAGCGTGTCTCCGTCGTCGAGCAATTCGCAGATCCGCTTCCAGGCGGCGCGGTCGCGCTGGTCGAGGTCTTCGCCGCCGGCCGTTTCAAGAGCGCGCGACAGCCCGAGCTGCTCCGCCACGTCCCGCAGCGCCTTTCCCCACTGGCCGGGCGCGGCCGACGACGGCAGCCGGCCGAGCGTTTCTTTCCAATGGGCGAGATAGTCGCTCGCCAGCTCCGCTCGTCGAAGCGCGCGACGAACCTCGCGCGGCGAAGTCGAGGCTTCGTCGATTTCAGGCGCTTCGCCGGCTTCCGATTCGGCCTGGGCGCTCTGCCGCCGCAGCCGCTCGCACAGCCGCGCCACCGCCGCCAGCAGCGCCTCCCGGCCCGACGGCGCCTGCAGTTGCCGGATCACGTGGCAAGCCGCCCGCCCGCCCTCGCCCGCGACCGCCCCCGAAGCCACGCCGGGCCAATCGCGCTGGAAGTAACCGTTTCCCAAGACGGCCAGCAGCGTTCGATAGGGCCAGTCTTCGGCCACGAGCTGCACCAAACCGGCCAGCGCCCGGCCGACGGGCGACTGCGAAAGCGGCGGCGACGATTCGATGGCAAACGGGATGCCAAGCTCGGTGAACACCTCGCGGACGAGCGGCCCCGCGTCGTGCAACGAGCGAAACACGACGGCCACGTCGCCCGGGGCGACCCGCTCGCCGAAGAGGTCTCCCTTTCCGGACTGCCTGTCGCCCCACAGCAAGAGCGACTTGATCGTTCGGCCGATCCACTCGACCTCGCCCAGCTCGCGGGAGCAGCCGACGAGTTCGACCCCGCCCATGGGCTTACCGGGCGGCGGCGAGGGCGGCGAGCGGAACAACTCGGCCTCGAGGCGGTCCATCGCGGGCCAGGACCGGCCGTCCCGCTTCACCTCCTCGCAGGCGGCGCCGGGCAGCGCGAGGAGTTTTTCGAGCGTGCCGCGGCTTTTGGCGAAGAGGTCGTCGCGGCCGGGCGCCCTGTCCAGCGGCAGCGACACGAGCAGCGTCTCGACGCGTCCGGCCAGGATTTGCAGGATTTCGTGCTGCGTGCGGGTGAAGTCGGCAAAGCCGTCGACCACGACCACCCGCAATTCCTCAAACGGCCGCCGCTGGCCTTCGCGCAGGAGGTGCCGCGCCGACCAGAACCGCCCTTCGGCGTCGTAAAGCTGGTGCCGCGTCAGCCGCTCCTGGTAGCGCGAGTAGATTTCCAGCATCTCGCCGTCCTTGGGCGTCATGCCGCGCTTCTGGCAGGCGCGGCGAAACTCCTCAGGCCAGATTTCCAGGCGCTTCAGGTCGCTCATGAACTGCGAAACAAGATCGACGAGTCCCGACGTGTGCAGGATGGGCCCGAAATAGGCGAGCTTGCCTTCGGCGAAGAGTCCGTCGATCAGCCAGCGGAGGAGGTGCCTCTTTTGCGAGGCCGAAAGCGGATAGACCGGCTGGCCGGAGGCATCCACGACCGCCTGGGCGAAGCCGTCGAACGTCATCACGCCCGGCGCCAGGCAGGCCGGCAGGCGCTCGTCGAGCAGGCGGGAAAGGACGTCGCGCGCGGCGCGCTGCGTGGGCGCGATCCACAGCGCCGCGCCCGGCGGCAGCTCGGCCAGCCCTTGGCGATAGCGCGCCAAAAGCCGCTCCGTCTTGCCGGCCCGGGCCGGCCCGGTCACGACCGTCACGTGTGCAGCCATCCGTGTCAACTTTCGTCGCGCTGTAATCGCATGATCCGTCGAGCGCCGCCACACGTATTGTGCCCCCCAGCACGGCAAAGTGTCCAGGCACCGGCTCCTTCTTATCCGCGCTCATCCGTCCAATCCCTGTCCTCCGTGTCCCATTCCCCGTTGCGCTCGCGCCCCCTTCCGCTCCTCTTATCAGGGCCTGTCGATGCGGTTACGCTGACCCCAAGCCAAAATCCACGATCCAAAATTCTCCATGTCCCCCACGCCGGCCCAGGCCCTTTCGGAAACCCTCGTCGCCTGGCGCTGGCCGCTCTTGGCGCTGGGGGCGGTCCTGGCCGCGGCGTCTCTCTGGCCGGCGTCGCGATTGGGCTTCGACCGCTCGATCGAGGCGATGTTCGCGCCGGACGATCCGCTCTTGCCGCCCTATCATCAGCTCAAGCGCACGTTCGGCGGCAACGAAGTCGTGCTCGCCGCTTACGTCGATGCCGATCTGATGACCGTGCCGGGGCTGGCGCGCGTGCAGGCCCTGACGGAGCGGCTCGGCAAGGTCGAAGGCGTCCGCGCCTCCCTGAGCCTCACCAGCACGCCCGCCGGCACCAACGTCGATTCGCTCGGCCCGAAGTTCATGGAGCTGATGGAGGGCTACGTTGTTTCGGCCGATCACCGCACGGCCGGCGTCGTCTGCATCCTCCACCCGCAGCCCGACGGCGACCGCCGCACCGCCACGATCCGCGAGCTTCGCGCCGTCGTCGAAGGGCACAACCCGCCGGGCGTCCTGGCCGGCGAGCCGGTGATGGTCATCGAGGGCTTTCAGGCAGTGGAGGACGACGGCTCGCGCCTGGGTTTGCTCTCCACGCTCCTCTTAATGGCCGTCATCCTGCTCTGCTTTCGCAGCGTCCGCTGGATGGTCCTGCCGATCGCCGTCGTGCAGCTTGCGCTCCTCATGACCAAGGCCCTGCTCGTCACGAGCCGCATGCGCCTGAGCATGGTCAGCTCGATGCTGTGGGCGATCGTGACCGTCGTGGGCATCGCCACCGTCGTCCACATCATCATGGCCTTCCGCGAGGGGCGCAAATCCGGCGCCGCGCCGCCGGAGGCGCTCGCGCTGGCCGGCCGGGCACTGGCGTCTGCGATTCTTTGGAGCGTGCTGACCACCGCCGCGGGATTCGGCTCGCTCCTGGCCGCGTCCGTCGGCCCGGTCCACGACTTCGGCCTGATGATGGCCTTGGGCACGCTCCTGGCCATGGCGGCGATGGCCTTCGTCATCCCCGGCTTGGCGCTGGCCGGCCGCATCGACGCCGACCCGAAGCGCGTGTTCGGCGAAGGGCGGCTCGATGCCCTCCTCGTGCGCCTGCTGGAGGGTTTGCTCCGCCGCCCCAAAACGATCGCCGTGATTCTGGCCGTCCTGTCGGTCGCCGGCGCGCTGGGAAACGCGTTTCTGGACGTTGAAACCGATTTTACGCGCAACTTCCGCGAGTCCAGCAGTGTGGTTCGATCATACCGGCTCGTCGAGGCAAACCTGGGCGGGGCGGGCGTGTGGGACGTCATGCTTCCCGCGCCCGACGTTCTCGACGACGCCTATCTCAAGCGCGTCCGCCGTCTCCAGGAGCGCCTGCGGCAAGACGTGCCCGGCCTCACGAAAACCCTGAGCCTGGCCGACGTCGTGGACGCCGCTCCCGGCGCCGCGGCCCTCTTGCCCACAAAACTCAAGATCGCCTACCTCAAGCAGTCGCTGCCCGCCCTCGTCGATTCGCTCCACGGCCGCGACCCGGACACCGGCTGCTACTACGCGCGGATCATGCTCCGCGCCCGCGAACGCCAGCCCTCGCGCGAAAAACAAAACTTGATCCTCGCGGTCGAGCGCATCGGCCGCGAAGAGTTTCCGCCCCGGGACGGCGACCCCCTGACCGGCGCCCAGACGACCGGCTTCTTCGTCCTCCTGGCCAGCCTCATCGAGAGCATGGTCCGCGACCAGTGGGTGACGTTCAGCATCGCCTCGGGCGCGATCTACCTGATGATGCTGGTGGCGGTGCGCAGCTTCCGCCTGGCGGCCATCGCCATGGTGCCCAACGTCGTGCCGATCCTGGTCATCACCGGCGCGATGGGCTGGCTGGGCGTGAAGATCAACATGGGCGCGGTGATGATCGCGGCCGTGAGCATCGGCATGTCGATCGATTCGTCGATCCACTATTTGATCGGGTATCAGCGGCTGCGGGCGTCGGGGCACGAGTCGATCGAGGCGCTGCGGCGCGTGCAGGAGACCGTGGGCCGGGCGGCGAGTCTTTCGACACTGGCCCTGATCGTCGGCTTTTCGGCGCTCGTGGTCAGCGAGTTTGTGCCGACGATCTACTTTGGCTCGCTGGTGAGCCTGGCGATGCTGGGGGGCCTGTGCGGGAACGTCGTGTTCCTGCCGCTGCTTTTGCACTTGTTCGGCAAGGGCGACGTGCGGTCGTAGTCGCGTAGGATGGCCCTTCCAGGCCGTCGATTCCGCGACGGCCTGGAAGGGCCGTTCTACCGAATCGGCGGCTGCTAATACGCCCCCTTGCGGCTCAAGACGCTGCCGGGCGTCTTCGCCAAGAGGACGAGGTCGGTCCCGAGGCTTTGGTGCTTCACGTACCACAGATCCATCCGCACCCAGTCTTCGAAGCCGATCTCGCAGCGGCCGCTGACCTGCCACAGGCACGTCAGGCCCGGCTTGACCGACAGCCGCTCAAGCTGCCAGGGCTCGTACTTGACGACTTCCTTGGCAACGGGCGGCCGCGGGCCGACGAGCGACATGTCGCCCAGGAGCACGTTGAAGAGTTGCGGCAGCTCGTCGATCGTCGAGCTGCGGAGGAACCGGCCCAGGCGCGTGACGCGCGGGTCCACGCGATTCTTGAAGACCGGCCCGGTCTGCTCGTTGGGCACGAGGTGCTGAAGCTTGTCGGCGCCCTCGACCATCGTGCGGAACTTGAACATGCGGAACATGCGGCCGCAGTGGCCGACGCGGTCCTGAACGAACAGCGGCCGCCCGCGCGTCGTCACGAGCAGCACGATAAAGACGACCGCCAGAAGCGGCGACAAAATCGCGAGCAGCACCAGAGCGCCGGCGACGTCCAACGACCGCTTCGCCACACGATAGCCGAGGCTGCGATTGCCGAGCGGCCGGACGACGGGTCGGCCGGCGGCCAGCCGCGCAGTGATTTCGTGCGAATACGCGTCGCGGGGAAGGACGCGCGGAACGCCCGCCGCGGCGGCGGACGGAGCGACGTGCGTCGGCTGTTCGGCGGTCGTCGTGCTGTTGAAAAATGTCGACATGGCTGGCATGGCGGTCCTGCAAGGAGGCGAAAGCGGTTTTCCGCGGCCGGCGCCCCCGTCAAAAGCAACGCCAATGCCGACGGATGGGCCGGCGGCTCGCCGCCAGGCGCCGTTTCAGAAAGTCCGCCGTCGAAATGAGATGCGCCAGGAGCAGACGGCGTCTTAACGGGCGGCGCGCGAGGCGAGCGTTGATTTCAGCCAACGGGGCCGATGCGAAAGGAAACCGGATGTTGCTGAGAGGCAACGCGCTGCGGAAGGCACTCAATGGCCCTACGACTAGGCAGCATCGAGGCTGGAACTCCGGCAGACGTGCGAACAAATTGCAGGGCCACGAGCGCAGCGCGCAATGTCCGGCGTCTCGGACCCGTTCTTGCAACCGCGGATCAGGCTGATCAGCCTGTCCAATTCCCGGTATAATGACCGCGTCCTTGCGTGCTGCTCCGGGAGAAAGCGTCATGCCCGTCCACGATTGGAGCCGCGTTGAAGCCGGCATCTTTCATGACTTTCACCACGCTTGGATCGAAGAGATCAAGCGCGCGCTCAATTCCGGGCTGCTCCCCGACGAGTACTACGCGATGGCGGAACAGCAGGCCGCGGGATTCGGACCCGATGTGCTGACGCTGGAGAGCAAGAAGGGGCAGGGGGCTGGCGGAGGCAACGCTTCCGCACCCTCGTCCGGCAGCCGCGGACTACTCGTTGCGCCGCCCCAGGTGCGCATCACGGCCGAGTCTCCCGACTTTTTCCGCCGCAAGAAGAGCGCCATCACCGTTCGCCACGTGAGCGGCGATTACATCGTTGCTGTCGTGGAGGTCGTCTCGCCCGGCAACAAATCGAGCAGGAGCGCCTTCAAGGCGCTGATTGACAAGGCCTGCCAGCTGCTGGAACACAAAGTCCATTTGCTCATTCTCGATCTCTTGCCGCCCGGCAAGCGCGACCCGCAGGGGCTGCACGCCGCCTTGTGGGAGGAAATCGCCGACGAGCCGTTCACGCTTCCGCCGGACAAGCCGCTCACGCTGGCGGCGTATGAATCCGGGCTGACGGTGCGCGCCTATGTCGAGCCTGTGGCCGTGGGCGACGTGCTGCCCGACATGCCGCTCTTCCTCGAGCCGGGGGCGCACGTGCCGGTGCCGCTGGAAGCGACCTATCAGGCGGCGTTTGCCGCGGTGCCGCGGCGTTGGCGGGAGGTGGTGGAAGGGTCGGCCCCCCGAACAAACTAACGATCGGCCAGTGCCGCGCCGTTTACGTCGCGCGTCGCTACGAGAAGTCGACCGTGCGCATACATGACGATCGATCCGAGATTGGCCCTAACCGGGTTAGGGTGTACACTTGACAGAGGCACAGGATGCGACAATTGCCCGGTAGTCAATCGAGGAGGCGCCTAACGTGAGCATTGTCAAAGACGATGCGATCAAGCTCATCCAGTCGTTGCCCGACGACTGCACGTTGGAGGAGATCCAGTATCATCTCTACGTGCGCCAGAAGGTCGAGCGCGGAATCGCTGCAATCGACGCCGGTCAGGTTGTACCGCAGGAGGAGGCTGAACGGAGGGTCAGCGAATGGCTCAGGTCGTCGCGCGCCTCGCGTAGCGCGTAACTCATGTCGCGCCCTCACCCCTCGCCCGCCGATAGCAATAGTCAAACAAAAGCTCCCATTCCCGCCTCTGCACCTGCCGGCAGAGCGCCCCGCTCGTCGATTCGCCGGCCGCGACGGCCTGGCAGAGATCGACGAATCGAAACGGGTCCCACGCCGGCTGCGCGGCCAGGAACTCCGCCGGCCTGTCGTGGTGCGTGGCTTTCGCCGCCTCGGCCGCGGCTGCGCACAGGGCCGGAAAGATCGCGTGGTTGCCGACGCGGTGGAACCAGTACTTCGCGTTGGAATAGTCCGGCTCGCGGCGGTGCAGGATGCCGTGCCAGTAGGCGCCTTCCGGCGTTTCGATCTCCTGGCTGAGGGCGTGCGACTCGTCCAGAAAATCGTGATACAGCCACAGCCCGGCCAGGCAAGCGGCGGCCATCCGCTTGTCGGTTACGGGTCCGGCAAAGAGCGCTTCGGGCCGCAGCTTCTCGAGCGCCGCCCGCGCGGCGTGGTTGGGCCGGCGGGGACCGAGCTCGCAGACGCGCGGGGGCACAAGCAGGTTGGCAACGGCCGGCCCGTACTGCTTCGGGTTGAACGAGGAGGCGCTCACAATCTGGTCCCCGCCGCACATTTGTTGGCATATCCTACGCGAGAAAGAGCCGCCCGCGAAGGCACGGTGCGTCGGGCATGGACCGGCCGTTGCAACGTCGGGGCCGGCAACCTATGGTGGGAACCACGGTTCGGCGGTTTTTCGGCAAGGAATCGAATCGGGGATGTGCCATGCCCAAGTCGTGTGTCGTGAGCACCGTTTTTTCGATCGTCGTTTCCCTGTTTGCTGCCGGCGCCGACGGCCAGGACCAATTCCTCCACACGTTCGACCGCATCCAGCTCACCGACACGTACTACTCCGAAGGGGCGAACTTCGGCGACATCGACGGCGACAAGGTGGCCGACGTCGCCTATGGACCCTATTGGTTCCGCGGGCCGGACTACAAGGAAAAGTACGAGATCTTCCCGGCCAAGCCCCAGAACGTCGAGGCCTACGCCAACTGCTTCTTCTCCTGGATCTACGACTTCGACGGCGACGGCAAGAACGACGTGCTCACGGCCGGCTTCCCCGGCACGCCGGCCTACGTCTACCGCAATCCCGGCAAGGAAGGGCTCGCCCAGCCCTGGCCGAAGCACGAGGTCTTTGACCAGGTCTCGAACGAAGCCCCGCAGTTTTTGAACGTCGTCGGCGACGAGCGGCCGGAGCTGCTCTGCGCCCGCGACGGCTTTTATGGCTACGCCACGATCGACTGGCAGAAGCCGCTGGAGAAGTGGACGTACCACATCGTGTCGGAACGCATCGCGCCGACGCCCTTCGGCCACGGCCTGGGCGCGGGCGACGTGAACGGCGACAAGCGCTCCGACATCCTCTGCAAGGACGGCTGGCTGGAGCAGCCCGAGTCGCTCAAGGGCGATCCGCAGTGGACGTTCCACAAGGTGCAGTTCGCCGGGCCGGGCGGGGCCGAAATGTACGCCTACGACGTGGACGGCGACGGCGACAACGACGTCATCACGAGCCTCGAAGCCCACTCCTACGGCCTGGCCTGGCACGAGCAGGTGCAGGAGGACGGAAACGTCGCCTTCAAGCAGCACCTCGTCATGGGCCGCACGCCAGCGGAAAATAAGTACGGCGTGCTCTTCACCGAGCCGCACACGGTCGCCCTGGCCGATATCGACGGCGACGGCCTGAAGGACATCGTGACCGGCAAGACGTACTACTCCCACCACAAGCAGAGCCCGCTGTGGGACGCCGGGGCCGTCGTCTATTGGTTCCGGCTGGTGCGCGGCAAGGACGGCGTCGATTACGTGCCCTACAAAGCCGACGGCGAGGCGGGCGTCGGGCGGCAGCTTTCGGTGGGCGACGTGAACGGCGACAAGCTGCCGGACATCGTCGTGGGCGGCATGAAGGGTTGTCATGTTTTGATTCACAAGCGCGAAACCGTGAATGCCGAGCGCTTCAAGGCGGGCCAGCCCAAGGCGCTGGCCGCGATGAAGGCGGGCTTGACGCCGGAAGAGGCCGCCGAGCACATGACGGTGCCCGATGGCTTCACCGTCCAGGTGGCCGCCGCCGAGCCGCTCGTACACCAGCCGATCGCGTTTTGCATCGACGACCGCGGCCGCATCTGGGTGGCCGAAGCCTACACCTATCCCACGCGCGCTCCGGAAGGCCAGGGCAAGGACAAGATTCTCATCCTCGAAGACACCAACGGCGACGGCACGCTCGACTCGCGCAAAGTGTTCGCCGAAAGGCTGAACCTCGTCAGCGGGTTGGAAGTGGGCTTCGGCGGCGCCTGGGTCGGCGCGGCGCCTTATCTGCTCTTCATTCCCGACAAGGACGGCGACGACAAACCGGACGGCCCGCCGGAAGTTCTTTTGGACGGCTTCGGCTACCACGACACGCACGAGACGCTGAACGCCTTCATCTGGGGACCCGACGGCTGGCTCTACGGCTGCCACGGCGTCTTCACGCATTCTCGCGTCGGCAAGCCCGGAACGCCCGACAAAGAGCGCGTGCCGATCAACGCCGGCATCTGGCGCTACCACCCCACGATGCACCAGTTCGAGGTTTTCGCACAGGGCACGAGCAACCCCTGGGGCGTCGATTTCGACGAGAACGGGCAGGCGTTTTGCACGGCCTGCGTCATCCCGCACCTGTATCACGTGATTCAGGGCGGGCGCTATCAGCGGCAGGCCGGGACGCACTTCAACGACTACACGTTCGACGACATCAAAACGATCGCCGACCACGCCCACTACGCGGGCGACATCCGCGAGCACGCCTGGTGGGGGCACGAGCCGACGGAGCTTTCGCCGGGCGTTTCGGCGGCCGGCGGCGGCCACGCCCACTGCGGGGCGATGATCTACCTGGGCGACAATTGGCCCGCCGACTACCGCAAGGGCATCTACATGAACAACGTCCACGGCAACCGCGTGAACTGCGACATCCTGGAGCGGGAAGGCTCGGGGTTCGTCGGCCATCACGGCAAGGACTTCTTGCTGGCCAACGACCACTGGTTCCGCGGCATCAACCTCAAGTACGGGCCGGACGGCTCGGTCTACCTCAGCGACTGGTACGACAAGAACGCCTGCCACCGCCCGAACCCGGAAATCTGGGACCGGACGAATGGGCGGATTTACAAGATTTCGTACGGGCAGCCTACGCCCGTGCAGGTCGATTTGGGCAAGGCGGACGACGTCGAGTTGATCAAGCTGATGCGGCACCCCAATGAGTGGTACGTCCGCGTGGCGCGACGGATTCTCCAGGAGCGCGGGCCAAGTGAAGCGCTACCGCAGTTGCTGGAAAGGGCGTTTGACCTCGACCTTTCGACCGCGCAAATGCTCCGTCGCCTTTTTCTGCTGCACGTGACCGGGGGCTTCTCGGAGGAGATCGGTTTGAAGCTGCTGTCGCACAAGGATGAATACCTCCGCGCCTGGACGATTCAGTTGCAGCTTGAAGACCGCTCGTGCTCTGCGGAGTTTCTGTCGAAGCTGGCGGCAATGGCGAAGGAGGACCCGTCGCCGGTCGTGCGCTTGTATCTCGCGTCGGCGCTGCAGCGGCTGCCCGTCGGGCGGCGGTGGGAGATTGCGGCGGCGTTGGCTGCGCACGCCGAAGACGCCAAGGACCACAACCTGCCGCTGATGTACTGGTACGGCATCGAGCCGCTGGTGGCGGCCGACCCGGCCCGGGCGGTCGCGCTGGGCAGCGCGGCGAAGGTTCCGCTACTTACGCGGTACGTCATCCGCCGCGCCGCCAGCGACGAGAAGCTGATCGACGCGGCGGTGGCGGCGCTTGCCGCGACGAAAGAGACCGATCGGCAGCTTGTTATCCTCAACGAGATGTTGGCGGCTTTCGAGGGGCGCGTGAACCTCAAGGCCCCGCCCGCCTGGTCGGGCGCCTACGAAACACTCCTGGCGAGCGATAGCGACGCGGTCCGCGACCGGGCCGACCAGGTGGCGATCCTGCTGGGCGACAAGCGCATCCTCCCGCGCATGCGCGAGCGCCTGGCCGACGACAAGGCCGGTCTCGACAAGCGCCGCGAGGCCTTGGAAATCCTGCTTCGCGGGCGCGATCCCGACGCCGCACCCGCGTTCCAGGCCGTGGTCAACGTGCCGGAGCTGCGGGGCCAGGCGATCCGGGCCCTCTCGGCCTACGACGACGCCAAGACGCCGGCCGCCGTGCTCGGCGTTTACGGCAAGTTGAATGAAGCCGAGCGTCGCGACGCCGTGGGCACGCTCGTCTCGCGGCCGGCGTTCGCCGTGGCCCTGCTCGACGCCATCAAGGCCGGCCGCGTCCCGCGCACGGACCTGCACGCCTACCACGTGCGGCAGCTTCTGTCTTTCAAAGACGATTCGCTTACCAAGCGGCTGGTCGCTGAATGGGGCCAGATTCGAGAAACCGCCAAGGACAAGACCGAGCACATCGTCCAGCTCAAGGCGGCCCTTACGCCCGAACGCCTCGCCCAGGCGGACCTTTCCAACGGGCGGCGGATTTACGCCAAGTCGTGCGCCAATTGCCACGTGCTCTTCGGCGATGGCCAGAAGGTCGGGCCGGACATCACCGGCTCCAACCGCGCCAATCTCGACTACCTGCTGGAAAACCTGATCGACCCCAGCGCCGTCCTCGGGCAGGACTATCGCATGACGGTCCTCCGCCTGGGCGACGGGCGGGTCGTGCAGGGCCTCGTCCTCAAGGAAACGGACAGCGCCGTGACCGTCCGCACGATCAACGACACGGTCGTCATCGCCAAGGGCGACATTGACGAGCGGGAGCTTTCGGCCCTGTCGCTGATGCCCGAGGGGCAGCTCAAGGAAATGAAGCCCGAAGAAGTCCGCGACCTGGTGGCCTACCTCGCCAGCCCGACGCAGGTCGCGCTCAAAGGCCCGGCGGCGCCGATCGACCCGAAGACGAAGAAAGTGCCAGGCGCGATCGAAGGCGAAACGATCAAGGTGCTCGCGCGGACGGCCGGCAGCACGGGCAGCCAGAAAATGCAGGAGTTTCAGAAGGACCGCTGGAGCGGCGACGACCACCTGTGGTGGACCGGTGCCGGACCCGGCGCGAAGCTGGAGCTGGAACTGCCCGTCGAAAAGGCCGGCACCTACGACCTGGAGCTGGTCCTCACGAAGGCCCGCGACTACGGCATCGTGCAGCTTTCGCTGGACGGCCAGGCCCGGGAAGCTTTGCTGGGCGGCCCGATCGACCTCTACAACTTCCCGGACGTGATCACGACGGGCGTTTTGGCGTTCGAGGGAAAGAAGCTCGCGGCCGGGTCGCACAAGCTGGGCGTGCAGATCGTCGGCGCGCACCCGAAGGCCGTGCCGGCGCACATGTTTGGCCTGGACTATGTGCGGCTCGTGAAGCCCAAGGACGCGGAAGGGAAGTAGGCAGCCCTGCAAGCTAGAATTGGAGACGGTCGACGCGGCCTCAATTCGCGATCGGTGATTGGCCAGCCGACACCCGATTCCCGCAGAGCTCTCGTCGTGGAACTCTCCCTCGTCGCCCAGAAGCTCGCCATCGCCGTCGGCCTCGGCCTCTTGGTCGGCCTGCAGCGCGAGCGCGTGCGGTCGCCCGTGGCCGGGATTCGCACGTTCGCCCTGATCACCGTCCTGGGCACGATCTCTGCGCTGTTGGCGGCGCCGTTCGGCGGGTGGATCGTCGGCCTGGGGGCCGTAGCCGTCGCCGCGATGCTGGTCGTGGGCAACCTGGCCCTGCGGCGGACTCGGCACATCGACCCCGGCATGACCACCGAAGTCGCTGCCCTCTTGATGTACGGCGTGGGCGCGTATCTCGTGGTGGGTCACGCGGCCATCGCCGTGGCGGTCGGCGGCGGCGTGGCGCTGCTCTTGCACTGGAAGGCCCCGCTGCACGAGTTCGTGGCCCGGATCGGCGAGACGGACGTGACGGCCATCATGCGCTTCGTGCTCGTCGCCCTCGTCATCTATCCCGTGCTGCCGGACCAGGCCTACGGTCCCTATCAGGTCCTCAATCCCAAGCAAGTCTGGCAGATGGTGGTCTTGATCGTCGGCATCAGCCTGGGAGGCTACGTGGCCTACAAGCTGCTGGGCCAGAAGGC
>JACOUI010000187.1 GCA_016177915.1 Planctomycetia bacterium
GACGACACACTCACACAGCAACGCTTGCTTGCGGGCCTCAAACCGTCGATCCATCGACACCTCCTTCGCCGGGTTCCATCCCAAGGGAAGGTGTGTCTACAAAACGACTTGGTTTGAGTCAATGGAAACAGAACAGTAGAAGTAGTGACCGCATTGGTTCGCAGTGACCGCATTCATGCGGTCCTTCGGCGGTCCGTGGTGGGATTGACGCGCCAGCGAGATCACGGGACGCTAATTGCAAACGCAAAATGCGGTGGGCGATGCCCCCTACGCTGTGGTGGGCGATGCCCACCCTACGGGAGATGGCGCCCACCCAACCGCACGGAAGGCCATGCGCGAAACCGTCATTGAAGGCCAGAATCCCGCGGCCGACGACGAAGACCGCCGGCTTCGCCCGCAGCGGCTGCGCGAGATGGTCGGCCAGCGCGACGCCATCGCCCGCCTCGAAATCGCCATCAACGCCGCCCGCAAACGCGAGGAGCCGCTGGGCCACATGCTCTTCGACGGCCCGCCCGGCCTGGGCAAGACGACCTTCGCCACGGCCATCCCGCGCGAAATGGGCGTTTCGGTCCGCATCGCCAGCGGCTCGACGCTGATGGCCCCGCACGACCTGATGCCCTACCTGACGAGCGCGGAGCGGCACAGCATTCTCTTCATCGACGAAATCCACCGCATGTCGAAGGCGGCCGAGGAATTTTTGTACCCGGCCATGGAGGATTTTCGCATCGACATCGTGCTGGGCGAGGGGGTGAGCGCGCGGACGATCAGCATGCCGCTGCAGCCCTTTACGCTGATCGGGGCCACGACGCGGGCGGGGGTCATCTCCGCCCCGCTGCGCGACCGGTTCCAGCTTCGCGAGCACCTGGAGTTCTACAGCGAGGACGACCTGGCGGAGATCGTCACGCGGAACGCCGCCAAGCTGTCGGTCGAGATCACGCGGCACGCGGCCAACGAGATCGCCCAGCGCAGCCGAGGGACGCCGCGCGTGGCCAACAACCACCTGCGGTGGGTCCGCGACTTCGCCACCAGCGAAACGCCCGACGGCCGCGTCTCGCGCGAAGTGGCCCTGGCGGCCCTCGAGATGGCCAAGGTCGACGGGCGGGGGCTCGACGAGCAGGACCGCAAGTATTTGCGGACGATCGCCAACGTCTTTGGCGGCGGGCCGGCGGGCGTGGACGCCGTCGCCCACACCATGAACCTCTCGCCCGACACGCTGGAGGACGACGTGGAGCCGTTTCTCCTGCGTATCGGCTTCATCGTCCGCACGCCGCGGGGACGAAAGATGACGGCGGAGGCCTACGCGCACCTGGGCCTCGTCGTTCCGGCGGGTGCGGAGGCGGAGGGGGGGCAGAAGAAGCTGTTTTGAAGCAACGAGTCCCCGAGGATTGGCCTTCGGCGGAATGACGCATTGAAAATTGACAATTGAGAATTGCAAATTTGAGAGTCTGAAATTTTTTTTCAATTTTCAATTCTCAATTTGCAATGATCCGCATGCTGCCCGTTTCCTACGCCGACATTCTTTCCGCCCTGCCCCGCGTGCACGCGGTCCTGCGCCCGACGCCGCTCATCCGCTGGCCGGGGCTGTGCGAGTTGCTCGGCTGCAACTTCTATCTCAAGCACGAAAACCACCAGCCCGTCGGCGCCTTCAAGGTCCGCGGCGGCGTCAACCTCGTCGGCACGCTCGCGCCGGAGGAAAAGGCCGCGGGCATCCTGGGCGTTTCGACGGGGAACCACGGCCAGTCGCTGGCCTTTGCCGCCGCGCGGCTGGGCGTCCGGTGCACGATCGTCGTCCCGGAGCGCAATAACCCCGGCAAGGTCCGGGCCATGCGGCTTTTGGGCGCGGAGCTGATCGAGCATGGCCGCGATTTTGACGAAGCCCGCGTGTACGCGGAAGAAATCGTCGGCCGCACCGGCATGCGGTACGTCCACTCGGCCAACGAGCCGCGGCTGATCGAGGGCGTCGGCACGATGGCCCTCGAGATTTTTCAGGACCTCGCGGACCCGGACGTGATCCTCGTGCCGATCGGACTGGGCAGCGGGGCCAGCGGGACCTCGATCGTGGCCAAGGCGCTGCGGCCGCAGACGAAGGTCATCGGCGTGCAGGCGGAAGGGGCCTCGGCCGTCGCCCGGTCGTGGCAGACGGGCCAGTGGCACACCAGTAGCGAAATCCGCACCTGGGCCGAGGGGCTGGCGACGCGCGTGCCGGCGGAGATGACGCTGGCGATTTTGCGGGAGTTGATGGACGACGTGATCCTGGTGACGGACGACGAGCTGCGCGGGGCGGTGCGGCTGATCCTGGAGCAAACGCACAACCTGGCCGAAGGGGCCGGCGCTGCCACGCTGGCGGCGGCGCTCAAGCACCGGGAGCGATTCCGTGGTCAGAAGGTGGTGGGAATCCTCTCGGGCGGCAACCTTGACTTGGCGGAGCTGCCGAAAATCCTGGCGGCGGGCGGGCCGGATGGGGCACGAGAGTAGGGCCCGGCCGGGCGCAAAGCAGCACGCGCGCGGGCCCTCACTCGCTGAAGATGATCTTCCCCGCGATCCCGCACACAACAATCAGGATCGCCGTCAAAACCAGCATGCCGGCCAGGGCCCCCATCGTTCGTTTCTCCGGAAGTCGCCGCGCGCTTGAATGTTGCCGTACTTCGTCCGCTGGGAAATCAAGAAAACACACGGCGCCATCTATTGAATCATGATTCGGTATCCACGTAAACACCACGCGCGTTGTCGCGCACGTTCGGCATCTTGTCTTAGCGCGGGGTTCAACTGGAATTTTTCTGCCCGATTTTGTGTGAGGCTCCCTTCGGTGGTTCGCGTCCGCGTCGGCGATCCGCGATTCAAGCGAAATCGAACTGCGACTGGCTCGCTGCCGCGTCATCGACGCCGATCAGCAAGCTCTGCAGCGTCCGCAAGGTTTGGGAACCGCACTGCCCGACCACGTCACGGAGGCCTGAAATGTCCTTGAGCGTCACGAACGTCTGCTTGGGCGCCAGGTATACGTCCACGCTCTTGCCGCGTGCGACGAGCGAAACAATGTTGTTCAAAGTCCCTTTGCTCTTTGCGTCCCAAAGAAAGAGACCTCCATCCGCCTGCGCGGCCATCCGCGTGTCCTTCAGCGCATAATGCTCGAAGTCCTTTTTCTTCCGGTCGGAGGGAACACACTCCGTCGGCCAGTCGCCCAGATTGTTTCGACAGGCGCTCCCAGAGCAGAAAACCGTCGCTTGGCGATACTGTTTCTCCAGCAAATGCTGCTGAAAGGCCTTGTCGGCGCCGTTCGCATCGCCGACCAGCACGTTTGCGCCCTCGCGGAGGAACGCATCGATCCGCTGCCGAATCTCGGCATTGAGCCGCGAAATCGAGCGCGAGCCGGCGAAGAAGACCTTCATTGCTTCCTCCGCGTCATCGTGAGCGTGAGTGCGAACAATCGCGAGACGCCACCGCCTTCAACGAGCGCCTCGGCCACTGTGCGTAGCGTAGCTCCGGAGCGATAAAGGTCGTCAAACAGGAGCACCCTCTTCGAGAATACCCTTTTTCTCGAGACGGCGAAGGCCCCTTTCAGAATCGCGGCTCTCTCTTTGAAATCGAGCACATCCTTCAATTCACGTGTATCGCGCACCTTGACGACGCATTCCGGGCAATAAACCGCCTTCAATTCAGCGGCGATCGCGCGAGCAACAACCTGGACGGGCTGGAACGAACGCCTGGACCGCGACGGCGGAACGGGAATCACCAACTCGATCGACCATTTTTGCCTGTGAATGAAGTCGACGACCGTGTCTACGATTGTATCAATTACCGTACGATCACCTTTGTATTTGAGCGCGTAGAGCAAGTCTCCCATTTCGCTGCGCTGGGTGTCGAAAACGGCGTGGCCGTACTCGTCTTCGCCGACGTACGTGCTGCGAACTGTATGAACGTCGAGCGCGTATCCCGCCACCCACGTGCCGCGGAGCTTTCGCGGAGAAATGCGAACCATCTGCAAGCTTTCATGCCGACCGGATCGAGAGCCGCAAGTCCACGACAGGCGAGCCGCTCGTCGCTATCGTTACAGCCCCGCCAGCTCGTCCAGCTCCTTCTCCAGCTCCTTCGCGTTGGGCAGCTTCGCCGAAATGCCGTCCAAAAGCGCCGCGATCAGCCGGCTCTTCGATTCCTTCGTCGGCTTCAGCTTGTGCGACTGACGGAAATGGCCGATCGCCTCCGCCAGCTTTCCCTGCGACAGCTCCGACTCGGCCAATCGCATGAGGCCGCGCGGGTCGTTGGGATCGGCGGCCAGCGCCTCCTGAACTTCGCGGAGCATCGCGTCGGACTGCTCGTAGGCCTCGAAGTAGCTCGTGCCCTGCGAGATGAACATCCCCTTGTGCAGGATCAGATTGCCAGGCACAAGTCCCCGGTCCGACTGCACCGTCTTGGCGATCGTCCCCTGGGCCAGGTCGATCTGGGCGATGCCGCCCTCGCTGACCGTCACGTCGCCCTCCGAGCTGTACTTGCCGATGGGCAGGTAATAGTGCGCTCCGCAATAGACACCCTGGCCGGTCGGGCGCATCGCACCGGGCAGGCGGATGGGCGTGCCCACGGGCTTGCCGTCGGCCAGGCCCACGCGCGTCATCTGGTACTGCCCGACGAGGAGCGCCTTGTCGTCGTGAACGCAGGCCAGGAACAAATGGTCGCCGCGCGGCTGCGTCCAGAGCAGCTTGCCGTCGGTCAGGTTCAGGCAGTGGATCTCGTTCGATTCCAGCGGCGTCAAAAGCACCCGACCGCCCGCGATCACCGCCGTGGCGTCCACCCAGCGGTTCCCTTGCTGCATTCGCGGGTAGTTGCCGGTTTCCGGGTTCAAGCGGGTTTCCTGCTTCCGCGGATATTGGTAGGCCCAGACGAGCGATTGCGTGGCCAGGTCGATGGCCACCACGCCGCCGGCCGACGTCGGGCAGACGATCACGCCCGCCGAAATCGCCGGCGACGCGCCGGACATGCGGCGGAACGGGTCGGCCGCAATCCCCTGTTCGACGATTCCCAGCTCCTGCACCCATTGCAGCTTGCCGGTGCGGGCGTCGATCACGACCAGCTTCACGGAGCTAGCGCATTCGGCGACGGCGTACAACCGGCCCGCATAGGGGAGCGGCGGTCCGAGGAAGAAGTGCCCGGCGAGCAGCGGCTCGTCAGCGCCGTCGACGCCGCCGACCCGCCAGGCGAGGCTGCCCTGGCGGGAAATCTGAATGGCGGACAGTTGGTTGACGTTGGGACCCGGACCGTGGTCGGAGCCGTCGCCAAGATTGCCGGCCCACATCGGCCCGCCCCAGGGCCCGCCGAAGCGGCCGCCCCAGAAGACCGGCCCGGCCATACCGGGCTGCAATCCCGCCACGTCGCCCGCCACGGAGCTGTTGCCGTGAATCACGAAGGCCCGATCGCCGTCGCTGGAGAGCGAGCCGAAGGCCGCGTCGCGCCAGATGGATTGGTCGATGCCGGCGTCGTCGTCGTCCGAGGGATAGCTCCAGACGTGCCGGCCGCTGACGATGTCGTAGGCCCGCAGGCCCTGGCCCGTCCGCATCAAGACCGTTTCCTCGACGGCCAATGGAAAGAGCATGGGCATGGGCGTGACCTTGCTGCGGACATAAGCCGCGCGCTCGCGCTCGATCTGCTCATGCGCTCCGGCGCTGGCGACGTCGTGCCTCCAGCGGGGAGCGGCAAACGGCAGGCCCGCCGCGCGCGGCGCGTTGCGCGAGGCATCGCCCCGCAGCACCAGCCAGCCGTCGATCCGCCGCACGTTGCCGCGGTCGCCGGCCAGGAAGTTCTGCGTCAGCCAGGCCAGCGCGTCGGCGCCGTCGCCGAACACCGAGATGGATTTCTCGCCCACCTGCCAGGCCGCCGTCGGGTGCGACGACTTGAGCGCCGTCAGAAACTGCTGCGCTTTGGCGTCTTCGCCCGTCCAGCGCCAGCAAACCGCCAAGAGCAGCGACAAATCCGGCTCGAACCGGCTCCGCTGCGGCGAATCGGCGATCCACTCCAGGCAGGCGGCGCCTTCGCGCGGGCGGCCGCGGTCGATGTGCTCCCGCCCGAGCATGAAGAGCGCGTCGTGCCCCGCCTCGGTGTGGAAATACCGCAGGGCCACCTGCTGTAAGCCGGCCCAATCGCCGCCGGCGATGGCCTCACCCAGCAGCTTCTTGGCGTTGGGTCCGAACTGGTCTTCGTACGACTTGCGGCCTTCATCCGGCAGGCTGCCGATCAAGCGCCGCACCTCGGCCTTGAAATTCCTGCGGCTGCGGTGATTGGCGTCGGGCGTGAGGAAAAAGTCGCCGGTGGCGGGATCTTCCAACAGCGCGCCCAGGTTGTGGGCCGCCTCCGCGTAGTGCTTCCCCTCGATGCGCTTGACGATCAGGTCGAGCTTCCGCCGCAGGTCGCGGTTCTCCTGCAGCGCGATGCTGCCGGCCATGTTGCCCGCGATGGGCTGGCCGGGACCGACGGCCCGCTCCGCCTGCGCTGGCCTGATGACTAGCGTTTGCCAGGCCGAGGCTGCACCGGCCAGCAACGACACGGCGACAGCCGCAGCCAGAGAACACCTGGTCCACCGACGTGCCGACATGCGACATCCTCCTATCGCGCGACCGTCCATCGTAATGGAATTGACGTCGACGTCACCCGTCATCGGGTGGGCTGGCGCCCTCCGCTCGCCTGCCCCTACTTGCCGGCGTTCACCTTGATCTTCACGTTGTACTGCCCCGGGAACTGATAGCCCTGGTTGGCGAACTGCGCGTTCATGGCAAACCCCAAGTACAACACCCCGCTCTTCTTGGCCGTCATCGTCAGCTTGCTGCCGACCTTGAATTCCTCGCCGCTGGTGCCGATCCGGCCGCACAAGGCCCCGCCGGGGATCTTGCCTTGGATGTACCACTGCCACTGCGGGCTGCCCTCGGGGGTCGATTGCACGTTGTTCCCCCAGGGGCTCATGGTGATGCTGCCTTCGGCCGTGATCTGGATCACGTCGCCGCGGCCCACCTTGACGCTGGTGTTCATGTAGTTGACGCCGGCCAGGTGGTTTCCCGTCACGTCCACCGACTTGCGCGTCTCCGGCTTGGCGGCGGTTTCGCGGTCGGCGCGGCGGATGTCGCCCAGGGCCACTTCCAGCGACCCGAATTGGGTCTGCATTTCGAATTTCTGCGGCGAAATCTTGCCGACGACGGTGAACAGCGGCGTGGTCACGCTGTCCTGCGGGATGAGGATCGCCTCGTGGTCCTCTTCGCTGGCGTCGGCGTCCTGCTCCTCGAACGCCTGGAGGATTTCATTGACCCGCTTCTTGCGTTCCGGGTCGTCGTCGCTGGTGAATCGCTCCAGCTCGGCCTTGATGCTGCGCCCCATGTCGGTGAGCGCCTTCTGGGCCGCGTCGCGGTCTTTCACGTTGTTGGCCCCAAGCTGCAGGATCAGCCGGCCGATCGACTTCCGCTGCTCCGGGTGGCTGTCCAGCCCGGGCGTAAAGCTGACGATCGACGAAACGGGAATCTTCAGCGTGCCGAAGTCGGTTTCGACCGTGATCTCGCCCACGGAAAGCTTTCCGGTGACGAGCGATCCTTCCATGAGATGCATGCGGATGACCCCTTCGTCCTCCGTGGAAGCCGCCGGTGCCGGCTGGGCCGGCTGTTCCTGCGCCTTGGCTTCGGCCGCCTTCGTTTCGGCAGGCTTGGTTTCGTCGGTCTTTTTTTGTTCTTGTGCCAAGACCCCAAGGGGCGCAGCCAGGAGCAGAACGACGGGAAGCAGGCGGATGACGGACATTTCGCGGTCCTCTCTGCGAAAGCGTGTCGTGTTTCGACCCCTTTGACCGATGTAATCTTGCGGCATCTCCGGCCCACGGGGCGGAGGCTCTCTTATTAGACGCCGGGCGTCCGTAAATTCTCCCTTAGTGCGGAGTAATGTGCAATAACCGGCCCGCGGAAAACCGTAACCGCCCTGTAACGCGCAGGGCTTTCGACGCCCGCGCCTAACCCAAGACCCCGGCCGGGGTTGACGCGGCCACCCCGGCGGCCTAAGAATGTTCAGGACACCTCCTGCCCGCAAACCCGCGATTCTGCCGGCGATTTCGCATGTCCCCGTTACCTCGCATCGCCGTCGGTTCTGTCCAGCCGAACGTTTCCAGCCGCTACGCAACCTGGGCGGTGATGAGCCTGCTGCGGCGCGCCGGCCACCAAGTACGACATTTTCAGGCCCGCGCTTGTTTCGCGCCCTGGGACGGCGCCACGCCCACTACCGGCTTCGCCTCCCGTCATCTCGATAGCTGGCTGATGACGCCCGAGGTGTGCCGCGAGGTCTTCGCGCACGGGGCCGACGGCGCCAACCTGTCCGTTGTCGAGGGCGATTACTCTTTGGCCTCCTCCGAGCGATCGACCGCCGACAACCCCGCCAGCCCGACGCTGCCGGATTTCGACCGGGTGTGCCAGGCTTGCGGAGGCCGGCTGGACGTGCTTTGCGACTGGCTCAAGCTGCCCCGGATCGGCGTGCTGGACGTGGCGCGGCTCGATCGCTGTCGCATCCGCCGTCCGGCCGTCGATGCCCTGCTCCTGGACAACGTCCCCTCCCGCAGCGACTTCTTCCGCCTGCAGACGACGCTGGAACCGCTCTGGGGCATCCCCGTCGTCGGCGGCCTGGAAGTGCTGCCCGCCCTGCGCGGCGAAATGGAGCGCCTGCCGACCGGCACGCACGTCCCCACGGGCATGTGTCGCGAGCTGGGCATCCAGATGGAGCGGCTGACCGACGCCGATCGCATCTTGCAAATGGCCCGCCGCTTCGAGTTTCCTGACTTTCAGCGGCGGCTTTTTCCGGCGGAATCGAAGGCGCCCAAGCACCCGGTGCGGATCGCCGTGGCCTACGACGACGCCTTCAACTGTTACTTCCCGGACACGCTCGACCTCTTCGACCTGCACGGCGTGCAGGTGCTCGATTTCTCGCCGCTCCGCGACGGCGACCTGCCCGGCCGCGTCGATATCGTCTACGTCGGCTGCGGGCACCCGGAGCGCTTCGCCCGCGAGCTTTCGCAGAACTATTGCCTGCTGGCGGCGATTCGCAATCACGTCTGCGCCGGGCGGCGGATTTACGCCGAAGGGGGCGGCCTGGCGTATCTCTGCCGCCAGATTACGACCGGCGAAGGCCGCACGATCCCGATGACGGGCATCCTCCCCGCCGTCGCCCATTACAACGCCTTGCCCTGCGTGCGGCCGGCCGAGGTCATGTTCAGCAGCGACTGCTGGCTGGGCCGCACGGGCACGCGCCTTCGCGGCTATCTCAACTCGCGCTGGCTGCTGGAGCCGACGGGTCCCTTGACGCCGCACGCGGCCGATGCAGAAGCGCCGGACGCCGTGGTGGGCCGGAAACACGCCCTGGCCAGCCGGCTGCACCTCGATTTCGCGCTGCAGCCGGACGCCTTCGCCAGCTTCCTGCGGCCGCAGGAGATGGCGACCGAGCGCACACCCGCCGCGGAACGATAGGAACTGCAGAAATTCCCCATCTTTCGGCCCATGGTCAAAGTATGTCAAAAGGTAAGCTCGTCGCCGGTCAGCTTGATCTCGTTCGACGCGACGTCGGCCTATACGCCGACGTGTCCAAGTCGTGGAACAACGGCCACGAACAGGCGATGGCTTGTTACGGATTTGAGGACGTGCTGCAACGAGGAGTGTTCTTGTTCGACGTGATCGTTCGGTTGGACGAGCGCTGGCGCCGCGACGTTTACCGGGCCAAGGTCGAATACTCCCCGACAGACGCAGAGGCGATTCACCAGCTTTTCGTCGACTGGCATCGCCCCTGCGCCAAGGTGTTGGACCAACTCGAAGCGTTTGAGCGCGCAGGACTGGATGTGAAATGGGCAAGGGAGTTTCGTGCCCGGTGTCGAGAGGCCGAGGGCATCCTCACTCCGGACGCCCGGTTCTTTGCCGACGACGCGCTTGTTCGTTTGCGGGACGAAGCCCTCGATCAGCACAAAGAAGGCCAGACGCTTGAGTACGGGCCAACCTAACGTTCGTACCTTTGAATTCAAGCGAATGCTCGCCAAGCTGCCGGACCGCATCCAAGAAGCAGCCGACGACGCTTATCGGTTCTTTCTGCAAAACCCGAATCATCCGGCGCTCGGGAATCATGCCCTCGCAGACACCAAGAAGGGGCGACATCGAAAGGGAAGCCGAGCGGTTTCCGTGACGGCCAGGTATCGCGCGATCTACGTAACCGACCGGCCGACGAACGTCTGGTATTGGATTGGTTCCCACGAGGACTACAACAACTTCGTCGGCAAGGCTTAGGTCGGCGCCGTGTTGGACAGCGCCATCCTCTCCTTTACTTCCCAGTCCTCGATTCCTCCGACCCCTTCCCCTCCCGCAGCCGCTTCAGCCACTGCGCGAGCTCCCGCGGCAGCGGCATCGAGAAGTGCAGCTCCTTGCCCGTCGCCGGGTGAATAAAGCCCAGCTCCGCCGCGTGCAGCGCCAGCCGCGGTGCGCCGCTCTTGTCGGGAAGGATCGGCGCCCCCATCCGCGGCTGCCGGTAGACCTTATCGCCGCAGATGGGGTGCCCGCTCTCGGCCAGGTGGATGCGAATCTGGTGCGTGCGCCCCGTTTTCAGCCGGCACTCGACCAGCGTGTAATCGCCAAGGTGCTCTAGCGGCGCGACGTGCGTGATCGCGCGTTTGCCCTGTTCCGGCGCGGCGCCCGCCTGACTGCCGCGGCGGCCGTCGCCGCGGTCGCGGAGGATCACCGTGTCGATGGTCCGCGGAAAGTCGATCCTTCCCGCGACGACCGCCAGGTACTTCCGCTTTGTCGTGTGCCGCCGGAACTGCTCCCCTAGGTGCCGCTCGGCCCGCACGCTGCGGGCAAAGACCAAGAGGCCGCTCGTGTCGCGGTCGATGCGGTGCACCGGACGAACGGGCGGCGGCACGCCGCGGGTCTTCCGTCCGCGCGCCAGGCCCCGGCCCTCGACGACGGCGATCAGCCGCGGCAAAAGCTCGTCGAGCGTCGGCTGAAGCTGCCGCCGCCGCGCCGGCCAATTCAGCTCCTCCACGTGCCGCACCGACGTCACGCCCGCGGGCTTTTCGACCACCACCACGTGAGCATCGAGAAATCGGATTCGCAGGTCGTGCTCGCGCGCGACGGGCGCGGCCGACTGGGCCAATACCTTGACGACGTCGCCCGCCTTCAGCCGCCGCCCCTCATCCAGGCAAAGGTTGCCGTGTACCTGCACGCGCCGCGAGCGCAGCAGCCGACGCACCTCCGACCACGACTTGCCGGAAAGCTGCGCCCGCAGAAACGCGGCCAGCGTCAGCCCGTTGGCCGCTTCCTCGACGTGAAAGACGCCCTCGTGCGCAGGCTTGCTCTGCTTGTTTCGGCCTTTCCTTGTGCGTCCTGCTCCGTGTCTGGCCTTCCGCGGCATGCGCTCTTTGCCTTTCACTTACAAAGTTGAACCTCATCGTCCACACGAATCATCGTTCCTCGGTTGCGCGGCGACAAGCGCGTGTTGACGGCCAGACGATAAAAATGATCGAACCGGCGGCGGTCCGCCCAAGCGGGCAGCGTCTCCTCGCGGCGGCGGCGAAACGTCTTGGAGAATTCATGCTGCACCTGGCCCGTCTCGGGGTGCCGCGTGGGCACGATGCACCTCGCGCAAGGGTTGCTACCCTCGAAGACCACCTCGCCGATACGGAACTCGACCCCCACGCCCGGCGGCCCATAGAGGCGATCTTCAAAGAACGGCTCGACGCCGCCCACGACCAGGTTCGGCCGGAACCGGCGGCAGGTTTCTTCCGCATCGAGGCCGAACCAGCCGGCGACTTCTCGGAGCGTGGCGGCGCTGATGATCGTCGGACCGGGCGCGTCGAGATCGTCGGGCATGCCGGTGATCGGGTTTTCCAGGACGCGCACGTTGAAGCCGAAAGTATCCGAAAACCAGCGCTCGAGGCCGGCGACGTCGTCGAGCGACAATTCCGCATCCGCCACCTGACGATCGGGGAGGGTCAGGCCCCCGGCGCTCAACTTCACACTGCGCCGCGCCAAATCGAACGCGGCACGAATTCCATGTACCGCCGGCGTGCGCTTGCCGTTGACGAACTGGCCGCTTTCGTCGCAAATCGCCCACCGCCGATCCAACTCCAGCCCGCCGCTGGGGAGCACCCGCGCAGACGAGACTTCGACGGCGTCGAGCGACTTGACGGGGTAAATGAGAACGCGGGCTAATGTCACACGCAGATCCTATTGCAACGCCAGCACCCAACGAGGCGAGGTGCCAAACTCAGAATACGTCAGACCTTGCGTCGACTGAAGGGATCGTCATCCCGATGTCAACGCCGCGCCTGCGGTTGACTTTCCGCAGCCCAGGGCCGATACTCTTACTGGAGGTTCGGCCTAGGGACTGCCTTCGGGTGGTTCCGACGGCGTTACCTCCTTTCTTATTGGCGTCCCCGGGCGTATGGATTCGGCACGTAGACGATCCCGAAGAGGTTGAACACCTGGCCGTCTTTGTACCCTTGCCCGCGAAACTGCAGGTCGAAAAGATCGTGCAGAAACTCGTCCTTGATGTCGTCGCGAACGGGTTGGTCCATTCCCTGTGACGGCAGCCGAAATGCGTGATTGACGCAGTAGATGCACACATCGGCGGCCTGAACGGGGTAAGTCATCTCTGAGGCCACGAAGAACGGCGAGGGGACGATCCGGGAACTTCGATAGCGCCCGGTTGCCGTCGCCACAAAGTACCTCTCAAGGCGCGCGACGAATCGCCGATCTTCGGAACGATCGGTCTCATCCATCACCAGCAGACCTGGCTCCTTCTGCTCCTCGAGAAAATAGAAGAATCGTTCGAGCAAGAACACTTGGTCCTTCCGCAGGAATTCGTCGGCCTCGAATGTCTGTGGTTTCTGGACCGACCGCGGCACAGCCGCCGCGAATAACCGCGCATCGTGGGCACGAAGAGATTGGAATATCGCTCGTGCCATTGACAAGCACGCCTGACCGTAGGCGGTGAATTCCATCCGCGTCGGCTTGCCGTGCTGCACACCTTTGTTCAGAAAGCCGAGGGCGTGTTTTCTCCGTGCGACGTCGTCCAACAACTCGTCCTGTGCCGCCCATTTGAAGCGGTGCTTGTCGAGCAATCGATGCCCCTTGATTTCTTTCTTGTATCGGTGAAGCGCGTCGCCGAAGGCGGCCGCTTCTGCGTCCTTCATCGCTTGAACGAAGGGCCAGAGCTTCTCCGCGTGCAAGGCGATTCCACCGCGCACCTCATACGGCGCATTCTTGTGATCGTGCCCGCTTTCATCGAGAAACAACAGCCAACTCATCTTAGTCCTGCGCACCTGGAGAAACCGGCGAGTATGCCACCGCCCGGCGTGAGTAGGCCGGTGATTACTTCTTCGCGTGCTCCTTGAAGAACTTCACAATCAGCTCCGGCGCCTCGGCAGGGTACTTGTGGTCGCCGCCGTGGATGAACGTGACCACCGGCGCGTTCTTGGATGAGGCGTAGATCGTGCAGCCTTTGGCCCATTCCATCCCCTCCGCCTCGCAGCCGTTGAGCGTGAGGACGGCATCGATCGAGCGCTTTTGCACATCCAACGTGACGAGCGGGTCCTTCTCGCCGGCGACGTGCAGCATCGGGCAGGGCTTTGCGCCGCGCAGGTTTCGCGCGCCGCCCGCCGCCGAAGGAGCGACCGCCGCAAACACGTCCGGCCGCGCACCCCAAAGAAGGTACGTGAACCCGCCGCCGTTGGAATGCCCCGTCGCATAGATGCGCTTGGCGTCGGCGTTGTGCTTTTCCTTCAGCGTGGCCAGCACGGCGTCAAAGAACTTCAGATCGCGGTCCTCTTGTTCACCCTGCGCGTGCTGCCAGCCGGGCCGCTTTCCCTCGGGGTCGGTGAGCCGGCCGGGCGTCGGCAGGCCCTGCATGTAGACGACGATCGCCTCCGGCCAGCGCTTCTGGATCTGAAACGTCCGCGCGGCGTTTTGCATCGTGCCGCCGTGGCCGTGAAAACCGAAGACCACCGGTGAGCCTGTCTCCGGCGCCTCGGCCGGCAGGAACACGACCGCCTCGCGTTTGGTGCCCTCGACGGTCCATTCCATCCGTTGCGGCTGGGGATCGGCCGAGAGGAGAAGTGCCAGAAGGAGCAAGTTCATAAAGCGCTCCGTGTGAGTCGGCTGCGTCGCTCGAATCGAACGGCATTATCGCGGCATCACCGCGGGCCCGCAAGAAAGAGAGACCCGCGCCAAAGCTCATCCCGGCCTTAGGCTGCACGGCGCTTTGGAAGCAGCGAACTCTCTTGCGGCGCAGCCGGCTTTTGAGATTCCGCGCCTTGCGCGACGTCGGCCCCGTCCGCGCCCGCGAGGGATACAGCCGCAGGAACGGCCTTCCAATCGCGTGCGACAGCACGCCGCCGCCAACGGAGAGCACGTAGAAGAGGAGCTGCCTCGAACGGGCTGGCGCGTGTCGGCCGGACTATCGCGGCTTGTCTTCGCCCGCGCCGGGGACCTTCGGGCGCGCGACGGGGACTGGGGCGCCGGTGCCCGCGGGCGCCCTGCCCGATCCCGTCGCCGGCCCGCCGGCGCCCGCGCCGATACCGCCTGGACCGCTTCCGCCTGCGCCGGTGCCGTTGCCGATGCCGCCGGGCATGGGGGCAGCCTGCCCGGGCTGCTCGCGATGGGCCTTGCGCATCATCTCCAGCAGTTTCGCGATCTGCTGGTGTACGCTTTGGCGGTGTTTGACAATGATCAGACCGTTAAACTCGGTGATCGAAGCTTGCCCGCCAGCGTTGGCCCAGGAGTTGGGCTCGATCGTGGACTCGATGACGCTGACGAGTTGCTGGCCTGGGGTCATGACAAGGTCTCCGCCGCCTCCCATTCCCATGCCGAACATGCCGCCGCCCATCGGGCCCGCATCGCCGCCCTGCGGCACTGCACCCAACCCGGCCGCGCCGAAGCCGCCCGGCGCCACAATTCCTTGTTGACCGAGAGGTGCTTCCGCCGCTCCGCCGGCTGCGTTGCCTGCGCCGCCCGGCCCGGCCGCGCCCCCGGGCCCAAACGCCGCCGGCGCGGCCGTCCCAGCGTCCCCGCCAGCCCCGTCTAGCGGCAGGCCGCCGCCCGGCCCGAGCCCTCCGCCACCGGGGAACCCTGCCGGGGCGGTTGCCGCGCTGGGGATCCCCGCCAGCAGGTCGCGGCAGTTGTAGACCTGGATCACGCCCACCTCGCCGGTGTTGGTGATGTAGATCAGCCCGTCGCGGATCACGTAATCCAGGTCCGGCTGCGTCTGTTCGAGCATCAGTTCCAAGAGCGTCCGGGCCTTGATCGTGGAGTGCTTGAGCTGCAGCTTGAGGGTCGCCTGGCCCGCACCGGAACCGTCGTCCTTGATGAGAATGTCCACGCCGATGTAATCGCTGATGAAGTCCAGCCCGTCCCTGAGCGGCACTTCGGCGAAGGCGACATCTCCCTTCGACATCCGCTTCTCCAGCTTCGCCTCGACTTCCTTGGAGAGTTCGTCGGTCGCTTCGGCGAGGCCTGCGCCGGCGCCAATCCCGGCGCCAGGCGCTCCGCGGCCCGCGCCGGGCTGCTGCGCCACGGCGGTAGCCGGAGCGGGACCGGGCAAGTTGTTCGCCGGCCAGAAGGCCGCCAAAAGCACCAGCACCGCCGCACACGCCCCGACCGTCCCGAAAGTGCACCGCATGATCGTCCTCCTTCGTTTCCGCCACACAAGTTGAGTGAAGTGGGTTGCCAGGGACGCCGCATCGCCGAACTCGTCCAGCGCCTGCCGGACGGCGTTCTCGCGCGGCACCCCTTGTGATGTCAGCTCCTCGAACCGCTCGGCCAGGTGATCGCGAATCTCGTCGGCGATCTCCGCTTGCTGGCCCCGGCGCAGGCGCAGCAGCTTGCCGAGCAACGACAGGTACAAATCGAATTCGTTTGGCGGCATGGCGCCTCCCCCGTGCTTAAGACATGGCTCTGTTCCTCTAGAAGTGAATGGACTTTGACTCTACGCCGACTCCAGCGGCACGTCGAGCACCGGCGCGAGCATCCGCCGCAGACAATCGGCAAACTCCGTCCACTGCCGGGCCTGGCGCACGAGGCGCTTGCGGCCGTCGGCCGTCAGCTCGTACCACTTCCGCCGCCGCCCCGTCGTCTCGTCCCAGCGGCTGCGCACCAGCCCGTCGTCCTCCAGGCGGTGCAGCAGAGGGTAGAGCGTGCCGGCCTGCACCGTCACGCGCCCGCCACTCGTCCGCTCGACGCTCTGCTGCAAGAGGTATCCGTACATGGGCCGCTGCGCCAGCGCGGAGAGGACCATCAGGTCCATTCCGCCCCGCAACAGATCCGCATTCAGCTTTGCTGGCATGCTCGACCTCCAATGCATCGGTAATAGATATATAGCCGTTCGAGGCATTGGTGTCAACGGTATTTTCCCAAAGTTTCCCGACACTAACCCTCAAATAAGCGAAGGTACCGCGAATTTTTCGTTGAAGGCGCGGGCGCAGCGGCGAGCGCTCGGCCGCGGTGCGGTCGGTTTGTTGCTTCGCATTGTACCTGCTTCATCTCGTTCGTTCTTGGCCTGGGGCCGGTGAAGGGTGAAGGGAGCGGGGCGCCGCGGCCATCCGCAGCCGCGGCTCTTGCGGCGGGCGGTTTCCCGCGCCGCCTCGTAGATCTCAACACCGCAGCACGCGGCACAGCCGGAA
>JACOUI010000174.1 GCA_016177915.1 Planctomycetia bacterium
CGGCCGAGTGCAAGTCGCTCCGTGAGAGCGGCGAATCGCTGAAGAAGCTGGCCGACGTGGCCTACTTCACCGCCAGCACCGACGACGAAGAGACCAATAAGAAGTTCGCCGAGTCGCTGTCGCTGGACTACCCGATCCTCTCGGACCCGACGGGCGAGGTGGGCAAGGCCTACGGCGTGGTCGCGGCCGGCAAGAAGACCGCCACGCGGTGGACGTTTTACATCGGCCCCGACGGCAAGCTGCTGTACATCGACAAGGCGGTGAAGACGGGCACGCACGGCAGGGACGTGGCGGCGAAGCTGAAGGAGCTGGGGGCGAAGGAGAAATAGCCCTCGCCGCGATGGAACAACAGTCACCTTCCAAAGCCCACCGGTTGCACCCGGTGGGTTTTTCTCTTGTTTTGGTTGCGCCGGCACCTAAATCGCCTCGCCGCCGCGCTCGCCCGTGCGGATGCGGACGCACTCCTCCAGCGGCAGGATGAAGATCTTGCCGTCGCCGATCGCGCCCTTCTCGCCGGAGCGGGCGCCCTTGATGATGGCCGAGACCGTCGGCTCCACGAAGTTGTCGTTGACGGCGATTTGCAGCTCGACCTTGCGGAGCAGGTTGACGCTGAACTCGTGGCCGCGGTAGACCTCGGTGTGCCCCTTCTGGCGGCCGAAGCCCTGGCAGTCCAGCACGGTGAGGCGGAAGACTTCCACCTCGCTGAGGGCGGCCTTGACCGCCTCGAGCCTGGCCGGCTGGATGATGGCGATGATGAGCTTCATGGTTTTGTAGGGTGGGTCGAGCTCGCGGCGCAGCGGGTGTCGCAAGGCAATTCAGCCGCCGGCCCGACTTCGCCGCGTATTTGGCGCCGTGGACGCGAGCGAAGGCCCACCGGCGCTCGGCTGGCTCCACCCACCCTACAGCGCAGTTGTGCGTCCCGGCAAGATCGTAGGGCGCCCGGAGCATCGGCTCAAGTGGGTGGGGCGAGCAGCGTCGGCAGGAGGATCGCCGCTAACAGCCGATATCGCAGGTGGAGGATTACAATTTCAAATTGAAAATTGTCACTTTTCAATTCTTTCCAAGAAACAGCCCCGGCTTGGATGGGCGAGGCGGATCACCCATCCAAGCCAGAGGGCTTCCTTCTGGACAACCAAGCGGCCCAGCGTTGCCTGACAGGCCGCTTAAACGCAGGATCGTCCTGCGCAAAACTCCGTTTTAGTGCGTCCACATTGCGTCGCCGCGGCGGTGGCCGCGCCCGGCAGACGGGGCCTCGAGAGGCCCGCGCCTGCCGAGCTGCGTCGCACGCCCGCGTGCCGATACGCAATCGACGTGCCGTGAAAACCGCGCGGAAGGCGTCTTTGTCCCGAAGCAACGGCCGACCAACACGTTACTGCTGAAAACGGCAAAAACTGCGGGTGACAGCGGCGGTCGGACGAGGCGGGCCGTGCCGAGAAACACGGCAGCGCGTGACTGCAAGCGCGGCAAGCCGCGTGGTGCCGAGCGATTTTTGTGGCGAGCGTCTGGGGCACAAACATTCCTCCACGCAGGCGAGCTGCGTGGCGGGAGGAACATCCCATTGGCAGGGATGCGCGGTCAGACGTGATCGATCTCGCAGAATCCGTCGGCCGCGGCGATCATGTCCGCGTCGAGCGCGATTTCCTCCCGCAGCGGCTTGAGCATCGTGATCTCGCGTGCCCGCGGCGCGATCTGGAAGCGCCGCCGCGAAACCTCGTCGTTTGGCATCCATCCGCCCAACCGCGCAGCGCCGCGCGATCGGGCCAGGCGGACGAGCGCGTCGTAGGTCGCGCCGAGCCAGCGCCGGCGATCCGGCAGGGCCAGATCGTGAATCCGCCAAAGGGGGCCGCCGGGCGTATCGACGCGCCTGATCCGCGCGTAGCCGACGAATTCCCCGCCCGGCGCAGCCATGGAAAGGAGCTCGCCCGCCGTCGATTTGCGCAGCAGGTAATCCCAGTATTCGCTGCCGCGGTGAATGCACAGGGGCGCGGCGCCGTGGTCGGCGGAGTAAAGGTGCGCCAGCTCCTCGACCGCGTCCGAGGCGTTCCGAGCAGACAGCCCGAGGTTGTGCGGTGACGTGGGCGCGTCGTCGCACGCAGCAGGGGACTGACGCCCCCCGCTGGCCGAGAGATCAATCCAGCCCTCGTGCGACGGGCAGGCGGAATAGCCCAGTCGCGCGTAATAGTTCGTGCCGATGTCGCTGTAGAGCACCGACAGCGCCGTCCCGCGACGCCGCTCGTGCTCCTCGACGTGCTCGATCAGCCGGCGGGCAAAACCCTGGCCGCGGAACTCGGAAAGCGTGTGAACGGAGCCGATGGCGATGCCGGGCACGACGCGGCCGCGGACCTGGAACGGAAGGTCATAGCAGGCCAGCGACGTGACGACGCGGCCGGAAAGCGTGCCGACGAACCAGCCCGCCCGGTGGTGCTGGACGGAGTCCAGCCGCCTTTGCACGTGCGCTTCGACCGTGCCAGCATAGGGCCAGACGTCGAAGACGTTGCGATAGGCGGCCAGGCGCTCGTCGGCCGACGCGGGATGGAGGTCGAGGTCGTGGGACACAAGAGGGTCCACGTGGGGGAACGTGTGCAACCATTGATATTGTAGCGGAGACGAGCGGGCTACGGCTGCCACTGTTTCAGCCGATCGACCATCGACAGCACGTCCTCGCGCTTCTTCTCGAACAGGGCGAACACGGCGATGATCGCCAGGCCCGCCACGATCCCCGTCGCCCACCAGAGCCACGTCTGCTCCAAATCCACCGCCGCGTACCAGATCATCGTGAGGGATCGCCGGCGCTAACGACTCTTTGCACAAAACTGCTTGACACTACTCGATGGAGTCGCTAACAAACAAGCAGCCGTTGACACACTGTGTCTTGCAGGACGCCAATTCGCGTGCCCCTTCTGGTCCCGGCCACGACACGGAACGGCTCGTCGGTCGGCGGAGTGTTAGGGAGGCAACCAATGCGCAGTCCCGCCATGTGGTGGAAGGGCCTTCGGGCCGCGCTGGGCCAACTTGCCCAGGGCGCTCGGGGCCATCTTGCCCGGTGGCGCGAGAAGCCGGAGCGGCCCCTGCGCCGGCCGTGGAAGCGGCTGCACTTTGAGGTGCTGGAGGAGCGAACCCTGTTGACGGCGTCAATCTACATTGACGACGCGGTTGTGATTGAGGGCAGTGCTGCTTCCTTCCGCGTCTACCTGAACGCCGATCCTCGGGAGGACCCGAACGCCCCAGTCACGGTCGAATACTGGACGGCCGATGGCTCAGCCTTCGCGAAGGATCCACAGGGAAACCCTTTGGACTACACGGAGATTCCAGCAAATCCGAACACGAAGGTGAGCATTCCTGCCGGACAGAACTCCGCGTTCGTCAGCGTCCAGACCCATTACGACTGGATCACGGAGGGAAACGAGAACTTCTACCTCAGGCTTGGCACGGCCACGAACGGGGTGGTTGCTGACCCGCAGGGAGAAGCCACGATCTTGCCGCCCGACAACACGGTGACCATTGCCGATGCAGCGCCCGTATGGGAGAGCCAAACCGCCTCCTTCCGGGTTTGGCGGACGAACACGACTCTGCCGACCTCGATTCGCTACCAGACCGTGGACGGTACGGCATACCAGCGGCTCGACGACTACACGCCCACGCCCCAGCCCCCCAACCCGGAGCCGTACGGCGAGATGTCGTTCACCGGCGGCGCGCTGTTCATCGACATTCCCATCGCTACCGAGCAAGACGGCGAGAACGAGAAAGACGAGACGTTCTTCGTAAAGCTCACGGCAGCATACGGCGCGGTCATCGGCGATCCCAAGAAGGCGATGGCGACCATCCAGGACGACGACCCGGAAGTCACCGTTGTCCCCCCACCTAAATGTTTGCCGCTAGCACGTGCTAGTATGGGCGGAGGAATGGACCTCCTCGGATGGTGGTGATGGCCCCGGCGGACGGTGGTCCGCGGGGTCGGACGATCCGCCGACCGCCGGCGGATCCGACAAG
>JACOUI010000175.1 GCA_016177915.1 Planctomycetia bacterium
GTTGCCGCAGTTCGCTTCCGCGTTCGCGTAACCACCACTCGACTCCGATATGGCTTGACTATGTTCGGTTTGAGAATCCTCGGGAAAACGCAGGGCTCGGCCCTGCTAGCACGCAGTGTACGCCTGCTTTAAGGCGGTAAACAATTACTCCGTCGCAAAGCTCTTGTTGAAGATTCAGCTTCCAGGCCCTTGTGCGACAGCCGTTACAGCCTCCTCCATCAGCCAGGATCAGCAACTCACGGGCAATGGGATAGAGATGGCATGCTTCATTTTTCCACCATCGGCTGATGCAGTTAACTGCGAACTCAGGTGTATCGTGGGAGAGACCGACGTAGACGTAGCCCGCGTTCTTTGCAATGTCGTAGATTCCCAGCGGTACCGCCCGGTGTTGGGCCACGCCCGGAAAATCGTGCTCGTGAACTTCTTCGGGTTTCCTGCACCAAGTTCGTCCGCTCTTCCGGAACTCACCAATCAGCTCCTTCTTTTTCGTGTCCACGCTGATGACTGGTAGACCCGCGGCAGCAAAGCGCTGCCGCTACGACATGATGTAATTGAATTGCGTATCCCGTTCTAGGCATCCCCGCCGGCCCTGCTTACGCTTGTTCGCTTTCAACGAGAAGCCCATGTTCTTGAGCAGGCGGCGCACTACGCCCTCGCTCGCTTGGAATCCCTCCTCTTTGAGGCGCGAACTTAGTCGTCGCAGGCTGCTGCGCACCCAGCGCTGCTCGGTCATTGGGTCGCCGCCGACTTCGCCACTCACCAACTGTTCCAGAGCCGCTAGGATTCCCGGATTCTTTAGTTCGGTGAGCTTTCGCCCTCCACCCGGCCGTCGGATGCGGAGACTTGCTCGAGACGATCTGGAGCGACGCTTTCGGAGCACGAAATCGCCTGCATGCAGCGCCAGCCGTTTGAGTTCCTTCACCCCTGAATGAATGGTGGCGCGCGAAAGGCCGGTCGCCGCACTCACTACGCTCTCACCTGCCCATCCCTGAGCAATTGCTTCGTTCGCCGCCCACAGGCGGCGCATCTTCTCGTCCATCGCCGGGCACAATCGCTCGAACCTGTCCTTGATCGTTAGCAGATCTGACATGGTGCGTGCAGCAAACTCAGGAGGCGGAGACATTCGTCGGAAGCGGGTCCAGGACAATGACGCGGCGTTTCTCTGGCACGCTTGCGATCCTTGGTGGTTGGCAGGCGCTGCTATTTGGGCTCCGTCCTCGCCTCCTCGCTGCCTTCGTAGATGGCGAGTTCTCCGTTCAGCCGCGCAATCATCTTGCGGATGCCGGCCTTCGTAAAGCCCTTCGATCCGCCCGGATTCGAGCGCAGCAGCCTTTGCAGGCGCTCATCCAAATCGCGCAGCTCCTTCAGCGCTTTCTCGTAATCACTTGCGTTGCCGATCACAGCGCGTCTCTCGTTCTCATCTGCTGTGATCGTACAAGATTGCCCGTTCGGCGACTATGGGAGGGAAGCTCGGTGGTGACAGACTCGAGTCGGTCGCTCAATCGTCGCTTGGTCGTCAGATTGGACATCGCAATCTGCGATCTCCATCTCCGCCGCTTGACCCGCGCCCGCCATAGTCTGGCGGCACGCGAAACGCGCCCGTGCACATCGCGACTCGGATGGAAGGAACACCCCCATGGCCGTCAAGCCGATCCCCGATGGCTACCACACCGCCACGCCCTACCTGATCTGCCAGGGCGCCGCCCAGGCCATCGACTACTACAAGAAGGGCCTCGGCGCGACGGAGATGTTCCGCTTCGCCGCGCCGGACGGCAAGATCGGCCACGCCGAGATCAAGATCGGCGACTCGGTCATCATGCTGGCCGACGAGTATCCCGACATGGGCTTCAAAAGCCCCAAGGCCCTGGGCGGCACGCCCGTCAGCATCATGCTCTACGTCGACAACGTCGACGCCCGCTTCAACCAGGCCGTGGCCGCCGGGGCGACCGTCATGCGGCCCGTGAAGGACCAGTTCTACGGCGACCGCTCGGGCACGCTGGTGGACCCGTTCGGGCACGTCTGGACGATCGGCACGCACAAGGAAGACCTGTCGCCAGACGAGATGCACAAGCGGGCGGAAGCGACGATGAAGGAAAGCTGCGCGTAGGGCAACCCAAGCCACGTTCTCGCAGTCTGATTCTCCCGGACGCGCGCGCGTCGGCCTCTTACGCTGAAAGCGTTACAGAGCAAAGCCCAGGGTCGCCGCGCAGCGGCGCATCCTGGGTACGCAGATCCCAATCTACGGATACCCCGAAGGGGTTACATAGGCACAATGCCTTCACAGCGCCCTGTTGTCTCATTTGATGACGACTGCGTCACCTGCCTCCGGCCCGATGGCGTCGTCGAATCTGTGAAATGGACCGATTTACAGGCCGTGGTTATCGTGACGACGGACCTAGGACCGTATCTCGACGACGTCTTCTGGGTCCTGGCCGGCAAAGAAGTGGGCTGCATCGTGCCAAGCGAAGCGGAAGGAATCGACCTGTTACTCCGTCGAGTGGAGCAACTGCCGGGCTTTGACCATGAAGCGGTGGTCGCGGCCATGACATCGACTGAGAACGCGCGCTTTCCCTGCTGGCGCCGGGAGGGACCACCGACCGCTTCTGACCCTACAAACGACCGCCGCCCTTCGTGAACTCCTTCACCCACCGCCGGTCCCAGAGCGACGGAAACGTGTGCTTCTGGTACGGGTGCCGCGCGCAGGCGGCTTCGTCCAGCTCGATCCCCAACCCCGCTCCCTCGGGCAGCGCAAAGGTCCCGCCGCGCGAAAGTTCCCAGCCGCGGACGAATTCCTTGCGCCAGGGCACGTCGAACTGTGAAAAATCCTCCTGCACGAGCACCGATTTCGTCGCCCAGCCGAAATGAATCGCCGCACACAGCGCCACCGGCCCGACCGAGCAGTGCGGCGCGAGGCGCATGCCCGCCGGCTCGGCCAGGGCCGCGATTTTTTTGCCCATCGCGAGGCCGCCGCAATGGGCCAGGTCCGGCTGCACGACGTCGCAGGCCCGCAGCCGCACGAGCCGCTCGAAATCGTCGAGCATATAGAGCCGCTCGCCGGCCGCGATCGGAAACGGCAGCGCCTCCTTCACCTTCCGCTGCTCCTCGATCGCATAGGGCGAGACCGGCTCCTCGTACCACGCCGGGCGATACGCCGCCAGCCGCCGGCCCATCTCGATCGCGCACGACGTGGAAAGCCGCCCGTGGACCTCGATCATCAGCTCGACCGCGTCGCCGACCGCCCCCTCGCCGAGCGAATCGCGCACCGCCGCCACGATCCGCTCTGCCTCGTCCATCTCCTCGCGCGTCATTTCCTGCCAGGCCACGCCGAAGGGATCGAACTTCATCGCCTGATAGCCGCGCCGCACGACGTCCTTCGCCTTGGCCGCGTACTCCTCGGGCTTCGTCGCGCCGCCGTACCAGCCGTTGGCGTAAGCGGGCAGCTCGTCGCGCGATCGGCCGCCCAGAAGCTCGAACAGCGGTTTGCCTTCGGCCTTGCCGATCAGGTCCCAGCAGGCGATCTCGAAGCCGCTGACAACCGTCATCACCGTCGCGCCGCCTTGGTACTGGTCGCGAACCAGATCGGCCGCGACTCGCTCAATATCCCGTGGATCGACGCCGAGGACGCGGTCTTCGAGCCATTCGTGAACGAGCGTCTGGACCGTTTTTTCCTGCCACTCGAGCGAGGCCTCGCCCAGGCCGACAAGGCCCGTGTCGGTCGTCAGGCGCAGGAACAAATAGTTCCGCAGTCCGGCATTGGCCAGAAAAGTCTCAAGACGCGTGATTCTCATCGTCAGCAGCGCCACGTTGGTCCAGGAGCGATTGGCCCCGAGAGTATCGCGGCGCCGGCGATCGACCGCAACGGTCCCGGTAGGGGGACTGTAGGGGGACGGCACGCGGAGTGGGTTTGCGTCAGCTACGACGAATAGCCGCGCGGATGCGCCTTGTGCCACCGCCAGGCCGTCTCCACAATCGACTCGATCATCACGAACCGTGGCGACCAGCCCAGGATGCGCTTCGCCGCGCTGGCGTCGGCCACGAGCATCGGCGGGTCGCCGGGACGGCGCGGGCCGACCTGGCAGGGGATCACGTGGCCCGTCGCCTTGCGGCAGGCCTCGACCACCTCTCGCACGCTATGCCCCCGGCCCGTGCCGAGATTGAGCTTCAATCCGCGGCCGGGCCGCAAATGCGCAAGCGCCGCCGCGTGGGCCGCCGCCAGGTCGTCCACGTGAACGTAGTCGCGCACGCACGTCCCGTCGGGCGTGGGCCAGTCGTCGCCGAAGATCGTGATCTGCGGCCGCTGCCCGAGGGCGACTTGCAAGGTGATCGGGATCAAGTGCGTCTCGGGATCGTGATCTTCGCCGAGCGTGCCGTCCGCGCTGCAGCCGGCGGCGTTGAAGTACCGGAGCGCGGCGAACGCCAGGCCGTGCGCCTGCGCGTAGTCGTCGAGCACGCGCTCGATCACGAACTTGGTGAAGCCGTAAGGGTTCACCGGGCGCTGCGGCTCGTCTTCGGGCGTGGGCACGCGCTGCGGCACGCCGTAGGTGGCGGTCGTGCTGGAAAAAACGATCTGCGAGACGTCCGCCGCCCGCATCGCCTCCAACAGCACGAGGGTGCCGACGACGTTGTTTCTGTAATAGAGTTCCGGCTTCTCGACCGACTCGCCCACGTAGGCCAAGGCCGCGAAGTGCATCACGGCGTCGATCTTCCGCGTCCGCATCACGGCCGCGAGATGATTGCGGTCCGCAAGTTCGCCGACGATGAGCCGCCCCGGCGGAACAGCGGCCTGGTGCCCCCGCGAGAGGTTGTCGTAGACCCAGACTTCGTGTCCGGCGGCGACGAGCGCCTTGACGGCGTGGCTGCCGACGTACCCCGCCCCCCCAGTCACGAGAATCTTCATCCTGGACGCTCCAAATCGGCCGCGCGGGAGGGTAAAAGGGTAGGGGTAGTGGATGGTGGTTAGTGGGTGGGAAGCAAGTGACAGGAAGCAGGCGTCAGAAAACAGGAGTCAGTCATGCAACGAGTCTGGAATTGGGCGGCGGTTGGTTCGATTGCCTCGATCCTGGCTGTGACGATCGCGTTGGTGGCGGCATCGCTGCCGGCGCGCGCCGACGACCGGCCGAACATCCTCTTCATCATGGCCGACGACCATGCGTTTCAGGCCTTAAGCTGCTACGGCAGCAAGATCAATAAAACCCCCAACCTCGACCGGCTCGCCCGCGAGGGCATGCGCTTCGACCGCTGCTGCGTGACGAATTCCCTTTGCGGGCCGTGCCGCGCGGTGATCCTGACCGGGAAGTATAGCCATCTGAATGGATTCATCCAGAACGGCGACCGCTTCGACGGCTCGCAGCAAAACGTCGCCAAGCTCCTGCAAGCCGCCGGCTACCAGACTGCGATCATCGGCAAGTGGCACCTGGAGAGCGACCCCACCGGCTTCGATCACTGGAACATCCTCATCGGCCAGGGACCGTACTACAACCCGCCGATGAAGACCGCCCAGGGCCGCAAGCCGCACACGGGCTACACGACCGACATCATCACCGACTACGCGCTGGAGTTTTTGAAGAGCGGCCGCGACCGCTCGAAGCCGTTTTTCCTGATGTACCACCACAAGGCGCCGCACCGCGAGTGGCAGCCTTCGCCCAAGCACCTGACGCTCTTCGACGACGTGACGATCCCCGAGCCGGAGACGCTGTTCGACGACTACGCCGGCCGCGGCACGGCGGCCAGGACGCAGACCATGAGCGTGGCGGGCGACTTGACGCCGCTGGACCTCAAGCTCACGCCGCCCAAGAATCTCACGCCCGAGCAGCTCGCCGCCTGGCAAAAGGCCTACGGGCCCAAGAACGAGGAGTTCAAGAAGGCCAACTTGCAGGGCAAGGAGCTGGTGCGGTGGAAATATCAGCGCTACATCAAGGACTACCTGCGCTGCGTGGCCTCGGTCGATGAGAACGTCGGCCGCGTGCTCGATTACCTGGACGAATCGGGCCTGGCCAACAGCACGATCGTGATCTACACGGCCGACCAGGGCTTTTACCTGGGCGAGCACGGCTGGTTCGACAAGCGCTTCATGTACCGCGAGTCGCACGGCACGCCGCTCCTCGTGCGGTATCCCGGCCACATCAAGCCCGGCTCGGTGAACGACGACCTGGCCCTGAACCTCGACTTTGCGGAGACGTTTTTGGACTTTGCCGGCGCGAAGGTCCCGGTGGACATGCAGGGCCGCAGTCTGCGGCCGCTCTTGGAAGGTTCCACGCCGCCGGACTGGCGGACCTCGGCCTATTACCAGTTTTACGAGCATCCGGGCGTCCACAACGTCCACCGGCACTTCGGCGTGGCCACGAAGAAGTTCAAGCTGATGAACTTTTACAGCCTGAAGGAGTGGGAGCTGTATGACCTGGAGAAGGACCCGCGGGAGATGAAAAACGTCTACGGCGACCCGGCATACGCCGCGGTGCAGGCCGAACTGCACAACGAGCTGGAGCGGCTGCGGGCAGAGCTGAAAGTGCCAGAGGACACGCGGCCGGACAAGGTGGCGGGGCAGTAAGAATTCGAGGGCCGTGTAGGACACAAGAAAACGGTGCGCGACGGGCAGGGGACGGGCATGGCACGGACAGGGGACGGCGCAGGGAGGGGCAGGGTGCGGACGCGGGAGGAGACAGGGACGGGCAGGGTGCTTGGGGCAGGTTTTCTGAGTGTCGGGAGGCGTTATTCGCGGCGGGGGTTGGAGTTAGGGAAGTCGTGGGGCTGGCGTCGAGGGCCGCGGCGACTTTTTTTGTTGGATTGGTTGGCACGGCGGTTCGGGCGAGGCTTTGGGGCACTACGGATTTCCCGAACGTGCCCCACGCGCGGGGGAAGGAGCGCGGGGGAAGGCTGGGCGAGAGCGCAGGTGCGTCTACGTCCCTGAGGGTAGGGCCGAGGCTGGTGCGATGAAATACTATTTTTGAATTATTTTTAGATCGACCGCAGTGGATCTGGGCGGCGCTGGGGGGGCTGTGGATCGGAGCGCAAGAGCCGACCGCATGCCTTTTGTAGTAGGCACACTCCGCTGTGCCGTCTCTTTCCTCAGCCGCGAAGCGGCGGCATGACGCCTCCAACAATCTTGTAAAAAACTGCCCCTAGCGGGGCCGTGGACAAAAGGGTCGGATTGCACCTTGTACACCACGCGAATCTCGTTTTCATCAACTTCGATCCGCTTGACGAGCA
>JACOUI010000176.1 GCA_016177915.1 Planctomycetia bacterium
CCCCTTGCGGGGGAGGGTCGGGGTGGGGGGTTTGGCGGCGCGGCGCGTCCGGTTTCATCGCCGTCCATCGAAGAGGTGGGCCGTGCCCACCCTACGTCCGCGGCCGCGCCGCAGTTCCCCTGCCCGGACCGGCCGGGCGTCACGAGCAACTTTTCCGCCGACGGCTATCTCGCGGCCGTCCAGCGGGCGATCGACTACATCCGCGCCGGCGATATTTTTCAAGTGAACCTGTCTCAGCGGCTGCTTTGCCCGGCGCGCGACGACGCCCCGTCGCTCTATCTGCGGCTGCGCCGCCGCAACCGGGCCACGTTCGCCGGCTATTTCGACCTTGGCGAGTTTCAAATCGCCAGCGCCTCGCCGGAGCGGTTTTTGCAGGTCCGCGGGTGCCAGGTCGAGGCCCGGCCGATCAAGGGCACGCGCCGCCGCAGCCATTTTCCGGAGGCCGACCTGATCGCCGCCAGCGAGCTACGGGACAGCGAAAAGGACCGGGCCGAGAACGTGATGATCGTCGATCTCCTGCGGAACGACCTGTCGCGCGTCTGCCGGCCGGAGAGCGTCCGCGTCACGGAGCTTTGCAAGCTGGAAAACTACGAGTACGTGCAGCACCTCGTCTCGGCCATTCGCGGCGAGCTGGCCGAAGGCCGCACCGCGCTCGACGCCCTTCGCGCGGCCTTTCCCGGCGGCTCGATCACGGGAGCGCCGAAGGTCCGGGCGATGGAGATCATCGCCGAGCTGGAGCCGACGGCCCGCGGACCCTACTGCGGCTCGCTGGCCTACCTGGGCTTCGACGGAGCGCTCGACAGCAGCATCTTGATCCGCACGATCACCTGCGGCCGCGGCTTCTGGCAGGCGCCCGTCGGCGGCGGGATCGTGGCGCAGTCGGATCCGGAGCGGGAGTACGAGGAGACGTGGATCAAGGCGGAGGGGCTATTGCGGGCTTTGGAGTGATATTCGCTTGGCGGACTGTGTGCGTCGGCAGTTTCTTATCGTACTCGTTCTCGTACTCGACTTTGGCGCTCTCAAATCAATTCAGCGACAAGGTTCTCAAAACGTCACCGGCTCCCTCGGCATTGCCCGCTCCGGCGACGGCGGGTCCGCCAGCTCCGTCCCAAAGTCCGGCATCCGCCGCACCGCAATGCCCGACAGCCGCAGGAAGTTGAACAGCAATCGCAGCCCGTCCGGCGTCAGGATCGACTCCGGATGGAACTGCACGCCGACGACCGGATACGCCCGGTGCGCCAGGGCCATCACCACGCCGTCGGCCGTCCAGGCGGTCACTTCCAACTCCTCAGGCAGCGACGATTCCTCGACCACGAGCGAATGATACCGGCAAGCCGTCATCGGGCTCGCCAGGCCGGCGAAGACGCCCGTGCCGTCGTGATAGACGAGCGACGTGCGGCCGTGGACCGGCTCTTTGGCGCGGACGATGCGGCCTCCCAGGGCCTCGCCGATCGCCTGATGCCCCAGGCACACGCCCAGGATGGGCAGCTTGTCAAAGAAACTCCGCACGACATCCAGCGAGCAGCCGGCCTGCGGCGGCGCGCACGGGCCGGGCGAGATGACAATCGCCTCCGGCCGCAGCGCCTCAATTCCGGTCACGTCGATCGCGTCGTTGCGCACGACAACCGTCTCCTGGCCCAGGCGGCAGAAGTACCGCGCCAGGTTGAAGACGAAGCTGTCGTAGTTGTCAAGGAGAAGGATCATTGGGGGAGGTCCGGTGAATATTGTCCCATGACCGGCGGGGAATGCCAGCGGCGGGAATCAGGGGACAGGAAACAGGAGACAGGGAGCAGGAGAGAGAACGCATCTGTGGGCTTGGGGTCGTGTTTCTTGCTGCATTTGCGCAGGCCGTCTATGATCGAAACATGCCCGCCGCCGCAACTCCCTCGCCCGCGCTCCGACTCATTGTTCTCGCGCTCGGCGAACGCGCGCAAATTGCAGATCGCGCCCGGGCGCTGCGGCCCAAGATCGAGCAGCACGCGCAGATCGCGCTCTGGGACGAGTCGTTCGCGGTCGATCTGTCCGCCGTCGAGGCCGACCTCGTCGTCGTCCTGGGCGGCGACGGCTCCATCCTTCGCGCCGCGAGGCAGATGGGCCAAAAGCAGCGGCCCGTCGTCGGCGTCAACCTGGGAAAGCTCGGCTTTCTGGCTGCGCTGTCGGAGGAGCAGTTCCTCGGCATTCTGCCCAAGCTCGCCGAGCGCAAATGGCGCGTGGTCCAGCACCTGATGATCGCCTGCGACGTCCTCCGCGGCGGAAAGGTCGTGGCCAGCAAGCTCGCGCTCAACGAAGTGGCCGTGCTAGCAGGCCCCCCGTTCCGCATGCTCGACGTGCATCTCTGCGTTGACGGTGAAATGGCGACCACCTATAGTTCCGACGGCCTGATCGTCAGCACGCCCGTCGGCTCGACGGCCCACAATCTTTCGGCCGGCGGCCCGATCCTGCGCAAGGACATCCAGGCCCTGGTCATCTCCCCCATCAGCCCGCACACGCTCACCAACCGGCCCGTCGTCGATTCGGCCGACCGCGTCTACGAGCTGGTGGTGGCGTCGCCCAACCCGGGCACGGCGGCGGTGGTCGACGGCCAGGTAGTGTGCACTCTGGCGCCGGGCGACCGGGTGCGCGTGAAGCGCGCCGCGGCGACGTTCCAGATGATCGAGGTCGAAGGCCAGAGCTATTACCGTACGCTCCGCGAGAAGCTCGGCTGGGGCGGAACGATCGCCAGGGAAGGATGACGGCGCCGACGCGCCGTTTCGATTGCCAGTCTCGAAAGGAGTCGAGATGAACGCTCTGCGCCGATGCGCGATTGCCTGCTGCGCCTTCTCCCTCGCCGCCGCCGCAGCCACGGCGCTGTCGCAGCAAGACAAGTCGGCCGTCCGCGGGAAATCGTCCGGGGAGAAAACCTACACGCTGCGCTACAAATTCGCGCCGGGCGAAGTGCTTCGCTGGCAGGTCCAGCACCGGGCCAAGATCCGCACGACCCTCAACGGCACGACGCAGACCTCCGAGACTTCCAGCGACTCCGTCAAGGTGTGGAAGGTCGGCAAGCAGCCCGCCGAGGGACAATTCGCCTTCATCCACATGGTCGAGAAGGTCGTGATGCGCGACAAGACGTCGGGCCGCGCCGAATCGGTCTACAACAGCGAGACCGACAAGGATCCGCCGCCGGGATTTGAAGGGGCCGCCAAAAACGTCGGCGTGCCGCTGGCCAAGGTGCTCATGGACGACAAGGGAGCGATCGTCAGGCGCGAGAACGTCGCCCCGCAGCCGACCGACCCCTCCAGCCAGCTCACGATTCAGCTTCCCAAGGATCCCGTGGCCGTCGGCGAGGAATGGACCGAGCCGCACACGATCACCTGCCAGAAGAAGGACCGCACATTGAAGGAGATCAAGTGCGTCCAGCGCTACAAGCTGGAGGACGTGACGGGGCACGTGGCCACGATCCGCGTGGAGACGGCCATCCTGACGCCGATCAACGACCCCTTCATCGAGGCCCAGCTCGTGCAGCGCGAAACGCAGGGCGCCGTCCGCTTCGACATCCAGCGCGGCCGCATCATCTCGCAGGAGCTGGAGCTGGAGAAGCGCGTGATCGGCCACATCGGCGAGAGCAGCAGCATGCACTTCGTGATGAGCTACAAGGAAGAGCTGCTTTCCGACGAGACGGCGCGCCGGCCGACCGTGGGACCGCAACGATAGAAATCCCAGAGGACAATCGCAGCCGTGGGTAGCTGCCAGTCGTGCATCCACCGACGCGGGGTCGGTGGAGGCGGCGTCAGGACGCCGTTTCCGGTTCCGCCGTCGTTAGCGCCGCTCGCAGGTAATCGCGGTTCATCTCCGCGATGAAGCGGACGGAAATCTCCTTCGGGCAGACGGCCTCGCACTCCTCGTGGTTCGTGCAGTTGCCGAAGCCCTCGCCGTCCATCGCCCGCACCATCGACAGCGCCCGGCGGCGGCGCTCCGGCTGGCCCTGCGGCAGGTGCGCCAGGTGCGAAATCTTGGCGGCGACGAAGAGCATGGCCGAAGCGTTCGGGCAGGCGGCCACGCAGGCCCCGCAGCCGATGCAGGCCGCGGCCGACATGGCGGTCGATACCTCCTCTTTGGGCACGAGCAGGCTGTTGGCGTCGGGGGCCGGTCCCGTGTTGGCCGAGATGAACCCGCCGGCCTGCGTGATGCGATCGAAGGCGCTGCGATCGACGACCAGATCGCGGACGATCGGAAAGGCCCGCGCCCGGAAGGGCTCGATCCAGATTTCCTGCCCCTCCTTGAAGTGCCGCATGTGGAGCTGGCAGACGGTGGTGGCGCGCTGCGGGCCGTGGGCGACGCCGTTGACGACGAGCGAGCAGGTGCCGCAGATGCCCTCGCGGCAGTCGTGGTCGAAGGCCACCGGCTCTTCGCCCGCCGCCGCCAGGTCGGCGTTCAGCTTGTCGAGCATTTCGAGGAACGACATGTCCGGGCTGATATCGGTCGCGCGGTAGCGGACCATTTTGCCCTTGGACTTGGCGTTTCGCTGCCGCCAGATGTAGAGGGTGAAGTTCATGGCAAAACGCCTATGGAGCGTATGTTCAAACTCGAACGGCCGCCCTATTCCACGTTGCACACGACCACGTCGCAACCGAGCAATTGCTTCAGTTCAGGCCCATGGTGTCTATGCCAGCTTGAATGCTTCGGTCCCGATTCCAACTCGGCGGCGGCCTCCACGAGAAAGGCAGCCAGCTCACGCAGAGCGATGGGCTTCGCACAGATACTAACCACTCGCATCTGCTTCAGTCCGTGTTCGTTGACCGTTCGATCGTCATAGCCGTAGATCATCGCATTCATCCCCAAAAACGATTCGCAATCTCGCGATTCCTTACTTGTAGCTCCGACTGGCCAGCCCGACGGCCTCGAACGCCAGCGGTTCCTTGTGCAGGACCGGCCGCTCGTCGGGACCGCGGAACTCCCAGGCCGCTACGTGGCAGAAATTCTCGTCGTCGCGCCGGCACTCGCCGTCTTCCTGGTGCTCCTCGCGGAAATGGCAGCCGCACGACTCGTCGCGCACGAGCGCGTCGTAGGCCAGAAGATCCGCGAACTCCATGAAGTCCGCCACGCGCAGCGCCCTCTCGAGCATGATGTTGTACTCGTCGTAGTGCCCCAGCACCTGCACGTTCTCCCAGAACTCCTGCCGCAGCTCCGGCACGCGCTCGAGCACGCGCGCCAGGCCCCGGGCATTGCGCGACATGCCGCAATGGTCCCACAGCAACTGCCCCAGCTCGCGGTGGAAGGAATCGGGCGTGCGCTTGCCGTTCACGGAAAGCAGCTTGTCGATCCGCACGTTGGTTTCGGTCTGGGCCTCGACGAACTCCGGCGCGTCGGCCTTCACCGGCTCCAGCGGCGTGCTCGCCAGGTAATTGCCCAGACAATCGGAGATGACGAAGAAGCCGTCGGCCAGGCCCTGCATGAGGGCGCTCGCGCCCAGGCGGTTGGCGCCGTGGTCCGAGAAATTCGCCTCGCCCAGCACAAACAGGCCCGGCAGGTTGCTCATGAGCTGATAATCGACCCACAGGCCGCCCATGGCGTAGTGGCTGGCCGGGTAGATGCGCATGGGGACCGCGTAACCGTCGTCGCCGGTGATGCGGTTGTACATCTCGAACAGGTTGCCATAGCGGGACTCGATGGCCGAGCGCCCCAGGCGCTTGATCGCGTCGCGGAAATCGAGGTACACGCCGCGCCCCATCGGACCGACGCCCCGCCCCTCGTCGCAGACCTGCTTGGCCGCCCGCGACGAAATGTCGCGCGGCGCAAGGTTCCCATAGGTCGGGTAGCGCCGCTCCAGAAAATAGTCGCGGTCCTCCTCGGGAATGTCGTTGGGCTGGCGTTTTTCGCCCTCCTTCTTGGGAACCCACACGCGCCCGTCGTTCCGCAGCGACTCGGACATCAGCGTTAGCTTCGACTGAAAGTCGCCGTGTACGGGGATACACGTGGGGTGAATCTGGGTGAAGCAGGGATTGGCAAAATACGCCCCGCGGCGATACGCGCGATACGTGGCCGTCACGTTGCAGCCGGCGGCGTTCGTCGACAGATAAAAAACGGGACCGTAGCCGCCGGTGCACAGGAGCACCGCGTGCCCCGCCCAGCGCTCGACCTTCCCCGTCACCAGGTTCCGCGTGATGATGCCGCGGGCCTTGCCTTTGACGACGACCAGGTCGAGCATCTCCATCCGTGTGTGCATCTTCACGGTGCCGGCTGCAACCTGCCGCGAGAGGGCCGCGTAGCATCCCAGGAGCAATTGCTGGCCGGTCTGGCCGCGGGCGTAGAACGTGCGCGACACCTGCGCCCCGCCGAACGAGCGGTTGGCCAGGTAGCCGCTGTACTCGCGGTCGAAGGGCACGCCCAGCGCCACGCACTGATCGATGATGTTGGCGCTGATCTCGGCCAGGCGGTGGACGTTCGATTCGCGCGAGCGGAAATCGCCGCCTTTCACCGTGTCCTTGAAGAGCCGGAAGACGCTGTCGCCGTCGCCCGTGTAGTTCTTGGCCGCGTTGATCCCGCCCTGCGCGGCGATGCTGTGGGCCCGGCGGGGGCTGTCCTGGAAGCAGAAGCAGTGCACGTTGTAGCCGAGCTGCCCCAGCGTGGCGGCGGCCGAGGCCCCGGCCAGGCCCGATCCGACCACGATGACCGTGAACTTCCGCTTGTTGGCGGGCGACACGAGCAGCATGTCGCGGCGGAAGCGCTCCCATTTCTGCTCGACCGGGCCGGAAGGGGCGCGGCCGTCGAGCGGGCTGCCGACGAGGGGCGGTCCGGCAACGGCTGAGGGAGCTTCGACGTGGGCGGTGGCTGTCATTTCACTTGCTCGTGAAAGACTCGTGCAGAAACAGAATCGACAGCGGCATCAGGCAGTTGCCCAGGACGACGAGCGCCACGACCGTCTGGCACGTGCGGCGGATGCACGTCTCCCAGGCCGGGTGCTTGAGGCCCAGCGTCTGAAACAGGCTGGGCGCGCCGTGCCAGAGGTGCAGCCCCAGCACAACCATGGCGAAGACGTACGTCAGCGACAAGAACGGATTCTGAAATCCTTGAACGACCATGGCGTAAACGTCGTGGCGCCCCTTGGCGTCCAGGCGCCCGAAGGCCCCCGAGTCGATCACACCGAGCGTAAAGTGCAGCAGGTGGTAGATCACGAACAGCAGCACGACGAGCCCGCTGGCCAGCATCTGCCGCGAGGCGAACGTGACGTTGATGGATTCTTCTTTCTGGTACGGCTCGGGCCGGGCCAGGGCGTTGATCCGCGTCAGGCGAAACGCGGCGTAGATGTGAACCACGAAGATGGCGAGCAGCCCGAGGCGCGCGATCCACAGCCCCGCGCCCAGCCCCTGGAGCTTTGCGGCGTAGTCGTTGAGGGCGTCCTGTCCGGCGAAGACCAGCAGGTTGCCGAGCAGGTGGGCGATGACGAACAGGAAGAGCAGCAAACCGGTGACGGCCATGACCGCCTTGCAGCCGATGGACGTGCCGAAGATCTCCCAAAACCGCTTCATCCCGTCTCCCGTAGGACCGCCCGTCCGGGCCGTCGCGGAAATGACGGCCTGGAAAGGCCGTCCTACACCCGAATCTTCCGGGGGTGCGTTTTGTCGAGCGATCCCCGTCGCGCGGAACTGTCCGGCGCTTTGTCCCAGCAGAAAGTGACATTGTGGCAATGATTGTCCGGCCGTCAATAAGGCGAGTCACGGCGTTCGTGCGGATAGAAACCATCCGCACGTCCGATGGCCGGGCCGCGATCTGCGCTTTCGTTCGTGGAGAGCCAGTCCGTCCCGCTATAATGAAACGGTGCCACTGCGTAGGCGATCGCGGTCGATCGCGGCCGACGTGCGGATGTCCCTCATGCGCCTTACCCTGCCGAAGACGAGCTGTCCCGTCGCGTGCCTTTTCTTCGGCTGGATGGGTGTGCTCGCGGCGCTCGCCGACGCGCCGGCGAGCCCAGCCGTCGAAACGCTTCTCGCGGCCGTCCTCGTGGATCTGGATTCGCCGAAATTCGACGTGCGTGAAGTGGCATCGAAGCGGCTTGCCGAACTGGCCCAACGTCCTGATGCGAACGACGTGCTCGCTCCGGTGTTGTACGACGCTCTCGCCCGGGCCGATCTGTCGCTCGAGGTCCGCGCGAGACTGGAACCGATCGCGGAAAAGTTCTCGCCGCCGGAACTGGCAACGGAAGCTCTGCCCGGCGAGGTCGATACGGTCGTAGCGCTGCTGGCCGACGGCAACTCGCGCCACAGCGCCGCCGGGCATGCTCGCCTCGCGCGTCTGTCCAAACACGCCCAGGCCATTCGCGCCGTGCAGGCCGAGTTGAAACGCCATCTTGCCCGGCCGGAGCTGCCCGCCGAGGTGCGCGAAGCCTTGCAGACGGCCCACGCCCGGCTCCGCGAGCGGCTCATCGACTCCGGCGACGCCGCCGAGCCGGACTTCGACGTTTCGGCCGGGCAAATCGCCGCCTGGATCGACGAGGTCTCGCGCGGCGCCTCGCCCGACGACCCAATGGCCCGCTGCATCGCCGTCGAGTCGGCGTTTCGCGAATTGGAAGACGCGCTCCTCTGCGATCGGCTCGCGCCGAAGATTTCGGAAGCCCTCGGCCGCCGCCTGGAAACCGGCGTTGCCGACCCGGACGCCGCCGAGCGCCTGGAGCGCCTCCACGAATGGAGCCGGCCGGGACTCGTCGCCGAGTCGTGGAGCAAGGGCGAGCTGGTCACGCTGCAACTGCTCGTCATCGGGCTGCCGCAACGGCCCGTCGGCGCGCCGCGGATCACTCTCTTCGACCGCGCCGACGATAAGACCGCCCACTGCGCCTCGGGCAACTCGCTCGTGCCGGGCACGTACCCCATCGGCCAGGCGATTCCACACCCGGAGCTGTATGGCTCGTTCTTTCACCTCATCAATACGCCGACGCCGCGCCGCAAGGCCCGCTACGAGCTGACCCACCGCCGCTGGACGATGGCCGGTCGCCGACTCAGGCTGACGGAGCAGACGGTGCGCGGCTGGACGGCCGTCAAGCGCCACCCCACCGACGTGGAGATCGACCTGTTGTTCGACGAGCTGGACGGGGCGGCCGTCTCGAAGGCGATCGGCGAATACCTGGCGGCCGTCGACGACCGCGACGACGACGAAGTCTCGTACCTGGGCTTTCCCTCCGGCGCGAGCCGGCATGCCCGAGTGGCCTTCAAGCTCATCCGCCACGGCACGCACGAGGCGTTGCCGGGACTCGTCCAATCGCTCGACGCGGGCAAGTTCCGCCCACCGACGGCCAAAGGCAACCAGTATCACTATGGCTGGATGGCGGTGCTGGGCATCTGCCGGCGCGACCCCTGGCCGGGCGTGGACGATTTTCTGGCGGGGCTTCTCCATCGCCGCGAGCGGCTCTTCGTTCCCGCCAACGACGGCCAGGACGAGGTCCCCGAAGTCGGCGCGACGGCGGCGGCGATCCTGGCCGAGCGGAACGGCTGGAAGACTGCCGACCTGGGCCTGGAGCGGATGCAATTCGACCCGCTGAACAACGCGGGCTGCCCGGGGCACCGGTTTGCGTCGCCGGCGGCGAGCGAGAGGGTGCTGGCGATGTGGGGGCCGGACGAAATCGACGAGTAGCGCGGGACGCGCAGCGGGCTCGTGCGGCTGCTACCTCAAGACGTCGTGGCTTTTTTCACGAGATTCATCCACCATGAGCAGAGCGGCAGCGCCTTGCGCGGAATGTAGTGCGCGTAGGTCTGAATGTTCCATAAGGCCGATGCGACTTCTTTCTCACCGGCCCTCGTCGTGTCGGCCCAGGATTTCACCAGCTCCGGCGTCGTGACGATCTTGACTCCGTGCTTCCTGGCGAGGTTTTCGGTCAGTCGTTCATCGGTGGCCAGCAACCAGCCGCGGTTTTTGGCGACGGCGAAACAGGCCGCCTCGCCCTCGTCGACTTCCTTAACGAGTTGCAACAGCAGATCGGCTTCCGCCTGCCCCTGGATTTGGCACCGGTGAAGCGCGCCCGTAGCAAAGTGCGGCCCAAGGTCGACGTCCACCTTCGTGAGTTTGGTGGGGTCGTCCGGATCGGGCTGTAGAATGTATCGCGATTCCTTCTCCACTTCGGGCGGAACGTGAAACGCAAAATCCAGTGCTTTTCCTTTTGCGCGTGCTGCCGAAGACGCCTGCGCACAGAGAATGCCGCCCGCCGCATAGAGGTTGATGAGGCAACACGTATCGAGGACGACGTCCTGCATGGCGCCCCCGGCTCCTTACGGCGCGCCGGCCAGGAGCGACTGCTGAAATTCGTCCAGCCGCCGCCCTTCCAAGCTGCCGTCCGCGGCCACGTCCGTGCTCGTGAGACACTGCGTGATGATCTGCCGGGCGCTAATCAGATCACACCGCAAGAAGTTGGCCAGGCACATCTGCGTGATCTTCCCTTGCTCACAGGCCGCGACGGCAAGGAACTTATACCGCTCGGGGTACGGCTGATCGTTGATCGGCTGCTGCGGCAAACCGAGCATTTGCGCCGCCTTTTGCGGCGAGAACTTGGATTCCTTCAGGTTGTCGTAGCTCCCCTTGGGGATGAGTCCCAGCTTCTCAAGACGCAGCGTCATCGCCTCGACGGACACGAAGTAGTGGTGGCTCATCCGGCTAAGGTCGGCCACTTTGAAATCGCCGGTGGAAGAGACGATTTCATGGAATTTCGCCCGGACCGAGCTGGCCGGCATGAGGAAGGAAAGCGCAAAGGCCTCCGCGAACCGCTCGTTGGGGGGTTTGCGGCCGGGAGTACGCACGTAGTCGATGCCGGGCTTGTAACGATCGACGATCAGATGCGCATACTCGTGAACCAAGGACATGCGCCGGCGTTGCGGTGGATGCTTGCGATTGATGAGAATGCAGCAACCCAGGTCGGCCGTGCAGGCGTACATGCCGGCCACCGCCGACGGCAGCTTCTCGCCGTAGAAGATGCGCAGGCCGACGTCCCACTCCAGGATCCGCCGAACGAACAGCACCGGCTGATCGCCCAGCCCCAGCCGCCGACGCTCCTGCACCGCAACCGTCTCGGCTAGTTCCGCCGCATCGACGCGCGTGTCGAGCTTCACTTCTGGCGGAGGGTTGGATCGGAGCGGCGCGTTCAGCAGCCGCTCCAGCTCCAGGTAATCCTCCGCGAAGCGCTGCAGCTCGTCGATGGCCTCCAGAAGCCCCCGCCCATCGGCGGGCTTCATCCGGTCAGTGACGGCGCGCAAATGGGGTTGCAGCGCCCCGATCGGCTCGCCGGGGCGCACGATCTCGTGCAGCGTCCGCCCGAAGAACCCTGCCAGCTTGATGATTTCCTCCGCCTTCGCCGGCCGCTCGCCCTTCTCGATGGCGATGTACGTCGGCCGGCTGCACTCCAGGAACTTGGCCACGTCCTCTTGCGTGAGCGCGCGGGCCTTGCGGGCTTCGGCAAGACGCTGGCCAACGAGTTTCGGATCAAGCGCTTCAGGTTGAGGCATGAGACAATCCTTCGCGGATCGCGGAACTCATTGGGTCAAGCAGCCTCGCCCAGTTCCATCCATGCTTTTTTCCTTCAGCGATGATCGCTAGCTACTCGCCGCGATATCGCCCTAAAAGGTCCACGATTGACTGTGGTGATTGTCCGCGAGCCAGAATCGCTGACCCAAAAAGGTGGCGGCGAATGCGTGCAGGCAATTCAGCATCGGCACGCAATTCTCCGAGATGAAGTAACTGCAGCAGGAATGCGGCAAGATACTTCAGTTTGGATTCGGGCGCTTCGTTGACACTCGATGGCTGACCGAAGAGGTCAAACTTGTAGGTGCCAGGCCGTTCGCTAACGCCCGCCGTCAGCATTGCTTGCCTGCGAAAAATGCACGCTGCACAAACGCCGCACTGCTTGTGCGGCTTCTCGCGCAACGGGTGGTGAACACAGGACACGGTCGACTGCGCCACGTCCGAAAGTCCGTTGTCCACCAAACACTTGACCATCTCTCCCTTGGTCATGTTGACGAATGGAAGTTGGTAGGTGAATTCGCGATCGGTCAGGGTCGTAAGCAACCCAGACATTCTGCGCAGGAATTCGGGATGGCAGCTTCGAGTAGTTCTTGACCCGACCATTCCTGCCATGAGCGGTAGGTTGAGCGCACCGACGCCCGACTCGTAGACCTCAACGCACGCCGCACCGCCCAGATAGGCCGCGACACCGCCGACGGACGCAAACAGAAACGAACGGCATCGCTGGCTGCGCTCTTGCCGGCCATTGATTGTTGAAGGGTATAGACGCGCAGGAACGAACAACGACTTGAGTTGAACACGGAATCGCATTTGGAGTCGCTGCAACTGGCTCTCGACCAGTTCCTTCTGCGCGGATTGATGCCACACGGTCACTGGAATGACGGGGCGAGACGAATCTTGCAACCGACAAGCCAGCCCTGCGGCCGAATCGAGGCCGCCGCTATAAAGGCAAATGATCGGGGTAGCCTCTTCAAACGGCGCAGGAATCCCGGGCAGTGGCCGGGCCGCATCATAGCCACCGCTCGATTCCGGCAAGAATCTCAGCTGCCAATCTTCTCCTGCGACAAACTCGATGCACTGAAGAACGCTGTCCCGGACCGGCGTTCGCGCCCAAAACTCGGCATCACGGACCGTGATTTCGAGGCTCAGCGAGCGCGCCCAGTTGCGGCGCTGTCGCTTTGCGACTCGATCGACTGCGTAAACCGCAATTGCAATTCGTAGGAGATCCGCCATCCGAGCCGGCATCGTTTGCTTGAAGAGCTCGTAGAAGGGACCACGGTGCAGAGTAAAGTGGTTCTCCGCGAGGAGGTGCCGACAATTCCCGGCCCCGTCCGAGAACGAGACCCAGAACGATGGAGTGTTCGTTTTCACCGTGGGACCTTCCTGAGCAGCGATTTCTCGATCTGCTCGTCGGTGGAGTCAGCCTTTGGGCCCTTTCCTGGCTTCTTCCGTGGAACACGGTCCGGGTTTTCTGACAGTCTGGCGGCTAGTCGGTCTAATTCCGGTTGAATGAGCCGCGTTACGTTTTCGACGAGACTCTGAAGGTCCGCGAGCGTGCGTCCCTCCGTAGGAGACGCACGCGTGACCAGGAACTGATCGGACATAGTCTGCCAAATTGCCAGAACGAAGCTTCTCAGGATGTCGTGTGCGCTTTCCGCGTCCTTGCTCACGCATTCGTCCCGGAGCAGGAGTGCGTACGGGTGGTTCTTTGCCTGCCGCACGTTATCGTTGAGTTTCTCGGGCGACGCTCGCGATTCGAGAAGTTGGCTGTATTGAACCCCATTCCGCTTAATGTCCGCGAGAGATTGACGATAAGCGCGACGAATCGCTTCAAACACGTCCGGTGCGACTTCCTCGGGCGCCTGGCCGGTGCACAGGCGATCGAAGATCTCGTCCCAACGCCTTGCGCCGGGAGACTGCAAGTCCAACGACTCGTTCTCCGCCACCGACAATCTCCTTATCAAACGCGAATCCCAATCAACCAAAACCATTATCGGCCGTGGTTTTACAAAGTCAATAGCTAACTCGAAAGAATCTAACATTGTGTAAAACCACAAGTTCGTGGCCGCGATCCCAATCTCGTCACGTCCTCCGCGCGCATAATGGCGTTTCTCTTAGGCCTCGGAACCGGCCAGACAGGTGTCTCATGAGGGTAGGGATTGCACTCGTTGCGATGTGGTTGACGGTTCGTTCCCTTTCGGCGGCCGACCCCACCCTCCCCCTCGACCGTCCCATGGCCCCGCCCGAGTGGGCGCTGCTCCAGCGCGAAGTCATTCGCGCCAACACCGACGCCTGCCGCGAGTTTTACGCGCGCTATTTCGACGAACGCGGCTTTTTGCTCTGCGTCGAGCGCTGGGGCGGCGACGACGGGCCGGACGACGCCATCGAGAATTGCCTCGACTGGCCCATCCTCCACGCCCTCGGCGCCGAAAGCGAAATCCTCACCCTCTACCAACGCGCCTGGGAAGGGCACCTGCGCCAGTTCACCCTCGCCAAAACCAAGGACGTGCCCATGGCGCGCGACG
>JACOUI010000177.1 GCA_016177915.1 Planctomycetia bacterium
CGCGACCGGCGATGGTTCGGCACGTTGGCGGCCTACAACCGAAAAACGGCAGGCGGGCCGCCTACCCTACGTTCGCCGCCAGCCGGCTCCGCGCGTGCTGGGCCAGCGGCCCGTCCGGCAAGAGCGCCAGGAGCGCCCGCCAGTGCGGCAAGGCTTCGCCGCAAAACCCCGCTTCGTCGAGCACATCGGCGAGGCCGTAGCGGGCGTCGGGCCAGTCGGGGTCGATTTCCACGGCCCGGCGATAGGCCCCGATGGCCTGTCCGTGCCGCCGCGCTTCAGCCAGAAGATGCCCCAGGTTGTTCCAGGCCTCCGCGTGCTGTGGGTCCAGCTCGACGGCCTGCCGGAAGCGCTCGATCGCCGCCTCGCTCCGGCCCAGGGCAAAGAGCGCGTTCCCCAGATTGAAGCACACGTCGGCGTCCGGGCCTTCTTTCAAGAGCAGCTTCTCGTACGGTTCCACGGCGGATTCAAGATCGCCTTGCTCCTCGAATCGCACGGCCTCGTCGAACAGGTCGCCCTCGATACGGATCGTGGCGGCCGTCTCCGGAGGCTCGAAATCCAATAGACGCTGCCCGGCCGGCTCCAGCAGCTCCCCCCCTCGCGAGCGCACGACGACGCGATTTCCCCAGCTTTCCAGGACGCCCAGCGCGTCGAGCGATTGGGCAGCGCCGGGCACTGCGCTGCGGATCCGTTGCAGGCTGCGGCGGATGTCGCGCAGCTTGACGCCCGACTCCAAAAGCGAAAGCAGCGTCCGCAGCCGCGTGGCGTCGCGAAAATCGAAAAACGGCACCCCGCTCCGCCACTGGACCGGCTCGATCAGCCCCGCCTGGATCAGCCCGCGGACGCGGTCGCGGGAAATGTCGAGCATTTGCACGACGTCGGCGAGCGACCAGGTCTGCCGCGCGGCGTCGAGCGAGGCGTCGAGACCGACCCTCTTGAGGAACGACGCCTCGCCGAGGATTTCGATCGCGGCGCCCCGCTGCTGCAGGAACCGGGCCTGCTGGAGCGAGCGCGTCGGGCGGCCGCTTTTGCCCAGCGGCCAGCCGTCGTCGCCCACGACCAGAAGCGTCGTCGCGCGCGTGACCGTGGCCGAGAATTGCCCGCCCGCTTCATACGCCAGCGCGACGGCCGATTCGCGCGTCATGGAGGCCAGCCGGCCGGTGAAGGCGACGCTCTGCCCGGCCAGCGGACGGACGGGCGGAGAATCGACACGGAGTGCGGCGGAATCCATTCAAGCTTCCTTGAGTGCGCCAATCCCGATGATGGCGAAACGCCCAGGGATTGCAAGCGCCCCTACCCCAGCTTCCTCTTTCGCTGCGGGGTCTTCGTCTTTTCCGCCGGCGCTTCGGCGCGCTTGGGGCGGCTGGCGGCCATCTTGCGGGCCGGCTTGCCCTCGCCGGCCTTGGCGGCGGGCACGCCCACTTGCTCCACGCTGGCCTTGAGCGCCTCCATCAGGTTGATGATCTGCGGCTCTGCCGAGACCGGCGCGGCCACCAATTCCTGGCCGGCCACCTTGGCCTGGATGAGCTGCGACAGCTTCTCCGTGTAGACGTCCTTGTACTGCGCAATGTCGAATTCCTCGGCCGTCAGCGCCTGCATCAATTGCCGCGTGAGCTGCAGCTCCTGAGGGCTCGCTTCCGTCGGCACCAGCTCGTCCTGGAACGCCGCCGGCTGCTTCACCTCGGCCGCGTAGTTGAGCACGGTCATCGAGATCAGTTTCTCGAGCGGACGCAACCGCACGAGCTGCTCGCGGTTGGAGATCACGACCTGCGCGATCGCCTGGCAGCCTTCCTCCTGCATCGCCTTGTGAATCAGCGCGTAGGGCTTCTGGCCAACGGGACCGTCGGGCACGAGGTAATACGTCCTTCCGGAATCGTAGATCGGATCGAGCGCGTCGGCCGGCACGAACTTCTGCACGTTGATCGATTTGTCGCTCTCGGTCCGCAGCTTTTCCAGCTCGGCCGGATCGACGATCACGTACTGCCCCTTGGAGAACTCGTAGCCGGAGACGATCTGGTCGCTGGCGACCTCGCCGTGAATGGGGCAGGTCTTCTGGTACTTGATGCGGCTGTTGCACTCCTGGTGGAGCTGATTCAGATGGATCGCGCCCCCCTCGCTGCTCGTGGCCGTGTAGGCCTTCACCGGCACCGAGACGAGGCTGAGCTTGAGGTAGCCCTTCCAGCTTGAGCGCGCGGCCATGATCGGGACTTTGCAACGGAGGGTGAAGGATGCCTTCCTCCGTGCAAAGTAAAGTGCAGAATCCGTACCCTCATTCGTAACGTTTTGCGTGGGCGGTTTCAACGATCATCGCATCGAGAAACTGCGACAACGCCCTGCCGGGCGTTCCGGTTCTGTCGAAATTCGGGAGTTTGCCGATGGACCCCGGCCGCCTACCATTCGTCGTGGGGCAGGCGGGCCGCCTACCCTACGACGATCACTGCCCCTTCACGCGCATCTTCACCGCATACAGCGACGTCCGCGCCGTGATGAACAGCGTGTCCCGGTCCTTCCCGCCAAAGCAGAGATTCGCCGGACCCTCGGGCACCTCGATCATCTGCACGAGTTTCCCGTCCGGTCCGTAGACGCGGACGCCGCGGCCCGTCAGGTACAGATTTCCGCGCTCGTCGAGCGTCATGCCGTCGGAGCCTTGCGCGGCGAAAAGTTTTCGCTGCCCGAGCTTGCCCGGCCCTTCGATCGCGTAGGCGTAGGTCTTGCCGTCGCCGGGGTCGGCCACGTAGAGGAGCTTGCCGTCGGCCGCGCCCAAAACGCCGTTGGGCATCTTCAGGTCGCCGATGACGCGCGTCAGCTCCTTGCCGCCAGCGGGCAAGTAGTAGACGTGAAAGCCTTCCAGCTCGAGGCCCTCCTTGCTGCCGTAGCGCGGGTCGGTGAAATAAATGCCGCCTTGCGGATCGACCCACAGGTCGTTGGGGCTGTTGAGCTTCTTGCCCTGGTGCTTTTCGGCCAGCACGGTGACCTTGCCGTCGGGCGCGATCGACGTGAGCCGCCGGGCGCCACCTTCGCAGGCCACGAGGTTTCCCTTCTTGTCGAAGAACAGCCCATTGGCCCCGCCGCTCTGCTCCCGGAACGTGGAGAGCTTGCCCTCGACGGACCAGACGTGGATGCGGTTATTGGGGATGTCGGAGAAGTACACGTTTCCCTTGGCATCGACGGCGGGGCCTTCGGTGAACTTGAAGTCGCCGGCGAGCTTTTCGACCTTGGCGCCGTCGGCGACGAGGGAAGGCTCTTCGGCCGGCAACGGGTGGCCGGCCAGCAGGAAGAGAATGGCGCTGGTGACAAGCAGGATCGCTTTCTTCATCGCTGTGTCCCCTCTGACGGAGGCGATTTTCTGATTCCAAACCTTCGATACGTGTTGCCAGGATACGGGCAGGCAGGCGCGCGAGGCCCTGTGCTATTTCGACGAAGACAAAGTGCTTCATTCGTGGGCCGTCGAAAGCACCGGAAGGCCATCGAGGCGTGGGCACGGAAAGCGCAGCTTACGTTCTGTGGCAACCGAAAACGAGCCATAGCGCGCCTTGATGCGCCCGCGCCCGCGCAGGACAATGGCCCCGCGTTTGCTCGTTGGCCTTCCGTCGTTCAACGGGCAATCGCAGAGGCCGGGCTGGCAAACCCCGAGAGGTGTGCGCGGCGGCTAGCTGCCAGTCGTCCTTCCACCGACGCGGGGTCGGTGGAGAGCATGGGGACGCGACGGCGAACGTCGGCTTTGCGCCGCGGATTGCGGTAGATCATGCTCGCCAAGCTCAAGACCTTTTCGCTCCTGGGCATCGACGCCCTGCCCGTTGAGGTGGAGGCGGACGTCTCCGCCTCCGCGCTCCCCAAAAATATCCTCGTCGGGCTGCCCGAGGCCGCCGTCAAGGAAAGCACCCACCGCGTCGAGCGGGCGCTCGTCAATTCCGGGTTCATCCGGCCGGGCGGGCGCGTGGTCATCAACCTGGCCCCGGCCGAGCTGCCGAAAAACGCCGCCAGCTTCGATCTGCCGATCTGCCTGGGCATCTTGCTGGGAAGCGGGCAGATCCAGTGCGAGAAGCTCGATCAGTACGCGGTCGTGGGCGAATTGGCCCTGGACGGCGGGACGCGGCCCGTGAAGGGGGCCCTGTCGATGGCGATGGCCACCGCCGCGATCGACGGCGTGCGGGGGATCGTCGTGCCGGCGGCGAGCGCGGCCGAGGCGGCCGTCGTGGAAGAAGTCGAGGTGATTCCCGTCGCCAGCCTGGCCGAGGCCGTCGGGTTTCTCACGGGCGAACTCGATATTCCACCGGCGCCGGCGCGCGTCGAGGAATTGTTCCAGTCGCTGAGCAACTACGACATCGACTTTGCGGACGTGCGCGGGCAGGAGATGGCTAAGCGAGCGATCACCGTGGCCGCGGCCGGGGCCCACAACGTTTTGATGGTCGGCCCGCCCGGCTCCGGCAAGACGATGCTGGCCAAGCGGATACCGACGATCCTGCCGGAGCTGTTGCCGGCGGAGGCGATCGAGACGACGAGGATTTATTCGGCGATGGGTCTTTTGGCGCCCGGGCAGGCGCTGATGACGCGTCGACCGTTCCGCGACCCGCACCACACGATCTCGAACGCGGGGCTGGTGGGCGGCGGGTCGGTGCCTGCGCCGGGGGAGATCAGCCTGTCGCACAACGGCGTCTTGTTCCTCGACGAGCTGCCGGAGTTCACGCGGTCCACGCTCGAGGTCCTGCGGCAGCCGATGGAGGACCATCATGTGACGATCAGCCGAGCGCTGACCAGCTCGACGTTCCCGGCGAACTTCATGCTCGTGGCGGCGCTGAACCCTTGCCCCTGCGGCTACCGCAACGACCCGCGTAGGAGCTGCCATTGCACGGTGCCGCAGATCGAGCGGTACATGGCGCGGATCAGCGGTCCGCTCTTGGACCGGATCGACATTCAGCTTGAGGTGCCGTCGGTGCCGTACAGGGAATTGTCGGCGACGGGCGCGCCGGGGACGACGAGCGGGCAGATTCGCGAGCAGGTGACGGTGGCCCGGCGTGTGCAGCAGGCGCGTTTCAAGGGGAGCAAGACGCGGCTCAACGCGCACATGTCGCACCGGGAATTGCGGAAGCACTGCACGCTGGACGAGCCGTGCCAGGAGCTGTTGAAGGCGGCGATGAGCGAGCTGGGCCTTTCGGCCCGGGCGCACGACAAGGTGCTGCGCGTGGCGCGGACGATCGCGGACCTGGACAGCGCCGAGCGGATCGCGCCGCCGCACTTGAGCGAGGCGATCAACTACCGGCTGCTGGACCGGAGTTTGTGGACGTAGGGGCGATTTTCTGTAAGACTACCGTCGGCGTTGATTGCGCGCGGGGCTGGACGAATGCAAACGGACGGCAAGGGAGACCACGCGATGGCAACATCGCAGCAGAAGGCTGACGGATGCTACTTCACGCCGATTGAACTAGCTCGCATTCTCGCGAGATGGGCCGTTCGCACGCCGTACGACCGAGTCCTTGAGCCGTCCTGCGGAGACGGCGTCTTCCTCGTTGCCGCGATTGAGCGCCTGCGGGACCTCGAGGCCGCCCCCGAGGACGTGCGGTCGAATCTATGGGCCGTGGAAAAGAACCCGGAGCCGATTCGGGTCCCGCCAGGCGCAGGCAATATCGATGTCGCGCGGTGGTTTGAGAGAATGATCCAGGCGGACTTCTTCGAGCTTTCGGGTCCGCAAAGCGGTCTGATTGGCGAGGGTAAGCTGTCGGAGTTTGACGTTGTTCTGGGCAATCCACCCTACGTTCGCTACCAGTTGTTCGCGGGGACCGACCGCACAAAGGGGCTTGAGCGCGCGAGGGAACACGGGGTTGACTTACGCAATCTTGCCAGCATGTGGGCGCCGTTTCTGATTCATGCCGCCGGATTTGTCTCTCCGCGGGGCCGGCTCGCCATGGTTTTGCCCGCAGAGCTGATTCACGTGCAGTACGCCGGCCCGGTTCGTCAATTCTTGCTGAGCAAGTTTGAGAGAGTTTGCATCGTCAAATTCGACAAAAAAGTATTTCCGGGCGCCCTGGAAGAAGTGGTCGTGCTGCTGGCCGAGCGAAGGTCCAGGAGCCGTGGGCTGCACGTCGCGCAAGTGACGGATATCGACGACCTAAAATCGCGCTTCCAGCAGGTCGTGCGCGCTCCCGCGTTGACGGTAGCAACCCCGTCGGAGAAGTGGAGTCCGTATCTGCTTGAGAAGCAGGTCTACAAGGCCTTCAAGGCAATTGCTTCGCCAGAACGGTTTCGGCCGCTCGGCGACCTTGCATCCGTCGACATCGGAATCGTGACCGGCGCAAACGATTTCTTCTTTTTGTCGCCGGGAGAGGCGGAGTCTTTCGGGATCGGCGCACGGCACCTTAAACCGGCGGTCTCCAAAGCGGCACACGTCGCTGGCTGCCTCTTCGATCCGGCGGCGTGGTTTCGTCTGGAGCAACGGGACGACAAGTGCGAGCTGCTTCTGATCGACAAGGATGCCGCGACGCGCGATCGTGCCGTGCGGCGCTACATTGAACGCGGTGAACGCTTGGGAATTCACGAGCGATACAAATGCCGCATTCGGACTCCCTGGTACGCTTTGAGAAGGCATCGGGTTCCGGATGCGTTCTTGTGCTACATGGCCGGCGACATCCCGCGGATGGCCTTGAACGAGGCCAAGGGACTCAACTCAAACACCATTCACAGCGTCAACTTTCGGCTCCGCAGCCCGGCGCTGATTCGCGCTCAGGTCGTGGCCTTTTACAATTCAGTCACGTTGCTGAGCTGCGAACTCTTTGCTCGCAGCTACGGCGGAGGGGTGCTAAAAATCGAGCCCACAGAAGCCGAACGATTGCTTGTTCCGCGGCTCGAAAGCGACAAAGTCATCGCGCGTCTGAGCCGCATGGCTCGCGAGATCGACCATCTCGTTCGGGAAAAAAGGGTCGATGAGGCGGTTGCCCGAGTCGATGAGGTTCTCCTGCGGCAGGCCTTGCGAGTAGGCGTCGCCTCGGTCCAAAAGATGTCTCAGGCCCTGCTTGAGCTGCGCTGCCGCCGGCTTGCACGGTCCGGAGGACAAAATGCCCATCGATAGGGCGTTGCTTGAGGCGGCGTTGAGTCGTTTTCAGGCCGCGATCGGCTACGACGCAATTGCGATCGACCACCAAGGCGATTGGAGCACTGCTCCCGCCGCGGCGCTAAACGCGGCGCGGCAAAAGAGGGCTTCGGCGATCCGTGGAGAGGCTCATATTCGGCCGATTTACGATTATTGCACGGCAGAACTCGTTGCTCGCGGGTTCAGGCAATCAAGCGTCTTCCCGCAGCCCGGCGCGGGGCGCCGAGCACGCACGAAAGTCCACGGCGGGTTCTTCGAAAAGGAAGTCGACGCGGGTGTGAGTCTGGAACACACCGGACCTCTGCTGATCGTGTCCGGAAAGGCGATGCTAACGGCTTCCCGCAATCTCAAGAACCGAATTGAGGAAGCCATTGCGGACGCAGCCAACCTACACACGCGCTACCCGATGCTTTGTTTTGGCTTTGTCATGGTCGTGCCCAGCCGGATGGAAACGGAGAAGGACGTGTCGGGAAAGCGGCAGTGGGTGAACGAACTCGTGGTCGGCGCTGACGGAAAGTCCACGCCTCTTGGCGAGAACCTGCTTCGCTATCTGGAGCAGCTTCAGCCGCGCGTGGACATCACGGAAACGCTGGGGCGTTACGAGGCCGTGGCGCTCGCCGCGGTCGACTTTGATCGGAGCCCTCCGCGACTCTGCCCTGACTTTCCGCCGACCAAGTCCCCCATCCGCATCGAGGGGTTCTTCGACTTGCTCCACCAGCGGTTCATCGAGCGGAACCGCTTTATCTCCGAGGTGCTGGAATAAGCGCCCTGTGAGAATCTGGGACCGGAGTTTGTGGACGTAGGCGGATTCTGTTAGGTTTTGCCGGATGGCTGGAACAAAGCGGGACGGAAACAAAGACGATCTCATGGCCTTCCTGATGGAGCGCAACTTGCCCGTCGACGAAATGACGGCCGGGAAGATTGCAGACGAGATCCTGCGTTCCCGGCCCGAGCAGGGCTACCCGACGGTGTCAAACGCATTGCAGTGGCGGCTCCAGTACGGTCGAGTGATCGAATCGGCGGGACAAATCGAGGGCATTCGCAGGGTGGTGTAGTGTTCAAGACGCGGCAGCGAGTCGAATTCGGAGACTTTCAAACGCCGCGCGCGCTGGCGGACGAAGTTTGCCGGTTGCTGCTGCGCAATGGGCTGCGTCCGGCGACCATCGTAGAGCCGACCTGCGGCAAGGGAAGCTTGCTGTTGTCGGCGCTCGACCATTTTCCGTCCGCCGAGGTTGCACTGGGAGTCGATGTCAATCCTGAACACGTCGCGTGCCTGACGCAGCGGCTGGCGAGCAGTCCTTACGCCCGCAAAGTGAGGCTCGTCGAAGGGGATTTCTTCACGACCGATTGGCCGTCGCTTTTGAACGACGTGCCGCAACCGCTGCTCGTGCTTGGCAACCCGCCGTGGGTGACCAACGCAGCGCTTGAGACGTTAGGCAGCCGGAACCTCCCGGAAAAATCAAATTTCCAGAGGCTCGCGGGCTACGACGCCGTCACCGGCAAGAGCAATTTCGATATTTCCGAGTGGATGCTGCTCCGCGTGCTGGAATGGCTCGACGGCCGAGACGCCGTGATGGCGATGCTCTGCAAGACGATCGTCGCGCGAAAGCTGCTGGCGCATGCCTGGGGCCACGACGCTGGTCCGTCCTGTGCTGCGCTTTACAGAATTGACGCCGGCGAGCACTTCGGAGCAAACGTGGACGCCTGTCTTCTGATCTGCAAGTTCGGAGGCGGCGACGGTGAAATGAGCGCCCCCGTTTTCCCAGACCTCGGCAGCTCCGAACCGTTGATGACCTTGGGTTGGCGAGGCCAGCAGATTGTCTCGGACGTCGCGGCGTACGATCGGTACGTTCACCTGGCGTCGACCGCACCGGGCGGACCGCACGTGTGGCGATCCGGCGTGAAGCACGATTGCGCCAACGTGATGGAATTCACAGGGCGCGCAGGAGCATGGGTGAACAAGCTCGGCGAGATCGCGGCGATCGAGCCGACGTTCCTCTTTCCCATGCTGAAGAGTTCGGAGGTCGCGCAAGGGAGGACCGCCCAGCCGAAGCACGCCATGCTAGTAACTCAAAACAGAGTGGGAGACGAAACGGACGTCATCGCGCGCTGCGCTCCGCTGACCTGGAAGTACCTCCTGTCGCACGCAGATCGCCTCGACGGCCGCCGAAGTGCGATCTACCGCAAACGCCCGAGATTCTCCGTGTTCGGCGTCGGGGATTACACGTTTGCGCCGTTCAAAGTTGCCATTTCCGGCTTCTACAAGCGATTTCAGTTCGAGGTCGTGGGCAACATGGACGACAGGCCGATCGTCTTCGACGACACGGTCTACTTTCTCCCCTGCCAATCAAGGGACGAGGCGGACTTTCTGGCCGGCTTGCTGAATTCGCCGGACGCCCAGGGGTTCTACAAGTCGCTCGTCTTTTGGGAGGCAAAGCGGCCGATCACCGTGGATCTGCTCAATCGTCTCGACCTCCGCAAAGTTGCTGCCGCCCTCGGATGCGAGGCCCTGTTCGAAGCGTTCGTGAGCGCACGCGCGCACGACGACGCGCAGAGCCGTCTTTTCTAGTGCGCCAAGCGGCAACTCTACCGCTGTGCCGGCATGGACCTGGCCCAGGACCTGGCCCAGGATCTGGCCCAGGACCTGGCCCAAGACCTGGCCCAAGACCTGGCCCAAGACCTGGCCCCGTGTCGCCCGCCCGGCGGCGTGGTAAAATCGCCCGCGGTGGATTCGTACACTCGCACGAGGCGCGGTAAGGATGGCCCAGCCCTTCGTTCACCTCCATTGCCACAGCCATTACAGCCTGCTCGACGGCGCCAGCACGTTCGAGCGGCTCCTGGAAAAATGCCAGGCCAGCGGCATGAACGCCCTGGCCCTCACCGACCACGGCAACCTCTACGGCGCCCTCGAATTCTATCGCAAGGCCACGGAGGCCGGCATTAAGCCGATCCTCGGCATGGAGGCCTACATCGCCCCCGCCAGCCGCTTTGCGCGCGACGGCGGCGACGAAGGGGAATCGAGCTACCACCTTACACTCCTGGCCAAGGACGCCCGCGGCTTCAAAAACCTCATCCAGCTTTCCAGCAAGGCCTTCCTGGAGGGTTTCTACCGCAAGCCGCGGATCGACCGCGAGCTCCTGTCGCAATTTCACGAGGGATTGATTTGCTTGAGCGGCTGCGTGTCGGGCGAGTTCAGCCGCACGCTGCTTCGCGGCGGCGATCCCGAAATGCGCCTCAGCGAAGCCATGGAAATCGCCGCCTGGTTCCAAAAACTCTTCGGCGAGCGGTATTTCATCGAGATCATGAACAACGGCCTGGAGGTCCAGCGGATGGCCCTCGAAGGCGCCGTCGAGGTCTCGCGGCGCCTCTCGATCCCGCCCGTCGCCACCAGCGACTCGCACTACGTCAACCAGGACGACGCCGACGCCCAGGACATGCTGTTGTGCGTGAACACGGGCCGCTTCCGCACCGACGTCAACCGCATGCGGATGGAGGGAAACCAGTTTCATCTCCGCACGCCCGAGGAAATGTACGCCGCGCTCGCCGATTTCTCCGACGCCGTCGCCCGATCGCAACAAATCGCCGACCAAGTCGATATCGAGCTGGAGCTGGGCAAGCGGCATTTCCCGTCGTTCCCCGTGCCGCCCGCCGAGACGGCCGACGACTTCCTGCGGCGCCTGTGCTTGGAGTGCCGCCCGCCGAGACGGCCGACGACTTCCTGCGGCGCCTGTGCTTGGAGGGACTCCACGAGCGATACGCAGGCGACGTGCAACACTGTCCCGGCGGCGAGCTTTCCAGCGAGGTCATGGACCGCCTCAACCGCGAGCTGGCGGTCATCGGCAAGCTCGGTTTCTCGAACTACTTTTTGATCGTTTGGGATTTCGTGCGCTTCGCCCGCGAGCGGGGAATTCCCAGCACGGCCCGCGGCTCGGGCGTCGGTTCGCTCGTGGCCTATGCCCTGCACTTGAGCCACGTCTGCCCGCTGACCTACGGCCTGCTCTTCGAGCGCTTCCTCGACGAAAACCGCCGCGAGGCGCCGGACATCGACATCGACTTCTGCAAGGAGCGGCGGGGCGAAGTCATCGACTACGTCAAGCAGAAATACGGCGAGGCCAACGTCGCCCAGATCGGCACCTTCGGCACGCTGCAAGCGCGGGCGGCGATCCGCGACGTGGGCCGCGCCTTGAGCATGCCCATCCCCAAGGTCGATTCCGTCGTGGCCCTGGTGCCCGATCAGCTTGGGATCGAGCTCGATGAGGCCCTGGAAAAAAGCGAAGACCTGCGGCGGGCCTACGAGACCGAGCCGGAGCTCAAGGAGTTGATCGACTTCGCGCGGAAGATCGAAGGCCTGGCGCGGAACGTGGGCACGCACGCGGCGGCGGTGGTCATCGCCGACCGCACGCTCGTCGAATACGTCCCCTTGCAGCACGTGCAGGGCAAGGAGGAAGTCATCACGCAATGGGCCATGGCCGACGTCGAGGCGGCGGGACTCTTGAAGATGGACTTTTTGGGCCTGCGGAACCTGACGATCCTCTCCAAGGCCACGGAGTTGATCGAGCAAACGACCGGCAAGAAGATCGACCCGCACGCGGTGCCGCTGGACGACGAGGCGACGTTCGCCCTTCTGTGCCGCGGCGAGACGAAGGGCATCTTTCAGCTTGAAAGCGGCGGCATCCGCGACCTCTTGCAGCGGATGAAGCCCGACCACTTCCGCGACATCATCGCCACGAACGCCCTCTATCGCCCCGGCCCGCTGGAAGGCGGAATGGTCGACGACTACATCGCCGTCAAACACGGCCGGAAGGCGGCGACCTACCCGCACCCGCTGATGAAGCCGGTGCTTGAAGAAACGCACGGCGTGATGGTCTACCAGGAGCAGGTGATGCAGGTCTTGAACCTGCTGGGGGGTATCGGGCTGGCCGACGCCTACACCTGCATCAAGGCCATCAGCAAGAAGAAGCTGCCGATCATCGCCAAGTTCCGCGAGGAGTTCGTGTCCGGCGCGACGGGCCGGGGCGTATACAAGGGCCACGCGGAAGAGCTGTTCAGCATGATCGAGAAGTTCGCGGGCTATGGATTCAACAAGTCGCACAGCACCGCCTACGCCAAGATCGCCTACATGACGGCGTATCTCAAGGCGCACTACCCCATCGAGTTCATGGCGGCCCTTCTGTCGGGCGATATTCCCGGCCGCAACTTCAAGACCAAGGACTCGCTCGTCGAACATCTGGAAGACTGCCGCCGGATGGGCGTCGAGGTGCTGCCGCCCGACGTGAACGCCTCGTATCCGGATTTTACGGTCAAGGAGGGCAAAATCCGCTTTGGGCTCATGGCGGTGAAGGGCTGCGGCGGGCCGGCGGCCGCGGCCCTGGCCCGCGAGCGCGACGAGCACGGGCCCTTTTCCGACATCTTCGATTTTTGCCAGCGCGTCGACGCCGCCCAGTGCAGCCGATCGAGCCTGGAGTCGCTCATCAAGGCCGGGGCCTTCGACTCCACCGGGATGCACCGGGCGCAGTGCATGACGCTTGTCGAACGGGCGATTATGCAAGGCGCCACCGCCGCCAAGGACCGCAAGAGCGGCCAGCGGAACATGTTCGACACCTTCGGCCCGGCACCCGAGCCGGCGGCGAAGGCCCGCCCGGCCGGGCTGCCGGACGTTCCGCCCTGGCCCGAGCGCGAAAAGCTCGCCGGCGAGAAAGAAGTGCTGGGCTTTTATTTCTCCAGTCATCCGCTGGCCGAGCACGAGCAGGTCCTCTCGGCGTTCTGCAGCCACACCACGGCCGGCGCGGCGCAGCTTTCAGGCCGCACCGAAGTCCACGTCGGCGGCATGCTCTCGGCCATCCGCATCGCGCACACGAAAAATCCCCGCCCAGGCCAGGTCCAGACCCGCTACGCCATGTTCGACCTCGAGGACCGCGAGGGCATCCTCCGCTGCATCATCTGGCCGGAGACCTACGCCAACTACGGCCATCTCGTGAAGGACGGGGCGGTCCTGGCGGTGCGGGCGTCCGTCGACCGGCGGCAGGGGAGCGACGAGGCAAACCTCATCGTCCACGAGATCATTCCGCTCGACGAGCTGGTGCAGAAGCGCACGAGGGGCGTCGTGATCCAGCTCCAGGAAGTGCAGCACAACGTGAAGACTTTGGAGAGCCTCTACGAAATCCTCCGCGGCTATCCCGGTCCCTACGAGCTGGAGTTGCACGTCGCCCTGTCCGACGGCAGCAAGGCGATCATGCAGTGCGAAGGGCTGAAGCTCGCGCTCGATTCCCAGATGCAGCGGCGCGTGGATGAGCTACTGGGACCGGGCTCGCTGCGGCGGAAGATCGAGCGACCCAAGGCTGTGCCGGCGACGGCGGGACTGGGACGGAACGGCCGGCCATAGCCCGCATCCCCGGCGCCCGCTGCGCTCCACGGCAGCCACGGAAACTACGAGTTCCGCCAGCCCGCTGCTTCCTCCCCGTCCAGCCGCAGCGTGAGACACTTCGCGCTTCCTCCGGCCTTCACAAACTCGTCCAGCGTCGTTTCGTGCGGCTCAAATCCCCGCTGCAAAAGCTCCGCGTGCAGCTTCGGGCAGCCGGTGTTGGTGATCACGTGCCGGTCGACGACCACCGCGTTGCAAGCGAAACGCTGCGCCTCGGCGCGATCCACCTCGATCAGCTCTGCCACGTGCTCCCGCACCGCCTTCATCGCGTATTCGTCGAACGCTTGGGGATGCCAAACGGCCCCGCCGGCCTTTAGCGGGCAGAAACACGTGTCGAGGTGGTAGTAGTACGGATTGACCAGCTCCAGCGGGATGACCCGGCAGCCGAGTCGCTCGCCGATGGCCTGCATTCCGGCCGCGTCGCTGCGAATGCGATAGCCGGCAAAGAGCGTGTCGCCGCAGAAGAGCGCGTCGCCCGCACCCTCGAAATTCAGCCCCTCCGGCACGCTTTCGACTACGAAGCCATGATCGGCCAGCCAGCGAGCGTCGTGCGGCGTCTCGCGCTGCCGCTGGGCGTAGCGAAAGTTGGCCGAGATCGCGCGATTCTTGTAAATCAGCGCCGCGTTGGCCGTGAACACCAGGTCCGGCAGGCCCGGCACGGGATCGAGGAGCGAGATCTCCGCCCCGCACTTCTCCAAAAGCGCCTTGAGCGCTTGCCATTGCCGCAGGGCCGTCTGCCGGTCGGCCTGGCGCGTCCGCTTCATCCACGGGTTGATCTCGTATTCGATCCCGTAGTAATCGGGCGGGCACATGAGGATGTGCGCCCGGCGAGCGGGAGGCGTCATCCCGCCGGTGTTCGTCGAAATCGTACTCGTCATCGTACTCGAATCTCTTCTCGTCTCGTTTTCGTCCTCGTTCTCGACGGCGCCGTGACCCACGATGGAATGAGCGAAACGAGGCGCACCCTTCGCAACAGCGCTTCGTCTCGCGGAGCGAGACGGCTACGGCAGGCGGGCCGCCTGCCCTACGCTTTCTTCTCCAGCTCCGCAATCTCCTGCGCCACCAGCCGCAAAAACGGCTCCACGTCCGTCACGAGGCCCACCGTCTGGAATGAACCGCGGTCGTTGAGCTTGATGACCGTAGCCGGGTTGATGTCCACGCACACGACTTTCACCCAGGCGGGCAGCAGGTTGCCCACCGCGATCGAGTGCAGCGTGGTGGCGATCATCAGGCAGAAGCTGACGTCGCGCACCTTCTGCCGCATTTCGCGCTGGGCGACGAGCACGTCGGTGACGACCTCCGGCAGCGGGCCGTCGTCGCGGATGCTGCCGGCCAGCAGAAAATCGACGTTATTGCGGACGCACTCGTACATGATCCCGCTCTTGAGCTTGCCCTGCTCGACGGCCTGGCGAATTCCGCCCCAGCGGCGGATGCAGTTGATGGCCCGCAGGTGGTGCTCGTGGCCGGCCTCGGCCAGCTCGCCGCGGTCCACGTTCACTCCCAGGCTGGTGCCGAAGATGGCCTGCTCGATGTCGTGCGTCGCCAGGGCGTTGCCGGCGAAGAGGCGGTCGATGTAGCCCTTGCGGATCAGCTCGCAGAGGTGCGGCCCGCTGCCGGTGTGCACGATCGCCGGCCCGCCCACCACGAGCGTTTTCCCCCCCTCGCGCTGGTTGCGGAAGAGGTGCGCCGCGACCTCGCGGATCGCGACGCCCTTGGGCTTTTCCGACGAAACCGCGCTCGACATGAACTCGAACGTCGGCTTGTGGTCCGCGTCGCGCTCCTGGGGAAAGACGCGCACGCCGGCGTGCCCCACGACGATCGGCTCGCCTAGTAGCACCTCGTTCATGGGGATGCAGCGGGCCGACTTGCGCGCCGCATCGACGACGATCCCGCAGTCCATCTCCTGATCGGCCACTTCGATCCATTGGCCCGCAAGCCGCACTTCCGTCCGCTGGTTCGTCGTGCTGTAAAAGCCGTCGGGAAAGGCGCCGGCCACGTCGGCGGCTTCGAGGCGGCAGTCGCGGGCCTGCGTGGGGGTCGCCCCGTGGTCGGCGATCTGCGCCAGGATTTCCGCCAGCGCGGCGGCCGTCGGCGCGGAGACTTCCACCACCGCGTAGCTGGGGTCTTGCCGCGCCTGGCCGATCGTGATTCGCTTGATGCGAAAGGCCCCGCCGCGGCCGATGATCACGTCCAGGATCTTCGGCAACAGCAGGCTGTCGATAATGTGCCCGCGGATTTCGACCTCCTCGACGTGCGATTCCGCGTGCGTCTGGGATGGAGCCGCCGATGGCGCGTGCGTCGTCATGTTCCCTCCGTGCCGGCAGAGGAATGGATCGATCCTCCTGACAGATTCTAGGCGACGGGCCGGCACTGGGAATCCCAACCGTCGCACGCCGGACACCCCCCGGCGGCAAACCCTGCCGCTGCCGACTGTTGCACGACGCCGCAGGCCGGCTTTGAAACGTCTACCCAAGACCCGTGAACTACCTTATACTTAGCAAACAACATTCCCTTGATGCCAACCAGGCTGCAAAGCCCAGGGCACGGGCGCACTTTCGCCGGCCCAAAGCGCAGCCGATTTCTACGACACCATGCCCTCTTCCGGCCGCCGGCCCCATTCCGCATTGCCGCATTCTGCTGCCCACGTTGCAGGCACGGTGATGCTCTTCGGCTTGGGGTCTGCGCCGGAACGCCGGGCGCAACGACGAACGACGAATCATGACCGAACAAAAGTCAGGCAGCCATTGGGATTCTCTGGCCGAGAAACTGGGGGCTGAACCGGGGAGCCAGGCTCCGCCGCCGCAGCGCCCGCAAGTCAACGTAACGCGAATCCGCCCGGAGTTGGGGGCGGCGACCAAGGCCGCCCGGCCGGCCGCCAACTGGACGGCGCTGGCCCAGGAATTGGGCATTCCCGTCCCGGAACCGCCTCCGTCCGCCGGCGAGACGGCCAAGCGCGCCGCGCCTCCCCCGCAGCCCGCGCCGCCTCCGCGCGCCGCGGCTCCGCCCCGACCGCCGTCCCCGGCACCCGCATCGCCTCCGCCGGAGGCCGCGCACAGGCCCCCCCGCTATCGCGACGACTCCCGCGAGCGTTCCCGTGGCGGCGACGAAGAAGGCGGCGACGGACGCCATCGGCGCCGCCGGCGCGGACGGCGTGGCGGCCGCGGCCGTGACGGCGGCCCACGCGGCGACCGGCCGCCCTCCGAGTCCGGCCGCGTCACCTACGAAGGCCTGCCGCGCGAAGATCTTGCCACCGGGCCGTCCGACGACGTTCCCCAGCTTTACGATTTCGATGTTGAAGAGGGCCTTGAGGCGGCGCCGCCGCCGCCGGCCCAGCGCGAAGCCCGGCCTGCCGAAGAAGGCGAGCCGCGCCGCGGCAGGCGCCGTCGCCGCCGCGGACGCCGCGGCGGACGTGCCCAAGGAGAATTCTCGCCAGAAACACCGCGCGAAGCGCCGCGTGAATCGCCGAGCCCGGCCGAGGCCTTCGAGCCCGACGACGTCGCGTTCGACGACGATCGGCCCGAGCCGGAATTCGAGCCCTTCGCGGAAGGGCCGGCCCCCACGCCCCTCGACCGCCCTGTCGTCGGCGAGGAATCGGAAGGTGATCTGGAGTCGCCCCTGGAGGCCGACACGGACGAGGGTGAAGGCGAGGCCGAAGACGGCTCCGATCTGGCCAGGATCCACAAGGCGATCCCATCGTGGCAGGACGCGGTCGGCGTCATCATCGACGCCAACATGGCGGCGCGTGCCCGATCGCCCCACCCGTCGCGCTACGGCCGCCGCGGCCGCGGCTAAACCGGGTGTCCTTAGTTGCAGATGTGTGCACTGTGGACGCGCTCCGGTGTGCCCTGCGACAGAGTGTCGAGTCGCAATCCTGCGCTCTTTGGCGCATGAAATCCGGTCGGTCCATCTACCGGGAGTCGGCACAGGGATTGACAACGTAACTCATATTCTGAATTCGCTTTGCGGATACGAAGCGTCATACGTCGCGCTGGCCCGCCAGTCCCGGCTCGACGACCCTAGGGCCGCCGCGACGGTTGCTAACACGGGACAGCTAGCTTGAAATTGCTATAATCTCTGCTGCTAGCTTGGGGAGTGTGGGTGAGTTGGGATGCGTGAAATTCGTAAGGAAGGATTAACGAATTTTATGCCAATTCCCGTGAAAATGACGAGAATCGGGTTCTCAAGGGAGCTCCGTTTGCTTGACTACCACCTATGACCACGTAGATTGGAATTAGGAAAAAACCGACCAGAGTGACTGCTGTTGCCTCTGCGGTTGGAACGGTCGGGATGCGGCTGTCTGCTGCCGGGCTATCGTTGGGACATCGTAAACGACTTGCCGAAGGAGGCCGCGTAGCGAGGCTGGCGCAACGAAGCGAAGGAATGGCCAATGCTAGTTCTATCTCGAAAGAAGAACGAGAGCATCGTCATCAACAACGACATCACGATCGTCGTTGTTGAGATCCGCGGCGACAAGGTCCGGCTGGGCGTCGACGCCCCGAAGGAGGTGCCGGTCCATCGTCGCGAGGTGTACGATGCGATCCACCGCAACGAGGCGGCGGGCGAGAAGGAGACGGACCGCGCTCCGGCGCGTGACGACGCCAAGGAAAGCTAACGGTCCGGCGTCTTTCGGCTCCCTCCGATCGTTCACAATCCTTCGCCAGGTCGCCAGGCGTTTCTTGAACCGCTGCCGGCTCGTCGAAACCGCCCCGGGCTGCTCTATTGGGCGGTGCTCTATTGCGCGGATCTTTTTGTTCGCCGGCTTGTGTGCGCCGTCGGCGCGCGGTCCGGCGACCTCCCGACGCCGCCCGGCCGGGACCCGATTCGCCCCTCGTTTTACTGGCCCAGCCCGGCGCCGAAGGCGCTCGTGTCGATGTAATTCCACATTTCGCTGGCCTCGCTGCCGACGGAGACGATGGAAACAAACGCCGCCATGATAATCAGCGCCAGCATCACGGCATACTCGACGGCGGTCGGGCCGCCATCGTCCGCCAGGAATCGTGCTGCAAAAGTCCACATGGGGGAACCCCCAGGGCGCAAAATGGTCAAAACCACAGACGAGCGCCGCGGCCGGAAGGTGCCCGGCCGCCGCGCTCCTCGGACCGGCGAGCCAAAGACGCCGGTCTTAATAGAAACCCTAGCTCGATTTGCCGGCCCTGTCAAAAAACCGGGCCGTCTACGACAGGCAGCCGACTTCTCGCGCAAGATCCCTCCCCCCCGCCTGTCCCTTCATTGTCCGGGCGCGGCCTTTGGCATAGCATGCTGCGTGCCGGCGTCTCGCTCCCCTCCCCTTTGCAGGGGAGGGCAGGGTGGGGGTGAAGGGCTGATCAAGCCCCGATTCCCTTTGGCGTCCCAAAAAACACGACCTCCGCGCGACGCCTCGTTCCTCGGGAAAATGCCATGCTCGTGCTGTCGCGAAAAAAGAACGAGTCCGTCGTCATCAACGACAACATCCGCGTCTTCGTGGTCGAGATTCGCGGCGACAAAGTGCGGCTGGGCTTTGACGTGCCCAAGGAGATGTCATTCCACCGCGCTGAGATCTATGACATGCTCCATCGCGATCCCGTCTCTGCCGCGCCCCTGGCTCCTCCGACGAATTCCCCCCAGCCAACTCCCGCGACCGTGGCTCGGTCCGCCCCAGTCCCCCCGCAACCGGCCGGGCCGCGGATCGGCTTCATCGGGGCCGGGCAGATGGCCACCGCGCTCGCCCGCGGATTTCTGGCCGCCGGCCTGACCGCCGCGCCGCAGATCGTCGCCAGCGACATTTTTGCTGCCGCCCGCGACGAGTTCGCCCGCCAAACGGGCGGCAAAGTCGCCGCCGCCAACCGCGACGTGCTGGCCCAGAGCGACGTGGTCTTCCTGGCCGTCAAGCCGCAGCAGTTTGCCGCCGCGGCCCAGGGCCTGCGCGAACTGGCCGGCCCGCAACACCTCATCGTCTCCATCATGGCCGGCGTTTCGCTGGCGACCCTCGAGCAGGCCTTCGGGCCTGCGCCGCGGCTGGTCCGCGTGATGCCCAACACGCCCTGCCTGGCCCGGGCCGGCGCCAGCGCCTTTTGCCTCGGGCGCGGCGCCACGCCCGACGACGGAAAGCTCGTCGAGCGGCTGCTGTCGGCCGTCGGCCTGGCCGTCCCGCTGGAGGAAAAGTTCCTCGACGCCGTGACGGGGCTCTCCGGCTCCGGGCCGGCCTTCGTCTACGTGATGATCGAGGCCCTGGCCGACGGCGGCGTGCGGATGGGCCTGGCGCGCGACGTCGCCTTGCGCCTGGCCGCGCAAACCGTGGCCGGCGCCGCGCGGCTGATGCTGGAAACGGGCGAGCACCCCGGCGTGCTCAAGGACCGCGTGGCCAGCCCTGGCGGCACGACTATCGCGGGATTGCAGGCCTTGGAAGAGCGCGGCGTCCGCGGCGCGCTGATGGCCGCCGTCGAAGCCGCCGCCCGCCGCTCCGCGGAGCTGTCGCACGCCGCGCCGACCGCCTCCGACTCAAAAAAGGACTGAAATCTCATGCAACGCGGCCGTCTCGCTCCGCGAGATGAGCGCCACACAACGTAGCCGTCTTGCTCCGCAAGACGAGCTTCGTCGCGCGAAAGCGCGGCGGCTGCCTTGGAGAATTCCCATGTCTCCCCTGCCCGACGGCTGTTATCAATGGTTCGAAACCTACTACGTCCTCTGCGATCGCGATCGCGTGCCGACGGGCGACGCCCTCCGCCACGCCCTGGCCCGCCACAGCGACCTCCTGCGCATCGAGGAGCTGAAGTCGGACGACACCGGCAGGTTTGAATCGGCGACGATCATCGCGCCGACGGCCCTTTGCGCGCTGGAGCTGCGCGTGCTGTACGGCGAGGAGGTGCTCGAGCACGGCGCGGCCTTGTCCGAAGAGCTGGCCGACGCCTGTCCCGCCGCCGACCGCCCGAAGCTGGCCCGGCTGGAGGTGTGCGACGCGCGGATCGAAGTGCAGGTCTACGAGCAGCTCGTCGAGCCGATGCCCGAAGAGGAGGCGACCGAGGCGGACGAAGAGCAGCTTCTGGACCCGGCGGCGTTGTTGACGGTCGTGCGGCTCCTGGTCAAGCTGTCCGAAGGCGTGGCGGTCGATCCACAGGCCGCGACGTTTCTCTAACTGTAGGGCAGGCGGCCCGCCTGCCGCTTTTCATGCCTCCACGCCGCCTTTCCCCGCTCCCCGCAGCGCTCTTCGGCGCCATTCTCGTCGCGCTTTTGGCATCCCCCGCCCGCACCCAGCAGTGGTCTCGTTTTCGCGGACCCAACGGCAGCGGCCTGGGCGAGCTGCCTGCGCCGCTCTCTGTCCCCTGGGACGAGAAGCAGGTGCGCTTCAAAGTGAAGCTTCCCGGACCGGGACATTCCTCGCCCGTCCTCTGGGACGACCGCCTCTTTCTCACTTGCGGCGACGAAACGACGGGCGCACGCCTGGCGATCTGCTGCGACGCCGACACCGGCCGCACGCTCTGGCAGCGCCGCTTCGACGCCAAAAAACACGGCAAGCACGACCTCAACACCTTCGCCTCGGCCACGCCGGCCGCCGACGAAAAACGCCTCTACCTGACCTGGGCCACGCCCGAGCAGTACGTCGTGACCGCGCTCGATCACGACGGCGCGACGCTGTGGAGCGAGGACCTGGGACCCTACAAAACGGGCCACGGCTTCGGCGTCTCGCCGATCGTGCACGACGGGCTGCTGGTCGTGCCCAACGAGCAGGACGGCCAGAGTTCGCTCGTGGCCCTCGACGCCGCGACCGGCCGCCTGAAATGGAAAGTCGATCGCAAAAGCCAGACGACGTATGCGACGCCTTGCGTCTACGAGCGGAAGGGCCGCCGGCCGCTTTTCGTTTTCACGAACTGGAACTACGGCATCACCGCTCACGATCCGGCGGACGGCCGCGCCGTCTGGGGCCTGGAGGTCTTCGGCAAGGACCAGGTCGAGACGGCGATCGGCTCGCCGATCGTCGCGGGCGACCTGGTGCTCGGCTCGGCAGGCTGGCTGGGGCGCGAGATCCACGTGGTGGCCGTGCGGCCGCGTAGCATGTCCGAAGCCGGCGAGGCCCGTGAAATCTACCGGGTGGAGCGCGGCGCCCCGCTCACGACCACGCCGCTTTGCGTCGGCGACCTGCTGTTCTTGTGGAGCGACGAGGGGATTGTGACCTGCGCCGACGCCCGCACCGGGCAGGTGCATTATCGCCACCGCGTGGGCGGAACGTTCTACGGCTCGCCCGTCTCCGCCGCCGGGCAGGTGTTCTGCATCTCCAAAGACGGCGAGCTGATCGCGGTAACGGCGGACAAGGATTTCAAAGAGCTGGGCCGCATCGATCTGGGCGCCCCCACCAACAGCACGCCGGCCGTCGCGCGCGGCCGCCTCTACATTCGCACGACGAAGCATCTTCTGGCCGTCGATCCATAAACAAACGACCTGAGGGTGGCGCGATGGCGGTTTGCGGTTGCCGCACGCATCCGGCGACTCAACAAAGGGGTGCCAGCAGCCGCTCAGCCGCAGAAGGGTCGCGCGCCGCCGCCCAATGGCGCCGGGAGGGTTGGATGCCGCTCTTCATCCCCGCCAGCACCCTCTTCGGCAGCACCCTCTTCGGCAGCACCCTCTTCGCCAGCACTGGGCCGTTCGGTCCGACGATCTTCACCTGCCTGCTCGTGCCGCTCTTCCTGGGCGGGCCGTTTGTGCTCGTGGCCGTCTACGTCCGCTATCTTCTGCACGACGAGCCGATGCCGGCTTGGCTTTTGGCGCTCGCGGTGCTGGGGGCGGCCGTCTGCGTCTACGCGCTCTTGCCGTTTCACATTCCGTGGCGGATGGGCGCGTTTTGGTGGACGTGGTGGGGCGTAGCCAACGCGGCGATCTTGCTCTTGCCGCTCGTCGTGCTCCGCGAGGCGCAGAAGCGCGGCTGGCTCGACGCACTTCGAGGGTGGCGGCGGCGATCGTAGCCCTCAGGCGCTTCGGGTCTTTTCGATCCAGTCGGTGAGTGCCTTAAGGTTGTGCGCCCAGAACAACGTCAATCCGCGCTGCTGCGCGTCTACGAGATTGCGCAGTTTGAAGACGCCGCTCAGAACGGCGACCGGCACGACGTGACGAGTTCCAAAATCGGCACGCCAGGCTTCGGCCTTTGCGGCGGCGTCATTGTTGAGCCGCTTGACGGAATTGACGGCAGAGTTCGAAACCTTGCACTCCAAGGGCATCACCCGGTCGTCCCACAGCCGGATGATGAAGTCAGCCTTTCGCCCGCCGAACAGGCTCTCGGCGCAGAATTCGCCTTTGGCAGGAGCGTCGGCGATCGTCCGCACGGCACGACGTTTGACCTCTTTGTAGGCGTGCGACGCCAAGGCCTCTTGAACGCGCGCCTCTTGCGCCGTTTTTCCTTCGTTGCGGCGGGACGTGCCGACTCGCTGTGTCGCGATCAGCGCTGCGGTCGCAAGGATTGCGGCGAACTTCTCCGCGTTCGTCGCGGCGCGTCCTTCGCGGACCCACGGAAACCGGCGGCGGTCGATTGCCGTCTGCACGACTCCCACGATTCGCCGAATCGCCTTGACATCCTTGGTCAATTGAGATGCTTTCAACGCAACTTCGGCGAGTTCGCACAAGTCGTCCAGTGAAATCGGCGGGCCGGCGAGGTATCGAAAGACGTGCAGCAGTGGAGGTTCGATCAAGAAGCGCGACGCCGTCGCCTCAAGATCCGTCAAGTCCCGCGTCGTCTCAAACAATTTCTCGACGTTGGCTTGCCACTTGTCGAACGCCTCGAGGTAGACTTCCAGCGGCTCTTTCAATCGCTGCGCTCGAAACAGAGCGCTGGACCTGGCGGCGTCCCGCTCAAGTGCTTTGGATCTCCCTTGTGGTGAAGGAAGCATGATCTAGGCGCCGTTCGCAAGAACTTCGGGCCTCGGGACCAACAGCCGTTCCATCTCCCTGGGCTCGAATTTCGTGAGCCCGCCGGCATACGTTCTTCCGTCGCTGGTGCGAACCATGCAACGGAGATGTTCGACGAGTCTGGCCAGGACGGAAGCGCTCATCGGTTCGCGCGGGTACAGGCCGTGCGCAATGTTGATGTGTCGGGCGTGGGCGAGATTGCGAACGAACGCGGGCGGCCGCCGTGCCATGTACGTGGCGAGGATCGGCGCGGACGTGCGCAGCCCAACTGACCACCAGACGCGACGATTGTTGGCGACGTAACCCAGGTGCGCTCCGAGGCCCCGCGCTTTGCGCAGGAATCGGTCCACCGCTTTGCGTTCGTCCGCCTCGAAGCGGTCGAGGTCCACGGGCAAGTCGATCACGCGTCGAAGCACAGCGGCGTCCGTCAACGCGTCTCCGGCCTGAAACAGCTCGCGCGCTCGGGTTACGCTTGGAAAGAGCACAGATTCCGGCAGACCGTTGGAATCCGGTCCCGCGATCCAGACGCGGTTCAATCCCGTGACCTGCCCGCGGTGCACTCGACAGAGTTCCCCCAGTTCGATGTAGCCCTCCGGGGCCTTGCGAACGCCGCGAGTGAGGCGCGACCATCGCGGCTCCGTCACGAGCCGCACGCGGGGCAGGGTCTTGCCGTCGCGCTGGGACAATTGCCCTACATGATCGATGCGACGCACGCGAATAGACCGGGGCTTGGCTCCGATTTCGAAGTACGTGATTGCCGCCGTGGTGGCGGCGTCGGGAAACGGAACGGCTGTGGGTTCGATTACGTCGATGCAGTTTCCGCCCAGCTCGCCCAGGAACAGCTCGCGAACAAGCTTGCCGTAATTCACATCGAGCCACTCGGCGGCGGTGATGAACGCGCCGTAGTCGCCCTTCGCAGCCTGCTCTACGGTCGCGATGAAAAAATGCACGTGCAGGCCGGCGAGTTGGCTGGCGGCGAGGCCGAAGCGATTGGCCCGTGCACGCAACCAGTTCTTCCACTTTGCTTCGAGCCGATGGTGACGCCCGTAGGGCGGATTGCCGATAAAGAGGGTTCGTCCATCGATCCTTGGCATGCAATGGTCGCGAAAGTCGCCGACCACGATGTCCGCACGGTCGGCTAGTCCCGCCGCGCACAGGTTTGCTCGCAACAGGATCGCCGCCAAGGGGTCAATCTCAATCCCGATCAGCGACGCCCGTGGAAAACGCCGGCCGGCGGCGAGAAGATATCGCCCCGAACCTGCGCCGGGATCGACGACGCGTGCTGGACTGGCGTACTTTGCGGCCCAGTCAACCATCGCGCGCACGATCGGCCGCGGAGTATAGGTTGCTCCGGTCGTCCGACGTTGCGCCGGAGGTCTGAGGCGGCAATACGCGTCGCCGAGCGGATCTTTTCCCTGCTCGATTCGCGCGCGGAAATCCAGCAGGCGATCGCCTGAATCTGCAACGACGTCGCGCGCGAGCTTCTCCTCTTCGTTGGACCAGCCCGGCACGTTGCGCGCGCCCAATCCCAACGCGACCCCAATCAACTCGGCCTCGCACGTCGGTGCGTCTCGCAGTCCTGGCAGCAAAAGTTGCATTGGCGTGGGAGCCACAATGGACTCCGAAGCGCGAGACGGAACAGCCCTGCGAAACCAAAACTGCCGCTGGTGCACTAATGTACACAATCCCCCGCTGGCGGCAAGATGCCGACAAAAAAAGCCCGGCACAAATGCCGGGCTTTTGGAAAGGAGACTTTCGGCACTGCGGATCACGCCAGCTCCGCAATCGGCCTGCCGTGCTCGATCATGTACGTCGGCCGGCCCGACTGGTTCACGTACTGAACCTGCCGGTCGATGCCGAGCACGTCGAAGATCGTCGCCATCATGTCCTGCGGGCCGATCGGGTTCGTCTTGGGCACTTCCACCTTCGAATCCGACTCGCCGATCACCTGGCCCATCTTCAGCCCGCCGCCGGCCAGGGCCAGCGTGCTCAAGGGCGCCCAGTGGTCGCGGCCGGCCCCGCCGTTGACGCGCGGTGTCCGGCCGAACTCGCCCGTGATGACCAGCAGAATCCGCTGCGACAGGCTGCGCGACTCCAGGTCGTCGACAAACGCCGACACGGCCTGGTCCATCTGCGGCGAGATGTTCTTCATCGACTGCTCGATGGTGCCGTGCATGTCCCAGCCGCCGTAGTGCAGCGTCACGAAGCCGCAGCCGTTCTCGCACAGCCGCCGCGCCAGCAACATCTGCTGGCCGAGGCCCGGGCCGTAACGATCGACCAACCGCGGGTCTTCCTGCTTGAGGTCGAAGGCCTTCGTGGCGCTGCCCAGCACCAGCTCATAGGCCTGCTGCTCGAACTTGCCCAGGCCGTCCATCAGGCCGGTCCGGTCGATGTCGCGGTTGATCCGGTCCAGCTCGTGCAAAAGCTCCCGGCGGTTGTCCAGCCGGTCGCGCTGCACGGAGAGGTTCATGTTGTTGCGGGCCTGGCCGCCGGAATCGAACGGCCCATAGGAGGGGCCCAGGAACGACGGGCCGTCGGCATAAATGCCGCCCAGGCGGACGTACGTCGGCACGCCCGTCGCCCCGTGGTTCGACCCCCGCACGCGCGTCAAGATCGAGCCGATGGAGGGCTTGATCTGCGGCTCGCCGTTGTCGGCGGGCGGGTAATCGTAGCCCGTCATCACGAAGTGCGTGCCGCCGGCGTGGCCGCTGTTGGTGTGCGCAAACGAGCGGACGAACGCCATCTTGCTGGCGATCTTGGCCATCTTGGGGAACGTGCCGCCGAGGGTGACGCCAGGGATCGACGTGGCGACCTCGCCCGTCGTGCTGCGGTACTCGGCCGGCGCGGTCATTTTGGGGTCGAACGTCTCGACGTGCGTCGGTCCTCCGCCCAGCCAGAGCCACACGACGGCCGTGTCCTTGACGGACTGGCCCTCGCTGGCCGCCCGGGCGCGTGCCGCCAGCAGTGCCGGCAGCGTCAGGCCCGCCGCCCCCAGGCCGCCGATCTTGATGAACTCGCGGCGGGTCGTTCCGGAGCAGTCGCGATAGAAGCGGTTCAAAAGGACGTTCAACATGGCAGACTCTCCCCACGTTGGAGTCAGTTCGGCGGGTGTCTTGGGGCGTGCGATTGGCAGGCAATAAGTCGCACAGGCGGGAAAACGATCACATTGAGTCCAGTTATATCAAAGCTCGTGGATGCGTCAAGCCGAATTTCTGCCATGGGCGAAGTCTCGACGGCCTGCGGGGCGACGTATCACGATTCGGACAAACATGTTGCAAGAGGGGCTGTGTTGCCATCGATGCTGGCAGATTAGCCGCCATCGCGGCCTTGACCGCCAGGGGCGAAGTTGCAAAACTCCCCGCCCGCGCGCCGGGGCACGATGCCCTGTGACGCCCGCCGACCGACTCGAACGCGGCCGGCGAGCGCGATTGCGCAAATGGACTTGTTGCGGAGTCAAGATCATGCACCCCGTCTGGCGCTTCGTTCCGCTGGCCGTCATCCCGCTGTCTCTTGCGCTCGCCGGCTGCGGCGGCGGCACTTCGCCGTCGGAATCGGCCGCGACGACGCCGGCCAAGCCGCCCGACATCGAAAAGGCCAAGCAGACCGTCCACGACTTCCTGGCGGCCGTCAAAAAGGGCGACGACGCCGGCGGCGCCAAATTCCTCAGCCCCAAAGCGCTGGAGGAAACCGGCAAGCACGGCATGGTCTTCGCGCCCTCCGGCAGCGACACCGCCACGTTCACCGTCGTCGAGGCCGAGGAGGTCGCAGGCGGCATGGCCCACGTCCTCACGCAGTGGACCGACGTCGAAGAGGGCGCGAAGCAGACGGCCGAGTACTTGTGGGTCCTGCGCGCCGAAGGGTCCGAATGGCGCGTGGTGGGCATGATCGCCCGGCCTTTCCCAGACCTGCCCGCTCTCGTCCTGGACTTTGAGAACGCGGCCGACATGGACAAGAAGCTTGCCGAGTACGAGCAGGAGGACAGGCGCCGTCGCGGCCAGGCGACGGCGACGACTTCCGGCGGCGCCGATCCCTTCAGCGCCCCGGCAAATCCGTCACAATCGAACCCACCGCGCACCGCCACGCGCACCGACGGTGCCGGCGAGGTGCCGCGGAAGTAGCGGTTCGATCGGGCGATTCGACTTTTCCGCAGGGCGTGCCTTGGGCACGCCCTCTTTTTTTTGCGCCCCGCGACGCGCGTTTTCAAAACGCATCCTACGGTTGATTAACTCACCGCGGCCGGCAGCGAGCCCGCCAGACGGCAGCCCTTGCCCCTGCCCCCGGCTCCACGCAGCCCGGAGAGCCAGCGAGTCTCAACCACCGGATGGTGCCCGCACCGGGCACGACCTTCCGCGGCGCTTTGCGGCGCCCTGGAAGACCGGGTCAGGTGCGACACGCGATCCGGAATCCCCGACCTGCCGTCGTCGGGGGCTTCGCCGGACATGCCGAAGCGGACGGCTGACGTGAAACTTGGACTTCGTCCTAGGACCTGTTTGGAGGAGCTTCAGAATGAACCGCGTTTTCGTGCTTGGTGTGGCGATCTTCCTGGCGGTGGTCGGCCTGGCGATGCTGAATGCCGACTCGGCCCAGGCGGGTCTGTTCGGCCATGGCTGCCACGGCTGCTACGGTTGCGATGGCTGCCACGGTTGTCATGGGTGCGACGGCGGCCACGGCTGCCACGGTTGCGATGGCTGCAACGGTTGCCACGGCTGCCATGGCCGGTGCCACGGCCTGTTCCGTCGTCATCGTTGCCACGGCTGCCATGGTTGCCACGGTTGCCACGGTTGCAATGGCTGCCACGGCTGCTGCGGCGGCGAAGTTATGCCCCCGGCGCCGCCGGCCGGCGGTCAGCCGATGACCCCGCCGCCCCCGCCCGCTGCCTAGGTGCAGCTCCGCAGTCCTCGCTCGGACTTGGCGCCGTAGCGATACGGTTCGCCGCGGCCTGAGGCCGAGAAGAGATTCAAAGACGCCCGGCGGCCAAGTGGCCCCGGGCGTCTTGCCTTTTCTTGCGCCCCAGCCCGCCCTCCGCTACGCCCGGCCGCCGCGAAATGCACATTCGGCGATCGAGTTCAGCCCTCGGTCGCCCACGGGTCGGGCCAGTCGCCCCAACGCTCCAGGTACTCGGCATACGCGCGGACCTGGCCCGCCGACTGCGCGAGCCAGTCCTTCGTTGCGCCGATGAGCGTCTTCTCCTGGGCCAGACTGATCTGCCCGAGCATCACCCGCGTGCGCAGGAAGACGAAGTACGTGTCCAGCACGTCGCAGCGGCAGTAGTCGCAAATCGTCGCCAGCTCGCCGGCCTGGTAAAGGTCCTGCACCATGTGGCCTTGCACGTCTCCCTTGCCGGGCTTGCCCAAGAGGTTCGCCGCCAGGTTGAGCCCGCCCGTGAAGCGCGACGAGCCGAAGTTCGTCAAAAGCTCCAGGATGTCGACGTGCGACTGGAGGTTGAACCGGTTGCGGGGCTGATCGTGCGCCGGGGCGCCGAAGTTGAACCACGTCGGCGCCGCCAGGCCGAACCGAAACGCCGCCAGCTCCAGGAGCGGAATATCAAAACCCCGCCCGTTGAAGCTCACCAGCGTGGGCCGCTTGTAATACTCCCACCCTCGCCAGAAGTCCTTCGTGATCACGTGCGGCCGGCATTGCGGCTCATCCAGCGCCACCAGCTCCATTAGCCGGAAGTCGGCCGCGACCTTGGCCACGCACAGGCAGACGGGGACCTGAAACGTGTACGGAATGAAGTCGTGGCCGTGTTCCGCCTTCAGCTCGGCCCGGTAGCGGGCGACGGCGTCCTGCGGCGAGAGGCCGGCGCCCGGATAACGGAGCCTGGCGACGAGGTCGCCGTCGGCGACGCTCTCCACGTCGAAGACGAGGTAGCGGGTGTCGGCCATGATCGTCCCTCCGTGTGTGTGGTGCGTCGAACGCCGGCGCTGGACGGCTGCGATGCCTGCAACGCAGTCACGCCGCCCATTGGTTTATCAGATCGCCCGCGTCCCCTGTAGTAGGCACGCTCTGCGTGCCGTCTCTTCGCGCGGCCGGGCGGCGTTTACGTCGCGCGGCGGTAAACCGCTGCGACGGCACACGGAGTGTGCCTACTACAGGGGAAACCGTGGTTTCCACGGCGGAAAACGCCGATCTACCGGCTGGGCGCCGCCCATGTCTTTGCAGCCTAGACTTTTCAAGGCGGGCCGAACAAAGCTCGGCGGGAGATAAACGCATGCGTCATCAGGCGTTCGGCAGGTTGCTGGTTCTGTGCGCGGCGGGGACGCTCTCGCTTTACGCGCTCTGGGGCGGCAATCTTCAATCTGCGCCTCCGGCCGCCAAATCGCCGCCAAAACAAGCGGCGCCCGCCGGGTTCCCGGAGTTTGACGCCGTCAAGCAGGCCGTCGAGGAACACTTCGCCGGGATCAAAGGCCATGAGGCCACCGACATTATCTCCCGCAGCCAGGCCGAGGGCGCGCTGGACGCCGTGGCCAGCCTCGGCTGGAAAGTGCCCGACCGCGAGGAAATCGTGTCCCAGGTTCCGAAGGACGACGAGTTCCTGGTCAAGCAGTTGCGGACGCAGAAGGGCACGAAGTTCATGCGGCAGATCGCCAAACAGGCCGGCGGCTACGACAAGGTCGACCGCCTGTCGCAGCTTCCCGACGGAAAGAGCATCGTGAGCCGGCTGATCGCCGGGCCGGACGGCCACAAGCTCGTCGATTACCTGGCCGGCGCCAGCGGCGGCAAAGAGATGGAAAAAATGCTGGCGCGCACGCCCAGGGGCAAGAACTTCGACAAGCCGACCGGGCGGATCTATACGATGGACCAGCTCATCGACCGGCTGGCCACGAGCTATCAAGCCGCGACCCAAAGGTAGCGGCTACGAGGACGACGACGAGGACCAGCCGGCGACGACGACGGGGCGCTGCGGCGAAGTTACGGATGGTCGCCCAGCGACGCCAGCAGCTCGCTCATCTCGCCTGCCGCGTGGCCGTTGCCCTGACGCCGGGCCTCGGCAACGCCGTTTTCCAGCATCGGGCGGGCCTCGTCCGAGCGGCCGAGCTTCACAAGCTGCTGGGCCGCCATGAAATACGCCGGCACGTAGGGCGGGGCATCCTTCGTCAATTCCGCCAGCAGCGCCAGGCTCCGTTCGTGCTGGCCCTCCTTTTCCAGTTCCATCGCCAAGCTGTAGCGTAAGAAGGCGTCGCCCGGCTCCTGGGCCAGCATTGCTTCGATTTTCTCGCGGCGCGACGGGGGCATGGGACTCCTCGACGGCGCTCAAGGGGAAACTCCCAGTTCAAACGGCTGATGGGACCTTCGCCAATTCGGCATCCTCCCACAGCAGTTCCGCTTTGGTCAGACGCGCTTTCTGGTCGTGATTCAGGGCAGCAGGAATCATTGCCTGGAAGTACGCGTGCTGCTCTGGTTGACGTTGCCTCAGTTCTCTCAGTTGCGTCAGATTTGTTTCGAGATGGCTACAGAAGGCAAGAAGGCTATAGCCGTGCGCGCCAGCGATCATCAATACCGTGCGTGCGGAGTTGCTGGGATTCCGGACACGTGTAATGAGCAATGCTTCCTGGCTCAGAAAGCCCACGTCGTCTGTGCTGAAAAGTGCCGGTCGCTCAGCGTCCTTTTGCAGATCCCACAAGCCGTACAACGGACGGCGAGTCTCTTTCCCGGCGTCGAACACGGTTGCCGATCGTCGCAGCCCGTCGAAGTCGCCAAAATCCTTGTCTCCGCAAAAGAACCCCCAGGAGAACTTCTTTGATTCACGGTCGAACACAGGCAGCTTGTCTCGCTGTTTACCTCGGATCTGCTGAAAATGATAGCCGCTGAGTTCTGCGGCGATCTCGTTCGCGACTGGGCCACCGAGCAACACAAGGTTGCAATTCATGGGGTCGAGCCGGAGGAGCGGGTGGTCTGTATTTACTTGATTAACTGGCGCACCGGTCGCCTTAGCGGCAAAGTCACAAAATTGCTCTGCCGACCTTCTCAAGTAAGGCGATGGCCCCCATCCGCGTCGGATATTCGTGTGGCCGACGTAGACCTGTACTGAGTCAGTTTTGATGAGACCGGCCAATTCGGTAGGCGCAGGTTGCTCCGACGGAAGCTCAGCGACGGCATCTCTTACTACGGCCCAGCTTCCCTTGACCAGCGCTGCAATCGCAATCGCTCCGAGATGCGCGCAAAGCGCGCAAAAAAACGCTCGTCGCGTCCCTTCAGCGCCCGGGGACTTGGGGACCGGCTTTTCCCGCGCTCGCTTGCGGCTCTTCGCAGGCTTCTTCCTGCGCCTTTTCACGAAGAAGCACCCCTCTTTTTTCGCGCTAAACCGCGCCTATGATCCGACTCCTCTAGGACACTCCGCGCTTCGCACGCGGTTCCGCGGACTACACGTCGCACACTTCCTCCACCACCTCCCCCGCGTCAATCGTCAGCCGCTCGTGCCGGCCGTTGTGCAGGTACGTCAGGTCGAGGTGCTGCATGCCCAGGAGTTGCAGGAATGTGGCGTGCAGGTCGTGGACGTGGACCGGCCGCTCGACGGCGAACAGGCCCAGTTCGTCCGTCGTGCCGATCGCCTGGCCGCCTCGCACGCCGCCGCCGGCCAGCCACATCGTGAAGC
>JACOUI010000178.1 GCA_016177915.1 Planctomycetia bacterium
GGGGCTTCCCATCTCCTCCGCCGGTTGGCTGCCGGAGATCGCCGCGGGCGACGTGGCGGGCAAGTTGCGAGAGCACGTCGCGCCTCTGGCGGGCGAGATTGTCAGAAAGCTCTCGCAGCCGGGCCGAGCGTCTGCCCGACGCCCCGACGCGGCAATCGCCACGGCGCCCGCCGCGGTGCACGCCTGAATGGAAACTTGCCCGTGAAAACCTGTTCGGCGTAGACGAGAAATTCCGCCGCCAGCACTGCTGTCAACCTCCAAAACGCACAAGTTCGACTCATTTCCGAAGTCCCGCCGTCCGAACCTTACAGGATGCCAAAGACGATGAGCCTGCCTTTGGTCTCTGTTTTGCCCGACGTGCTCCCCCTTCGCGGGCGGGCGGCAGCGGGCGGCGCGAGTGCGATGCTCGCGGTCACGAACACGCCGGGAGATCGGGCGCGTGGGACGACGCTACGCCGCCATCCTGGGAAGCCTGGGTTTTGCGACGGTCGCGCTACGCGGCGCCATCGCCGGGAGCGGCCCGTCGGCGACTCTCGGCCAGGCCTGCCTGGCCCTGCTGGCTATGGCGGCGCTGGGCGCGGTGGCCGGCGCAATCTGCGGCCGGCTGGCCGACGAAGCGGCGCGGCAGGCCGTCGTGCAGGAGCGCGTTCGATCGCAAGCACAAGGACGTTAGTCGCGCCAGGCGCCGTCCCGCGCGGCGGGCCGCCGCGCACATCCAAGCTCAACCACGTGAGTCGGGGACAGAAGCACGACGGGCCCCACGGATGACGCCGGATGACGCCCCCGGATCCATATCACGGAGGATGAAATGACCACGACCACCGCTGTTGCGGACGAGATGGCCCTGCTCTGGCAGGAGTACAAGCGCTGCCCCACGCAGGACCTCCGCAACCAGCTCGTCGAGCACTATCTGCCCCTCGTCAAGTACAACGGCGAGCGCATCTGGTCGCGCCTGCCCGAAGGCGTCGAGCTGGACGACCTCGTTTCGGCGGGCGTGTTCGGCCTGATGGACGCGATCGAGGCCTTCGACATCCACCGCGGCGTGAAGTTCGAGACGTATTGCGTGCCGCGCATCCGCGGGGCGATGCTCGACGAGCTGCGGACGATGGACTGGGTGCCGCGCCTCGTGCGCAGCAAGGCCAGCAAGCTCAACGCCGCGCTCAAGGGCCTGGAAGCGCGCCTCGGCCGCACGCCGAGCGAGGCCGAGCTGTCCCAGGAGCTGCAGATCAGCGTTTCCGAGCTGGAGAAGATGATGGTCGAGGCCAGCGCGGTCAACCTGATCAGCCTGAACAAGAAGTGGTACGAGACGGACAGTTACAAGGACGTGCGGGAGATCGACATCCTCGAGGACAAGCGCGGCGAGGACCCGACCCGCCGCATCCAGAAGAAAGACCTCATGCGATTGGTCACCAAGGGCCTGTCGCGGAACGAGCGCCTGATCATCATCCTCTACTACTACGAAGAGCTGACGATGAAGGAGATCGGGGCGACGCTGGACCTCTCCGAGAGCCGCGTAAGCCAGATGCACAGCTCCATCGTGCAGCGCCTGCAAGGCCAGCTCCGCCGCCGCCGTCCGGAATTCGGGACGTAAAAGCTGCGCGCGCGCCGCACAGAGAGTTTCGGCCGCGGCCCGCTACAGGAACCGGTACCCAGCCGCAAACAGGGCCGAGTAGACTCCGAGCAGGAATCCGCAAATCGCCAAGAGCCCGCACCGCAGCGCCGGCGGCATCCGCATCAAGAGCCAGCCCATGACCGGATACACGGGCACGGCCACCGCCGCGAAGCGTCCGAAGCCGGCCATGGCGTTGTCGTAGCTCTTGGTGACGTACGGGATCAGCAGCAAACCTGCGGCCGTGAGCAATTCGTACGAGTTGAGCAGCTTTTTCCGCCAGCCCAGCACGATCAAAAGCGCCGTGCCGACGAAGTAGATCGGGTTGGCGAATTGCAAGCTGAGCACTGCCGGGCATTGCGGATCGTAGCGCTGCCAATACTCCGCGCGGCCGGGAACGTAGACGGACCAGATGGGCTCAAGGATAGCAAGGCCGAGCGCCTTGCGTCCGAGTGTCAACGGTTCGCCCTCGCGCAGGCGCCAGGCCGCTTGGGCTTTGGCGTAGGCCAGGGGGTCGTCGAATTGGACCTGGCAGTAGCTTGTGAACGCAAGGAGACCCCACATCGCGATGACGACCAGCCCTGCCACGGCGCACGCGCCAACTAGACGTGGGGTCGGTCGCGCAGAAGCGCAATCCGTGGTTGGATCGTGCATCGATGTATCGATCGTGTCCGTAGGCGGCGGAGGGATGAACCGGCGCCACGCATAGAGGGCGAAGGGCGCAACGAGGGCGACTCCGACGGGACGAGCGGCCGTCGCAAGTCCCACGATGGCTGCGAGAATCAGCAAGTTCCATTTTCGCTCAATCGCGTACAGCGCGACGACTGCTAGGGAGAGAAACAGTGCTTCACTATACGCCATGCGGAAGAAAACGGTCGTGGGCAAAAGTCCCATCGCGAGAACGGCGTAATCGGCAAGATCGAGCGACTCGTTGGGCCTGCGAACTCGGGCGTAAAGCGCCAACATGAAGAGTGCGGCCGCAAGGCAGAAATGAGAAAGCACTACGAGCGCGGCGTCGGTCCGCAAGGCGGTGGACTGGGCGAGCACGCGGCCCGCTAGTGGGTATGCTGGGAAGAATGCAAGGTTCGTGTACTCGCCGCGGCGATATTGGTACCCGCTGTCCGCGATTCCTACGTACATCTGACCGTTGAGATTCGCACATCGCCCGAGCAGGTCACGCTGTAGGACATCGTAACTTGCGCCGCGCAAGTTGGCCGCGCCCATCGAAACGCCGACAGCGACAATGCACAAGCTCAGACAGTAGACAAGCAAGCCCGTCAAAGCCGCGTCTACGAACCGCGCGCGAGAGCTGGCGCCGAACGGTCCTTGTCGCGTCCTCATCGGAGCACCAGAGGATGCGCCATGCAGCCTTCCTCAAGCACAACCTGGCGGCGCGACCTTAGTGGCCGGTGCAGCCCGTCAGCGAGCAGATTGGGTAGCAAGCCCGGGTGATCGGAGGACACGACATTCCATCAGTGTCGCAGGCGTAGGCGGGCTCGGGATTCTGCTGCCCGGCGCAAGGGCCGGCGTCGCAGGTGGCAAACAAATACCAATTGTGGTTGGACGGCATGCCGCAGGCAATGGTCCCGAAGTCGTTGTCGTGGATCCACTCGTTTTTGCAGCCCAGCGGATCCCACCAACAGCTGTTCCCGTTCCGCAAAAAACATTCAGGACCCCAACAGGTAGGCGCACAAGCGGCGCTGGTGAAACTCCCGTCCATCGTCAACGCCAGAGACGCCGCGATCGCGACCAGCAGCCACCGAATCATCGTAATCATGGAACGCCCTCCGATGTCGTGTTGCACTCGACCGTTCGTTGTCGAAAGACTCCACGAGGAATCGCCGTCGGCACTATGACGGTGGACTTCGCGCGCGTCTCACCCTCCAAAAGTAGAACGCGACCGAAAGAAGCACTGCGGTGACGATCGTGAGAGCAGCAAACCAAGTCGAGCCGCTCTTGCGTTGGCCCGGCGGCCTCAGTGGTTCGCCGGTGTCCGTGGTGGCAACTTGGGAGTACGTCAGCCCCGCCAATCGCTCCGCTTGCGAGATCTCCCGCCAGGTGCCGTCGCTGCGCACAAGGTACATCGGCCTTGGCTCTGCCGGAGGTCGCCCATCGAGCACCATGGTGCCCGGCGGAAACGGCAGCGTGAAAGTTCCTTCCGGCATTGAAACGTTCTCGTTCCAACTCTTAACCGTAAAGACATAGCTCGCCATGAGCGTCGCGCCATCGCGGAACATCTGCGTGCCCCGCCACGATTTCGGGACAACGCGCCCATTGAGTCGCTGGTACTCGATCTCGACCTGAGTCGTGCGAGCGGGCTCGTAGCGCACGACAGCGTAGTCCATCGCCGGCGACACCCAGCACCGCCTCACGCCGCGAGGATTTCGTTTGTTCGTAAACGTCAAGGAAAGACAGTCGAGGTCGCCGAGGCGCTCCGGCTGCGCCGTGTCCGACACCGACCATTGCTCGGGATCGAATAATCCGTAGCCGGCATTGAAGGGACGATACAACAGCGCCACAGGGGCGATTTGCGGCATCGACGCCACTCTATGCGCTAACTCCGGCAGATAGATCCAGCCCAAGGGGTGTGCAAAATCTGGGTCGGGCCAGTCGATGCCATTGAAGGTTCGAAAGTCCTTTCCGTCGAACATGGAAACATCGGACTGCGGAATGACCCGCTCCACGCGGTTGACCCACGTTGGGCCCTCGGTCTGCCAGCGCCACTTGTCGCCGTCCAGGAAAAACGCCCCTTCGCGCGTTGTGTCGATGGCCTCCGGCGGAAACGGCTTGCCGTCGGCCATCGCCCGATTTCGGCCGGCCGAGCTGCCAGGCTCGTGATGTTCGGCCACCGTCCATGTCGCCTTCAGCGTCCTCACCTCCGCCTGTTTTTTCCGCCACGCCGAGAGGATCTCCTCCGTGGCGACCTGCGCGCCGGCGCTACCGCACATCGCAGCAACGCAACACAACAAGCCGATTTGTTTAAGGCTGAACATGGTCGCGTCCCGAATGAGTCAGCACGGTGAACCTCACCTCGCGCTCGGAATCGTCGCCGTCGGTCAACGTCTTAAACGTCAAACGATGCAACTGAAATCCGTCTTGTTCAACGGTTCCAGAGAGCTTGTACTTGCGATGTTCTGGCAGCGCTGCCTCGGCGGGCGCCACGCGTACGCCGGGGGGCGCAACAACGTCACGCACTTCGAATTCGCGCCCGGTGCGCGAGGACAAATCTACTTCTGCGCTCCAAACAGTTCCAAGGCTAATGCGGCCAAGATTCGTCAATGTCGGCTGCGCCGCAACGTCGGGAACCGAGCGCCCGGAAACGCGAAACGGCGTTTCGGGCAACGCACGACCGTCGGCCAATTCGCCCCTGAAATGCACGAAGAATTCAAACGTCTCCTCGCCGATCGCGTCCGGCCGTGGCCAAACCAAGAGCGTGTGCCCTCCGCGGCGAAAGATCAAACGCCGGTCGTGGAAAGGAACCGACACCTCGGAAAGCACTTTGAATCTAAGGGCGCGCGTTCGCTTGTCAAGCAGATTTCCGGATTCTGTGCCGATCCTCTTGGCGCGGCCGAAGGAACAAGATCGAGCGGGCATCCCACACGCACCTCTCGCTGGCCGTTCCATCCTCCTTTATCTCAACTCCCCAGTTTCCCAGCCGCGCCGCCTCCGACGGACGAAGTTGTGTCAAAGTGGCGCGCTCTCCGTGCTTGCCACAGCCCGTCAAGAGCGTCGGCATGCCAGCATCGACCCCTTCGTTGACAGCCTTCCCTTGGGCGCTGTAGCCTTCCAGAGGGCGCCGGCGGAGAAAAAATGCCCGCGGAAAGTCAAGTCCAGATCTCGCCCAAAGACGACGCGCTGGGCCGCTGCCAGGAGCGTCTGGGCTACGCCTTCAAGGACCGCGCGCTCTTGAAGGCGGCGCTGACGCACGCCTCGGGCGCGGCCCACCGCCTGGACTCCAACGAGCGGCTGGAGTTTTTGGGCGACGCGATCCTGGGGCTGGTCGTTTGCGAGCTGCTCTACCAGACGTTCGAAAAGTACGAGGAAGGCGAGCTGACGAAGGTCAAGTCGGTCGTCGTCAGCCGCCAGACCTGCGCCGCCATCAGCCGCGCGCTGGCGCTGGAGGAATTCATCGTCGTCGGCAAGGGAATGTCCGGCGCGGCGCGGCTGCCCGTCTCGCTCATGGCCGGCGTGTTCGAGTCGCTCGTGGCGGCGATTTATCTCGACGGCGGCCTCGTGGCGGCGCGGGACTTCATCCTGCGGCACGTGCGGCCCGTCGTCGATTCGACCGTCGAAGGCAGCCACGGCGCGAACTACAAGTCGCTGCTCCAGCAGATCGGGCAGAAGGAATATAGCGCCACGCCGACCTACGCGCTGCTCGATGAAAAAGGACCCGACCACAGCAAGTGTTTCCTCGTTTCGGCCCATCTGGGCGGCAAGAGGTTCTCGCCCGCCTGGGGCCGCAACAAGAAGGAGGCCGAGCAACACGCGGCGCTCAACGCGCTGAACGAACTGAACGGCCAGCCGCCGACGTACGCGGCGCAGTGAAAACGAACGGCGAGCTATCGTCGCCTTTCGCGGAGCGAAAGACGACATTTATTCTTCGTTCGACCCTAAGATTGCACCATGAGCGGTGAATCCGTATCCCCTGTCTTTCAGCCCCAAGGCGCCGTTGTCGGCGAGCTGGCTGGCCGCCGCGCCGTCGTCTCGTACGGCGACGAGCGGGCCGAGTACGATGCGCTCACGCAAGGCGCTGGCGTCGTCGATTTTTCCGACCGCACCCACATCGAGCTAGTGGGCGACGACCGGGCCGCGTTCCTGCACAACCTTTGCACGAACGACATCAAGCGGCTCGCGCCCGGCCAGGGCTGCGGGGCGTTCATCACCAACGTCCAGGGCAGGACGGTCGGGTTTGTCGAAGTCTTCTGCGGCGATTTTTCGCTGGCGCTGGAAACCGCACCAGGCCAGGCCGCCGCGCTCTTGCCGCACATGGAGCGCTATCAGATTCGCGAGAAGGTGACGTTCCACGACCGCACGCGCGAGTGGTGCCAGGTGCTCGTGGCGGGCCCGTCGGCGGCGAAGCTGCTGGAACAACTGTGCGGGACGGCCGCATTGTCCCCCCTTTCCGAAGGGAGCGCACGCGGGGGTTCAACGTCCCCCCCTTCCGAAGGGGGGGCACGGGGGGGTGGCGACTCGCTGTCGAACGTCCCAACTACAGTCGCCGGAACGTCCGTCTGGCTGCGTCGCTCGGGCTTTCTCTCCGGCGAGTGCTTCACGCTGGTCGCCGCCCGCGACGTGCTACCAGCGCTTTGGGATGCGCTAGTCGCCGCGGGGTTCCGCGCGTGCGGACAGGCGGCGCTCGAAATGGCGCGGATCGAGTCGGGCACGCCCATTTTCGGGCGCGATCTCTCGGACAAGAACTTTCCGCAGGAGCTGGCGCGCGACGCCCGCGCGATCAGCTTCACCAAGGGCTGCTACCTGGGGCAGGAGACGGTCGCGCGGATCGACGCCTTGGGCCACGTGAATCAGACGCTGTGCGGCGTGCGCTTCACCGGGCAGGAGATCCCGGCGGCGGGCCTCGAACTTTTCGTCGCCGGCAAAGCCGTGGGCCACGTCACTTCGGCGGCGTTTTCGCCGCGGCTCGGAGCGCCGCTCGCGCTGGCCTACCTGCGCCGCGGGCACAATTCGCCGGGGACGGCGGTCGATTCACACATCGGGCTCGCAAAAGTAGTCTCGCCGCAGTTAACGTGAGCTTGATACGGTGCCTCGCTGTAGAATCGGCCGCTCGGCATCAGCCGTCGCCTCTACGTGCGATCCGACGTTTCGTGACCCGGATCGCATTCGAGTGTGGCGCGCTCCAAGGATTGAACAAGCCATTCACAACGCTTTCTGAACTCATGCCACTCGCGGTCTCCGGACGCGTCGGACGGCTCCTTTAGCTGGTCGTACCGTTGAACCCCTGCCGCTCTTAGCGCATCGCGCATTTCTGCAATGATGGACGCGAGCCAGCGCTGCCAAGTCCTAGCGTGCCGGTCATACCCCTTCAGTAGCGTTCGCCAAAGCCAACTGAACCCACCGTCGACTGCATCCGAAGCACCAAGTTTCTTCAAGTCGTTGAAGTTCAGACGCGCCTGCGGCATTCCCGGCGTTTTCCCCTGCTTACAAAACGGGGTCCAGAGTTCTTGCGCCCCGGATTCCTTCCAGTCTCGCACGGGTAAGCCCAGCCCGCTCTGCATTCGCACGATGTTGGCCCGTCGTGTGCATAGGAGATCAATGGCGAGCTGCCCCAACCGTGGCGATCGACTGCCTGACGCAATGGCAAGAAACCAATCGCCTCGCACGGAATGGGTGCCGGGCAACCGGCACGGGATCCAAATCCGCCCTTCCTTCTCTGAGCGAACCACGGCCGTGGCGGTTGAGTACCAATGCCGCGCGGCGATCGCCGACTTGTGGACAGTGCGACTTTGGAAAACGTTGTCTTTGGCGAAACACTGATTGGGTTGAAAAACATCCGCAAGAAGGAGCCACGCTTTGAACAGCCGGAACCGATGGTCTTTCAACAGTTTGAGGAGTCCATCGGCAAAATTTGCGTCACGATTCGGCGGAAAGATCTTCTTTGCCTCCTCACAACCGACCTTTGCGGCAATCTCGGAAGCCCACATCTCAAGCACCAAACATGAGAACGTCTCGGTAGCGACCATCGAAACATCAAACGCATACGGTGCGTTAGCGACTTCAGCCACCACCTTGCAGGCCGCCAAGAAGTCTCGCCACGTCCGCGACTCCTTCGTATCTAGTTGCACCGACCTCCAGACGTCGCCCACCTTCAGTGTTCGCCCCGTAGGAACGTCACGAGTCGAGGCCGATTCCCAGGCTTCCTTGTCGCACAGGAGGAAACCGAAATCCCAGAGGTAGGGTACTTTGTCAACACGAAGCCTGTGAGGATACCGTTCATAGTCGTGACCGTCCACATGGAAGAACCTGAATCGTTCGATCCCCTTCGTCATGCCACCAAGCTTTTTCCGATTGTAATACTGCGTCGGCTGAAAAACGCCGAACGGGTCCTCGACGATCGCCTGCTTTCCGTGTTTGTCGACGGTTTCGGCCCAAAGGTACGGGTATTGGTTGAGAAGCTGCATCGGGTTGTTTTCTGCCCAAAACTCATCGACTTGAAAGACAAGCGTGTAGTCGACGCGGATTCCGCCTTGCAGATGGCTGAAGTCACGTAGGCCATCATAACGATCCACAGGCTCTGCAATAACGATGTGCTCACCTTCGTGCCCAAAGATCCACCTGCTGAACAGGTTGTTTACTTCGTCGATGTACTCGTTATAATGCTCCGTTTCGGCGTACAAGTGAACCCGCAACTGTACAAACGAGGGTTTCCCTGTCTCTAGTCCCTGATACAGTTCGAAACGAGGGTCCACGACGAGGCATTCGCGGCCTTTCCTTTCTTCTAGGTTCTTGTCCGCTTCGTTGCTTTCGTCTTGACTCGGTGCGGCGTTTCCGCTGCCGTGCGGCTGTGGCACGTCCGTTGTGGGCGACGCCTGCGAACGTAGAACATCACTCAACGAACGAAGCTCACGAACTAGCGCGCGGCGGTCGCTGGGAATCGGCGGGCTGACGGTGATCGCCACGCGCGATCGCCCGAAGAATGGAACGTGCCATGTGTAAATGTGATGCGGCGTCAACTGGCGCAGTACCAGTGTGGGAGAATCGGGAGCAGGTTCTCCGGGGGATGAGTCCGTCGCAACCAACAGCGTAGTGATTCCCTCACGACGGAGATAGAACAGCAAGAACGGCAGAACGAGAGGATCGTTCCGAATCTCGGGGTACGTTTGTTCGA
>JACOUI010000179.1 GCA_016177915.1 Planctomycetia bacterium
CAGAACTTCTCGAGATACTATCCCAAGAGGCTAAACGCCGAGGTGCTCTTGGACGCGATCGACCAGGTGACGGCGACCACGACCGGCTTCAACGGCCTGCCCGGCGGCACGCGCGCCGTACAGCTTCCGGACAACGGCGCGATGACCTACTTCCTGACGGTCTTCGGTCGGCCGCAGGGCGAGAGCGCCTGCGAGTGCGAGCGCTCGGCCGAGGCCAACCTGGCCCAGAGCCTGCACCTGCTCAACTCGTCGGACATCCAGAACAAGATCGCTGGCGGCGGCAGCCGGCCGCGAACGCTGACGGCCGACACGACGCGCGACGACCAGGCGAAAATCCGCGAGCTGTACCTGCGCTGCTTCTCGCGCCAGCCGGTCGAAAAGGAGATGGCCATCGCGCTGGCCCATATCGAGAAGCACAAGGACCAGAAGCAGATCGCCTACGAGGACATCCTCTGGGCGCTGATCAACACGAAGGAGTTCCTGTTCAACCACTAGCGTTGGAGTCCCGCCTTCAGGCGGCGCCTTTGGGATCCAAAAAAAACGCCTAAGGGCGGGACGCCAACTTGGAAAAAGCAAAACCGGCTAAAGCCGGGACTCCAACGGCTGACTATATTGGGAGTTGGCCGCCACGGCCGCGACGAACGGTTGAACACGCATCCCGCCAGCCTTCACGCGCTTGCGAAAGACGAGCGCGTGCCCACGCCGGGCAGCCGCCAAGCGCGGCCCGGCGTCCCGCCAGACTTGAGCCCTGCCGCACGACCAAGGAGCCTGGGTCATGACCCGATCGATGGCGCTGCGAAAAGTCCTGTCGATTCTTTCCGCGACCGCAGTGGTGTTTTTGGGATCAAGCGCCTCGTTTGCCCAGCTTCCCACCGCCCGCTTAAGCAGTCTCTCGCCCCCGGGCGCCAAGGCCGGCACGACGGTGGAGGTCACGATCGCGGGCCAAGATCTGGACCTGGCCAGCCAGCTCCTCTTCACGCACGGGGGCATCAAGGCGGCACAGAAAATGCGCGATCCCAACGCGTTCGAGAAAGGCCCGCAGCCCGTTCCGAACGTCTTCACGGTCACCGTGGCCGGCGACGTCCCGCCGGGCAAATACGAGGCCCGCGCCGTCAGCAAGTTCGGCATTTCCAGTTCCCGTTATTTCCAGGTCTCCGACCTCAATGAAGTCGCGGAGAAGGAAGCCAACAACAGTCTGGAGACGGCCCAGGAAGTTCCGCTGGAGTCGATCGCCAGCGGCCTGGCGAACGGCGGGGCCGACCTTGATTTCTTCAAGGTCGCGCTCAAGGCCGGCCAGCGGATCGTCGTCGAGTGCTACGCCGAGCGGCTCGACTCGCGGATGGACGCCACGCTCGTGCTCCTGGATTCCACGGGCCGGCAGCTCGAATCGAACCGCAATTGCGTGGGACTCGACCCGGTGATCGACTTCACGGCCCCCGTCGACGGCGCCTACGTCGTCAAGCTCTACGACTTCGTCTACGGCGGCGGAGGCGACTATTTCTATCGCCTCTGTGTTTCCACGCGGCCCCACGTCGACTACGTGTTGCCGCCCGCGGGCGTGCCGGGCACGAAGGGCGCCTTCACGCTCTACGGCCGGAACCTGCCAGGCGGCCAGCCCGCCGGAGTCAAGCTCGACGGCAAGGAATTGCAAAAGCTCGCCGTGCAGATCGACGTTCCGGCCGCCACCGACGTCGTCCCGCCGGGCATCTCGATCGGCTCCAAGGAAGCCTGGATCGACGGCTTCGAGTACCGCCTGCAAGGCCCGACGGGCGCCTCGAACGCCGTGCTGATCGGCTTCGCCACGGCCCCGGCCGTCGTCGAGACCGAGCCGAACAACGCGCCCGGTGCGGCGCAGAAGATCGCCGTCCCCGGCGAGGTGGCCGGGCAGTTCCAGTCCTACCGCGACGTCGACTACTTCGATTTCGAGGCCAAGACGGGCCAGCAGTTCGTGGTCGAGCTTTGCTCGCAACGGCTCGGCTCGCCGGCCGATCCGTATTTCCTGCTGCAGCGCGTGACGAAGAACGAAAAGGGCGAGGAGCAGACCGCCGACATCACCGCCACCGACGACGCCTTCCCCAACGTCGGCGGCGTCTCCTTCAACACCCAGTCCGACGACGGGGCGTTTCAGTTCGCCGTCCCCGCCGACGGGACCTATCGCCTCATCATCCGCGACCTCTACAACCGCGGCGACCCGCGCTACGTCTACCGCCTGGCCGTCCGTCCGCCGGCGCCGGACTTCCGGCTGGTGGCCGTCTCGCGGTTCCCCAACGTCCAGCAGCAGTCCGGCCCGTGGAGCCCGCTCCTACGGCGCGGCGGCACGGAGATCCTCGACGTCTACGTCTTGCGGCGCGACGGCTTCACCGGCGAAGTGCAGCTTGCGGCCGAAGGCCTGCCGCCGGGCGTCGCCTGCCCCAGCGCCGTGATCGGACCGAACATGAACAGCGCCCCGCTCGTGCTCGCGGCCGCGGAGGACGCCCCGGCTTTTGCGGGCACGCTGAAGATCGTCGGCAAGGCGCAGATCAACGGCGCCGAGGTCGCCCGAATCGCCCGCGGCGGGCAGGTGAGCTTCCTGTCGCAGCAGAACCAGTCGCCCCGGGCCCGGCTGTCGGGCGGAATTCCGCTGGCCGTCAGCGACAAGGAGAAGGAGCTGTTCGCCGTGAGCGTGGAAGCCAAGACGTTCGAGATGTCCCGTGCCGGGACGATCGAAGTTCCCGTCAAGATGGCCCGCCGCGACAACTTCAAGGGGAACGTCGCATTGCAGCCCGTGGGCCAGCCGCCCAACGTGCAGGTGCCGAACATCAACCTCAACGGCGATCAGGTGGACGGCAAGCTGCAACTGAACATCCCCGGCAACGCGCCGGTCGGCACGTACACGTTCTATCTGCTCGCGCAGACGCAGGTCCCCTACCGCAAGAACGCCGACCTGGCCGAAGCGGCCGAACAGTATCAGAAGGAGATCGAGAAGATCGCGGCCGACGCCAAGACGGCGGCCGACAAGGCCGCAGCCGACGCCAAAACCGCGACCGACGCCAAGGCCGCCGCCGACAAGGCGTCCGCCGACGCCGCGGCCAAGGCCAAGACAGCCGCCGATGCCAAGGCCGCTGCGGATAAGGCGTCCGCCGACGCCGTCGCCAAGGCCAAGGCTGCCGCCGACGCTAAAACCGCCGCCGACAAGGCTGCGGCCGACGCTACGACGAAGGCCAAGGCTGCTGCGGACGCGAAGACCGCCGCGGACAAGGCGTCTGCGGAAGCCGCCGAAAAGGCGAAGGTCGCGGCCGACAAGCTCAAGGCCGCGCAGGAGGCCCTCGACAAGGACAAAGAAAACAAAGCGCTGCAAGATGCCAAGGCCGCCGCCGAGAAGGAGGCCGCCGACACGGCCAAGGCCGCCGCCGACGCCGTAGAGAAGGTCAAGACAGCCGATGCCGCCAAGGTCGCCGCCGACAAGGCCGCTGCCGACGCCGCCGAAAAGGCCAAGGCCGCCGACGCCGCCAAGGTCGCCGCCGACAAGGCCGCGGCGGACGCCGCCGAAAAGGTCAAGACGGCCGACGCGGAAAAGGTCGCCGCCGACAAGGCCGCCGCCGACGCGGTCGAAAAGGTCAAGACCGCCGACGCCGCCAAAATCGCCGCTGACAAAGTCGCCGCCGACATGGCCAACGTGCAGAAGGCCGCCGACGCCGAAAAGCAGGCCGCCACCCAGCGCACCAACGCCGCCAAGCAGGCCGCCAACCAGCAGAACATCCAGGTCTTCCGGCCCTCCTCCACGATCACGATCAAGATCACCGAGGCCCCGATCACGCTGGCCGCGCCGCAGGCGCCGGGCGCCCTCAAGCAGGGCCAGAAGATCGAGGTCCCGATCGCCATCGCGCGGCTCTACAGCTACGCCGAGCAGGTGCAGATCGAGGTGCAGGTGCCCAGTGGTGTGCAGGGACTTAAGGTCACCAACGTCAACGTGGAAAAAGACAAGAACGAGGCCAAGGTGACGATCGAGGCCGCCGCCAACGCGACGCAGGGGACGCACGCCCTCACCGTTCGCGCCACGGCCCGGTTCAACAACCAGAACCTCCAGGTCACGCAGCCGTTGAGCCTGAAGGTCGAGTAATGGAGTTCGGAGTGTGGAGTTTGGAGTGCGGAGTGAACGAATTGCCGATGGCGCATGCGGAACTTGATTTCCGTCAGGTGGGACCATGACAGATCGGAAAACGGTTCGTGGGCTGATGGCGGCGGTCGTGGCTGTCTGCGCTTCGCTTGCCTTCGCTCATTCGGCGCGGGCCCAAGCCAAGCCGCAGCCAATGCCCATCGCCGACGTCAAGCACAACGGCCCCGTCGATTTCGAGAAGGAAATCCTGCCGATCTTTAAGCGCAACTGCCTTTCGTGCCACAGCGGTTCCGCCGCGGAAAACGAGCTGGTGCTCGAGACGCCGCAGACGATCGCCAAGGGGGGCGTCAGCGGGCCCGTCGTCGTCCCCAAGGACCCGGCGAAAAGCCCGCTTTTGGCTTCGGCCAGCCAGTCCGACGAGCCGTACATGCCCCCGGCCGACAACAAGGTGAACGCCAAGCGGCTCACCTCCGAGGAATTGGGGCTCATCAAGCTGTGGATCATGGAGGGCGCGACGGGCACCGTCTCCGCCAACAGCATTCCCGTCGTCTGGCAGGCCCTGCCGTCGGGCGTGAATCCGATCTTCGCCGTGGCCGTCAGCCGCGACGGCCAGTACGCCGCCTGTGGCCGCGCCAACCAGATCTTCATCTACCACATTCCCACGGGCCGCGAAATCGGGCGGGTGACCGATCCGGAGTTGCTCAAGGGGGGCGTTTACAAGAACCCCGGCGTAGCGCACCTCGATCTCGTGCAGTCGCTGGCGTTTTCCGACGACGGCCTGCGCCTGGCCTCGGGCGCGTACCAGGAAGTGAAAATCTGGAAGCAGCCCACGAACGTCCGCGCGGCGGATTTTGCCTCGGCCGAGGGAACGTCCGTCGTGGCCGTCAGCCCCGACCGCAAGTGGCTGGCCGTCGGCGGGGCCGGCAACGTGATCCGCATCTTCGACCTGGCGGCGGGCAAGGAACACAAGGCGCTCACGGGCCACGCGGGCGCCATCACGGCGCTGCGCTTCACGGCCGACAACCAGAAGCTCGTCTCCGGCTCGGCCGACAAATCGGTGCGGGTGTGGAACGTGGCCGACGGCGCCCTGGCCGGCCGGCTCGACACGCCGCAGCCGGTCGCCGCGCTCACGCTCGTCGCCACCGGCGCACAAATCGCCACGGGCGGCGGCGACAACCTGATCCGCCTCTGGACGACGCCGGCGCCCGCGGCCGCGATCGCCAACGTCCCGCAGCCCCCGACGGCCCTGGCCGCCAGCCCGGACAAGAAGCTCCTCGCCTTTGGTTCGGCGGACGGCAAGATCGTGCTCGTGGATTCGGCGTCCGGCAACGTGACGCGCACGCTGGCCGGCCACGGCGGCCCGATCACCAGCCTCACCTTCAGCGCGGCCAATAACCGCCTCATCAGCGGCTCGGCCGACAAGACGATTCGCGTTTGGGACCCCAACGCCGACCAGGCGCTCCTGGTCTTGCCCGCCGGGCTTGCGCCGGTCGACGCCGTCGCCATTCACCAAAGCGGCGCCCAGGCCGCCTCGGCCAGCGGCGAGGGCGACATCGCGATCTGGAAGCTCGACGCCGCCGCTCCGCGGAAGTTCAACGGCGACAACGGCGCTCCGCCCGCCTTTGCCGCCGTCAGCCCCGACGGCAAGTACCTGGCCGTCCCGGGCATGGCCGATGGCAAGCACGTCGCGCTCGTCTATGAAATCGCCTCCGGCAACATCGTCCGCCCGCTCGCCGGTCACGAGGGACCCGTCACGGCCATCGGCTTTAGCGGCGACAGCCAAAAGGTCGTCACCGGCTCGGGCGACAAGACCGCTCGCGTCTGGAACCTGGCCGACGGCAAGGAGCTGGCCAAGTACGCCGGCCACGCGCAGACCGTGACGGCCGTCGCCCTCAATTCCAACGGCACGCAGGCCGCCTCCGGCGCCGCCGACAACGCCCTGAAACTCTGGAACGCCGCCGACGGCATGGAACTGAAGAATTTCGCCGGGCACGGCGGGGCGATCGTCGCCGTCGCCTTCACGCCCGACAACGCGCAGGTCGTCTCGGCCTCGGCCGACCAGACGGTGCGGCAGTGGAACCCGGCCGACGGCGCGCAGATTCGCGCGATCGGCCTCGGCGCGGTGGCCACGAGCCTGGCCGTCAGCCGCGACAACAAGTTCATCGCCGCCGGCGCGGCCGACAAGTCGATCAAGCTCTATCAGGTCGGCGATGGTGCGGCCGTGAAGACGCTGGCCGGCCACAACAATCCCGTCTCGTCACTGACCTTCTCGGCCGACAACGCGCGGCTCGTCTCCGGCTCGGCCGACAACCTGGCCTTCGTTCACGACGTGGCCAGCGGCAAGCTGCTGGAGATCGTGCCCGGCCCGGCCGGGATGACGTTTGCGGCTTACGGCCCGGCCGCCAACACCGTGCTCGTCGGCGCGGCCGACAAGTCGATCGTGTTTCATACTCTCCGCCGCGAGCTGTCGCCCGCCGGCCACAACAAGAAAGTCGTCAAGCTCATCTACGCCGCCGACGGCAACACGCTCTATAGCGCCGGCCACGACGGCCTGGTCCTGGGCTTTGCCACGAACAACGCGCAGGCGAAGTTCACCGCCAACCACACGGCCCAGGTCAACGACCTCGCCCTGTCCCAAAGCGGCCAGCTCCTGGCCAGCGCCGGCGAGAACAAGGAAGTGCGCTTGTGGAACGCGGGCAACGGCCAGCCGCACGCCAAGCCCCAGTTCGCTGGGTTCGATCAGCCCGTCCGCAGCGTCGCGTTCACTCTCGACAGCGCGCGCGTCGCCGGCGGCTCAGCCGGCGGGCAGGTGCTCGTATTCAGCGCCGCCAGCGGCCTTATGGAACAGGCGTTCCTCGAGCACGCGGCTTCGGTCGATCAGCTTGCCGCGACGGGCGAGGCTGCGCCGTCGCTCGTCTCATCCTCCGCCGACAAGTCAGTCCGCCGCTGGCAGACGCTTCTGGTGCGGGAGATTCCCGGCCACGGCGGCGTTGTGACGGCGCTCGACACGATTCTCAACGCCCCCACGCAGATTCTCTCGGGCAGCGCGGACCAGACGGTGCGCACGTGGGAAACGACCAACGGCCAGCAGACCCGAACGCTCAATCACGGCGCCCCGGTCACGAGCGTGGCCGTGCGGCCCGATGCCCAGCAGATCGCCGCGGCTGGCGGGAATCTCGTGCGCCTGTGGAACGCCGGCAACAACCAGCAAGTGGCCGAGATGAAGGGCGACGTCCGCGCGCAGGGCCTCGTGGCGAAGCTGACGATGGAAAAGTCCGCGGCCGACAACCTGGCCGCCGCCGCCAAGACCGCCCAGGACAACGGCAAGAAGGACGCCATGGCCAAGGATGAGGCGGCCAAGAAGGCCGCCGAGGCGCTGGCCGCCGCCGAGAAAACGCTGAATGAAAAGAAGGACGCCCTGGCGAAGGTGAAGACCGAGCGCAACGGCCTGGAAAAGGCCCTGGCCGAGGCGAAGACCAAGGCCGCCGCCGCGACCGAGGCGGCCGCGAAGGCCAAAACCGCCCTCGACGCTGACGCCAACAACGAGGGGCTCAAGAAGGCCAAGGAAGAGGCCGACAAGGCCCTGGCGGAGTCCAACAAGGTCGTCGGCGAGTCAGACGCCAAGGTGAAGGCCACCGACAAGCCGCTGGCCGACGCCGACAAGGCCGTCGCGGACGCCACGACGCCCCACATGAACGCCAAGCGAGTTTCCGACCAGGCAGCCGCAGATTCCAAACGCGCGACCGACCTCGTCCCCACGCTCGACGCTGGGCAAAAGACCACCGAGGCCGAGCAGAACCGCCTCAAGACGGCCCTCGAGGAATCGCAGAAGACGGCTACCGCCAGCGAGACGCCGCTCAAGGTCGTCGCCTTCTCCCCTGACAATCTCGAGCTGGCCGCCGGCGGCGACGACAAGCTCGTCCATACCTACAGCACGGCAAACGGCCAGGCGCTGGCCGTCTTCGACCAGGCCCAGCCGGTCCAGGCCGTGGCCTACGTCTCGGAGCGCGCGATCGCCTCGGGCGCGGCCGACAACCACGCCGTCGTCTGGAACACCTCGCCCGAATGGGTGCTCGAGCGGACGATCGCCGGCGGCTTCGTCGACCGGGTGATTGCGCTCGATTTCAATCGCGAAGGGACGCTCTTGGCCACGGGCGGCGGCGAGCCGTCGCGGAGCGGCGAAGTGAAGATCTTCAATGTCGCCGACGGCGCCCTCGTCCGCGAGTTGAAGGACGCCCACAGCGACACGGTCTTCGGCCTGGAATTCTCCTACGACGGGAAGCTGTTGGCCTCGTGCGCCGCCGACAAGTTCGTCAAGGTCTTCGACGTGGCCGAAGGTAAGCTGCAAAAATCGTTCGAGGGCCACACGCACCACGTGCTGGGCGTCTCCTGGATGTACGACGGCAAGCTCCTGGCAAGCTGCGGGGCCGACTCGGTCGTCAAGGTCTGGAACTACGAGACCGGCGAGCAGGCCCGCACCATCCAGGGATTCGGCAAGCAGCTCACGTCGATCCGCTTCGTGGGCATCTCGCCGGAGTTCGTGGCGGCCTGCGGCGACCGCAACGTCCACCGCCGGCGGGCCAACGACGGCGGCAACGTCCGCGCCTACGGCGGCTCGGGCGACTTCGTCTACTTCGCCGACGTCACGCCCGACGGCAACGTGGTCGTGGCCGGGGGGCAGGACAGCGTGCTGCGGGTCTGGAACGGTCAGAATGCGCAGCCGCTGCGCACCTTCGAGCCGCCCAAGCCCCCCGAGCCGGCCGCCCCGGCGCAGGCCAGCAAGTAACCGCGTAGGGCAGGCGGCCCGCCTGCCGTAGGGTGGGCACCGCACGCCATTGGCATCGCTGGCACGCCGGCGGAACGCCTGTACACGCTGGTTCTGCCGGTGCTGGCAGGCGTGCTGCTCTACTTTCCCAACTGGGGCGCGGCGCTGGCGCTAGGCATCGCGGCGGCGGCCATCGCCGCCAAGGAAATCGCCGCGCGGTGTTGTTCCAAGGGTGGCACGCCCTGAAAGGGCGTGGCAGGTTTTGGCTTGCTTCGGCGCGCGGACTGGATCCAAAGGCAGCGGCTCGCAACATGGCGCGCATTGGCACGCCCTTTCAGGGCGTGCCACCCGCCCAAGCGCTCACTCCTCCGGCGAGACCCCCAGCGACACGATGCTGCACGCCACGATCGCATTCAGGCCCAGCGCCTCGGCCTTCTCCACCAGCTCATCGCTCTCGCTGCCGGGATTGAGCCACAACTCCTTGCAACCGACCTCGGCGATCTCTTTGAGAAGCGACACGCCGACGGCCGGCGGAACGTACAGGCTCACGCGATCGAGCGGCCGCTGGGGCACGTCGCGCAGCGACTTGTAGACGGCCAGGCCCTCGATCACCCCGCCCTTGGGGTTGACGGGAAACACCTCGTAGCCCTGGCTCAAGTGCGCCCGGACCGACTTGTTTCCGAACTTGGTCCGGTCGGCGCTGGCCCCGATGATGGCGGCGGTGGGCATGCGGGAGGATGGAGGCTAGAGGCGATCGGGGAGAGGAACATCACTGGCAACTAACCACGAGCCACCAGCCACTGCCCTAATCCCGCCGCGTGTCGATCCCGCCCGAGCGCTTCTGCGCGTTGTACCACGACCGCCACTGGTCCCTGTTAAAGCCGAAGTCCGCGCCCGTGAGCTGGACCAGCGCGTCCCGCACGCCGCCGTTGCTGACGTTCAGCACCTTCTTCGTGGCCGATCCGCCGGCGGAAAGGCCCGGGAAACCCCCTTTCCCGTCGGTCGAGAAAGTGGCGCGGTACGTGTCCGCACCGCCGCTCTGCTTGACTTCGACATGAACGGTGACCAGTGCGTCGATCAGCGGCGCCACCGCCGTCTTGTCGTCGAGGAACGCCAGCGCCACCCCGGCCCGGTTCACCACGTCGTTGCTGGGGCTCTTGAGGTAGGAGACGTACATTCGCGTGATGTCCGGGGCCGCGATCTTGCCGATCCGTTTCAGGCTCTCGATGCGCACGTCCTCGTCCGGGTCTAAAAGCGACAGCTCGACCAAGAGCCGCCGCGCCGTCCCGTTGTTGATGGCCACGAGCGGCCCCAGAAACATCATCCGCACCTCGGCGAACTTCTCCTCCTTCGGGTCGAGGTAGCGCTCGATGCCGCGCAAGGCCAGCGGGTCTTTGATGCCCTCGATGTTCTCCCGGCCCTGGCGGCGCCGTTCGACCTTTTCGTCCATCAGCCAGCCCCGCCACTGGTTGAGGTTTCTGATCCATTGCCTTTCGACCAAGTCGGTCAAGCGCCGCTCCTCGCGGAGCACGACTTCCTCGGGCAAGGCCCAGCCGCCGGGCGTTTTCACGTAGCCCCGCTGCTCCATCAGCTCGTCGCGCGTGGTCCACTCGCCGCCGCGCTTCTGATAGCCCAGCAGGGTGCGGGCCTGGAGGTGATTGGGGTCGATTTCAATCACGCGCCGCAGGTGGTCGTTCCGCTCCGTCCGCATCTGGTTTTCGTGGCACCAATCGGCCAGGGCCAACTGGCCCTCGACGGTGTCGGGGAACGTGGGGCGGATACGCTCGTATTCCGTCTGCCGGGCGGCGATCTTCACGATCTCCTGGACTTGGTCCTTGGCGATCGTGACCTTTGCGCCGAAGGGGGTCTTGAGGACGTACTCCTTTTCCCGCTCCTTGCGGTCGGCGCCCGTCGCATCGACAGGAATAAGCTCGCCGCGCATCTGCCCGCCGGTCACGAGGCGCAGAATCACGTCGTCGGCCGCGGCGGGCTCGGTCCCGAGAACGAGCATCGCCAAGAGCCCGGCCGCAACGACCGCCGTTTTGCCAAAGCGCGACATGGCGCACCTCGCAGCAAGTGTCCCGGCCCCGGCGGAAACGAGGCCCCCAGGGATACGTAAAGTATACGGGCTTTCACGGCGGAACGCCAGAAAAAGCGGCCTGGCGATGCCGCGGGGCGGCCTGCGCGTTGCCGCACGTCCCACCATGCGGCACGGTTCGACGAGGCCGTGCGGCTGGCCGAAGAGACGTTCATCGACGAGCTGTCGCGGCTGGTCTCGCACCTTTCCGAGCGGCTCGCCGGCGACCAGGACGGGAAGCCCAAGATCTTCCGCGACTCGGCGGTCGAGAACCTCGCAGGCGAGGACCTGGCCAAAGCCAACGAGCCGGGCGAGACCGTCCGAGACCTAGACCGACAAAGTCAGCCAATCCAATATCTAAAATCGTTTTTACGCGCGGGTGGCCACAGTCCCTTGCCCCTTTCGCTCCGCCATGCGCCGATAGTAGTCGATCGACAGGCGCAGCCCCGATTCGAAATCGACCTGCGGCTCGTAGCCCAGGGCGCGGCGGGCCTTGGAGATGTCGGCCAGGCTTTCGCGGATGTCGCCTGGCCGGGGCGGCAGGAATTCCGGCTCGACCTTGGATCCCAAAAGTTTCTTGAGCTGTACGATCAACTCCAAGAGCGACGTCGCCTTGCCGCCGGCCACGTTGAAGACCTGGCCGGAAACGTTGGGGGCGCTCGCCGCCAGCAGGTTCGCCTGCACGACGTTGGCCACGTAAGTGAAATCGCGCGACTGTTTGCCGTCGCCAAAGATCTTCGGCCGCCGCCCGGCGAGCGCGGCGCTGATGAAGAGCGGGATTACGGCCGAGTAGGGGCTGCCCGGGTCCTGCCGCGGGCCGAAGACGTTGAAGTAGCGCAGGCAAACCGATTCGATCCCCATCGACGCGGCGAAGGCCTGGCAATAGAACTCGCCAGCCAATTTGGCGGCCCCGTAGGGTGAAATCGGGCGGGGGGTGTCGGTTTCGCGCTTGGCGGGATTCTTGCTGTCGCCGTAGGCGCTGCTGGAGGCGGCGTAGACGACGCGCTTGACGCCGGCTTTACGCGCCTCGTCGAGGAGGACGAGAGTGCCGGTCGCACAGGCGCGGTGTGTCTCGAGCGGCGTCTCGATGCTCCGCGGGACCGACGCCAGGGCGGCCTGATGAAAGACGACTTCGACGCCCTTCATCGCCCGCCCGACCACGGCCGCATCCGCCACGTCGCCCTGGACGAACTCGATGCGGTCGCGGTCGCGGACGTGGGCGAGGTTATTGAGGCTGCCGGTGCAGAGGTTATCCAGCACGCGCACGCGGTCGCCGCGCTCGATGAGCGCGTCGACAACGTGCGAGCCGACAAAGCCTGCGCCGCCGGTGACCAGTGCCGTTCCCATTTGCATTCCAGGGAGTTCGTTCTGCGGTAAACGGTTGCTTTGAGCGCGCCGGCTCGCCGCGCCGCCGGCAAGGAATCATGGATTGCGGCCGGCCAAGGGGGGCGATTGTCGGAACTTCCGGCAGGCGTCAATCATGGCAGCCGCAGCCTCGAAAGCACTCGCATTGGTAACGAGCGCGCGCCAGCGCGGTTGCCTTTGTGTCATCGTCAAAGGAGGGCGGGGTTGTGTCCGTTCGAATAAAAGTCGGCGCCGCCTCGTGACACGGTGGACACAGTACCTCTGCGTTGTCGAGGCCGTTGTCGCCGTCTGGCCGCTTGTGATAAACTTCCAAGTCTTCCGTTCGCTTGCACCTTGCCACTTGGATTCCCACATTTGCGAGCTAACGGCGCGCCAAGTCACGACCGGCCGAATGGAGCGATGGAGAACTTCGGAGCGTAACCCAGTTTGCTGCGGGCCTTCGAAATGTCGGCGAAGGTTTCGACGAGTTCGCCGGGGGGGAGGGGGCGATTGGGGCTTCATCTTGGGCTCCCGACCCGCGGCCTTGCCCAGCGCTGCGATCAAAGCCGCGTGCGGGATCGGCCATCGATGAACAAGCCTGCCGGAACGCGCATGCCATGACCGCGGCTTGACAGTGCCCACAGCCCCTTAACGCCCGCGCGAGCGAGACGTGACGCCAATTGTCCGTCCGCCGGCGGCCCCGCTGACGCTGCCGAAGTACGACCGCAAGTTCAGAAAGTAGCTCTCATGCCCGGTTGTGAGCACCCTGGCGCCACCCGGCGCGGCGCCGCCAAAACGCTGCAGATCGTGGATTTCGCGCGCCTGCCGTTCGATGCTCTTGCGCAGCTCGATCTCGGGGCGAACCAGCGCATAATAGTTAACGGCTGGGTCCTCGTTAGACCGCAGCAGATTCAGATAGGGGCTGACCGGCGGCCGGCGCGGCGGCTCGTACCTTGAACGGCCACCCTGGGCCAGAGCCGCGTCAGTCGACCCGAGTCCAGCGATCACCACCAGAAGCACGAGCGCGAGCTTCTTACCTGACAGCATGTGACGCACCTCGTAGGGGGTCCTTCAAAGGGCTTCGCCGGATTCTACCACGTTTGCGCCCGGCGACAAGAAGCAAGCACCAACGAAGCGACAGAACTGCTCTCGGTGTCATCCCGAGGGATGATTGGGTCCTTGGCGAAAAGGAACGCGGCCTTGAAGGGATCGCAGAGTTTCTTCGTCAAATCTGCCCCGCTCACTGCAGAATCCCGCACGACAAAAGCCGGCTAGCAGTCGTGTCTCGGCTAGCAGAGCTAACGTCACTTTGCCTTGTCGTGCCACGGCGAGCCGTTCTCCAAGGCCGCAAGATAAGCCAGCGCACCGACTAATCCACCTGCATCTCCGAGTTGCGCAGACTTGAGTTCGGGAATCCTGCCGAAGATCGTGCCGAGCTGCTGCATCCGCGCGGCAAGTCGGTCAAGCGGGATCCTTTGCATCATCGAGCCACCCAGCACAATGGCGTCTGGGGACCAGAAAACTGTGACGTTAATTAGCCCGGCAGCGAGGTACGTCGTCACTTCCTCCCACACCCGCACGTCGTCGATGTGCTCCGGAGCTTTGCCGTATCGCTTCCTAAGGCCGTTGCCGGATGCGTAGCCCTCGAGGTGGCCCTTCATGCCGCAGGTGCACTCGACCCCGTCAACTTGAACAATGTGGTGGCCAGGCTCAAAACCGAATGCGGAGGGCTCTGGTTTGCGGTTCACAAACCGCTTGCCGCCAATCCCCGTACTGACGGTAATGTAAGCGACGATGGAATGCCCTCGCCCCGCTCCCCTCGTGACTTCGCCCAAGCCAGCCATCGTCGTATCGTTTTCAAGAAAAACCTGCGGCGTGCCGCAGGCGCCCTGCACTTCGGCCTTCAGCGGTTGATTGCACCAGCCCGGCACGTTCGGACCAACGAGCACCATCGAGTGATCTGGGTCAAGGACGCCGACAACGCTGCCGGCGACAGCCCTGATTGGCCGTCCCCTCGCGAGTTCATGTGCCTTGGTCGCAAAGGCAGCCATCCCGTCCTTGAAATCCGCCGGAGTTGAGAAAACGCTTGGCTGCTCGAGATTCTCCCCGTCGGGGGAGAACGCCATTCGCATCTTTGTGCCGCCAAGATCAAACACCAAGTACATCGTTCACTCCAGTGCGAGCTGCCGAGGCAGCAGAAGCTGCAAGTCAGTCGGACTGTCATCGCATGCAGATCGTGCCAGGGAATCGACAAATCGCAATTGTCCGTGTCGCCGCGCGCAACGTTGCATTCGCCGATAGCTTTCCCAAATTGCCGGCTGGAACTCCCGCGAGGTTTCAAATGAACTCGTGCCAGTACGAAGTGATTTCCTATCGAAGCCGTCCGTCATAGCCGATACCTACCCCGCCCGATACAATCGTTAGAATCCATGAGGTCCGGCGTCATGCGGTCTCCTGGGCGCTTCACCGTCTCGAAACGGCTTTGCGTGCTGGCAGTGCTCTGCCTCTCTGCATGCGGCTGCGCGGTGTTCCACAGGGACAGCGACCACGTCAAGGCCTTGCTTCCGCCCGCGGACGCCCCCGCGGAGCTCAGGAAGGTGTCGCTGCCCGAGTATACGATCGAACCGCCGGACATTCTCGTCGTGGATGCGATCAAGGTCGTGCCACGCCCGCCGTATCGAATCCAAAGCCTTGACCAGGTGTTCATCGCGGTGAAGGGCACGCTGGCTGAGTTTCCGATTTTTGGCGCCTACTCCGTTGAACCGGGCGGAACCGTCAATTTGGGCGCTCCCTACGGCTCCGTTCGCCTGGGCGGTTTGACGCTCGCGGAAGCCGCGCAGGCGCTGAACGCGCACCTGCGGACCTACCTCGAGGCGCCCATCGTGACGGTCACTTTGGCGCAATCCGCCGCCCAGCAGCAGATCGCGGGCGAACACCTCGTCGGCCCCGATGGCACGATCTCGCTGGGGGTTTACGGGAATGTGTACGTGGTAGGCCTAACCAAATTACAGGCCAAAATGGCGATCGAAGCTCATTTGGCGCGATACCTCGAGGACCCGGTCGTCGCTGTCGACGTGGCAGGCTACAACAGCAAGGTCTATTACATCGTCACGCAGGGGGCGGGATTCGGCGATGCCGTCTATCGCCTGCCCGTGACCGGCAACGAAACTGTGCTCGACGCCATTTCACACGTCGAGGGACTTCAGCCTCATTCGTCCAAGCAAATCTGGATTGCGCGGCCGGCGCCGCCGGGAAGCCCAGCCGCCCAGCTCCTCACCGTTGATTGGGATTCCATTGTTCAGACCGGGGCGACCGAGACCAATTACCAGGTCCTGCCGGGAGACCGAATCTTCATCGCCGAAGATCGGCTCGTGGCAATCGACAGCTTTGTGGCCAAGGCGATTTCGCCGATCGAGCGGATGATGGGATTCACGCTGCTTGGAACGACGACCGTAAGCCGTATTCGCTTCTTCCACCAGGGTGCCGTTGGCATCGGTTCTACCGGATTTTAGGGCTTGGCCCCGTCTCGTAATGCGGTTTACCCGGTTTGACCGATGTACAACACTAGGCTAGACGCTGCGCATTTTGTGCGTCTTGTGCATTATCAAGCCGTCTGTTTCGAGTCAATCGGGGGCCATCCAGATGAACGGCGCTTTTCGCGTTGTGGTCGGACTGGCTCTTTGCACCTGTCCTCAGCTTTGCACGCTCATCGCCGATGACGGCAACGGCTCACCGCAGCGCATTTACAAGCAGAAGTGCTTCCCAGCCGGGCCCTGCTTTGGCTACTACCCAACATGCTGGCAACGATGGCCGGCGGAGTGTCCGCCTTGTCCGCCCCCCGAAAGTTACCGTTGGGACGAGGATTCAGAACTACTGCCGGTCCCGCTGCCGGAAGAGGCCGGTCGCCAATCTTCGGTAAAACGGAGGGGCATTTTCATGCCGCCTCCGGTGCCGCGCCTGACACAGCGCCCGACCGTGCCCTCTGTTAGCCAAAGCCGTTACCTGGAGACGCCGGCGGAAGACGAAGACGCGGAAACCGCCGTAGCGCCGCCGCCGCCGTCCCCCGAAAGTTACCCATCCAACGAGGATTCGGCACTACTGTCGGTCCCGGGGCCTGAAGACGCAGGCAGCCAAACTTCGGTGAAACCGCGGGGCATTTTCAAGCCGCCTCCGGTGCCGCGCCTGACACAGCGCCTGATCGTGCCCGCTGCTAGCCAAGGCCGTTTCCAGGAGACGCCGGCGGAAAACGAAGACGCGGAGACCGCCGTAGCGCCGCCGCCGCCGTCCCCCGAAAGTTACCCATCCAACGAGGATTCGGCACTGCCGGCCCCGAGGCCTGAAGACGCAGGCAGCCAAACGTCGGCGAAACGGCGGGGCATTTTCCGGCCGGCTCCGGGCCCGCGCCTGAATCAGCGTCTGAACGTGCCCGCTGGCAGCCGACTCCATTTCCCGGAGATGCCGGCGGCAAACGAAGAGGCACAGGCCGCCGTAGTGCCGCGCTACCGGCTCCGATAAGTGCCGTCGCTTCACGATGGCCCCAAACTGGCCTGCCGATTGCCGTCCACAGCGGTATAATGACGGCAGGGCAGGCGGGAACCAACGATCACTCCCACACGATTGCGGGGAAGCTGTGCAAGCACGTACGGCTGTGGCCGAGTTGGCCCAACATTGCCGTCACGTCCAGGACGATGCCGTGACGAGCCAAGCTAACGGAGAGACCCCGTGGCGCGAAGCGCTGCAGGCGTGGGTCGATTGGAACGACGCGCACGAACGCGTGACGCGGGAGATGTTTGCCGCGGGCCACAACCAAAAGGCCGTGGAAGACGCCCTCGACCGGGTTGAACAATTGCGCCGCCGGGCACTTGAACTTTCGCGGAAGCTGCTCGGTCGGTGAGGTTCGTAGTGACCGCATTCATGCGGTCGCTCGGCGGCCCCGATGAATCGGAGCACTACGAACTGACGGCTTTGGCTGCCGGAGTCTTCCGCCGCCGCAAGACGAGCACTGCCCCAATTCCAAGGACACCAGCCCAAACGAGCAGAGAACCCGGCTCGGGAGCATGCACGGGAATGTCGCCGTCGGAAGCGGGATCTCCGTCACGGATGTTGCCGCGGCCGTAGCCGACCGGTGGGTTATTTGAGGTTAGAAACACGACGGACGAAAAGGCGCCCGTGCCGATCACACCCTCCCCAAAGGCACCCCATTGAAGCGTGGCAAAGCCTCCGACGCCGCCAAGTCCGCCGATGACTTGCTCTGGGTTCACTGCGGCGGCGAGTGTCGCAAACGTTGGGGCCGCCACACCGCTCTCTGAAGGGGCACCGTCAACTACGTCGTCAGTCTTGTGAGGAGTCCCCTCCGTTCCAAGGAACAAGTTTCCGCTCGGCCCCACGTTGGCAGTCCCATCGAAGAACACTTTGTCGCTCAGGAAGCCGGCAGAGCTGTACGCCACGCCGTTACTAGCGATCTTGAAGGTCGCGAGATCCGGGTCGGTGCCGCCCGTGTTGGGGTCCGTGTTCACGACCTGATAGAAGAACACAAACTTCGCAGTCGTGTCGATCGCCCCGCCGCTGGTAATCGTGCTGACTGCTCCCAATGAAGGAATCTCTGTCGTCCAGTCCCCACCGTCCGTGTTGTCGTAGACGGCGAAGTTCACGATGCCGTCGCTGTTGGCGCTCTCCGACATTTGCGTGTTGCCGGTGAACGCCGTTACAAACCCGGCCGACGCATCGCCCGCCATGAGAGCGATCAGCACACCGCAGCACAACAGCGTCGAGAACCGCATGAGAAACCTCCTGGCGGGCCTGCCTGTCGGCAGACAGGCGTGGGTGTCCCCGTTCATCGACTTATAGGCCACTGGATACGCATTCCTGACGTGGAATCTGCTAAAACGAAAACGCTGTAAAGCTTTATCGGGTCTATGGTTATGCCACACGTCGGCATTGGGTGGCACGCCCTGAGCGTGGTTGCGATCAGGGAGGCTGTCGCCGGGCGACGCACATGGCCAAATCGAGCTGCGCAGCGCCACTTGCGAAGGGCGTGCGCGGGGGGCGGAATGAGTCGCGCGCCGGGCACGCCCTTCGCTCGCTGGTTCGAGCGTGATCGCCACAACAATGGTCACGTGAGGGACTGGCGCTGATGCACTGGCCAGCGCGCTCAGGGCGTGGCACCCTAGGGCCCCAGCGACTGCGCCGCGAAACCAAGCCGATCCCAGTGCCGGCGCTAGCCGCCAGGACGATCCACCCGGCCGTGTCCTTTGGATTCTGCCACATGATGTTTGCCACCGGCCCCCGGAACCCTGACGAGACCCTCAAGACGGGCCGGACTCGCGGACGGCTAAGGGTCGAACGAATGTCGCCTTTCGCTCCGCGAAAGAGCGTCCTTTCGCGGAGCGAAAGGCGACCATTCGGGAAGTTGTTCTTCGGCCGCTGCTAAGGAGCGAACGAAAAACAACTTCGGCGTTTAGGATACAGTCACCGCCGGCCTCGTGCCGGTGGGTAAATGACTGGCAGCTAGGGCCCGACCCCCCGAAAAACCCTCCTCCACCGAAAAGCGCGTCGGCGGAGCGAACGACTGGCGACTGGCCGTCCGGTCGGTCCAGCTTTCAATCGCGAATCCACCGGCACAAGGCC
>JACOUI010000180.1 GCA_016177915.1 Planctomycetia bacterium
CCCCCCACCCCAACCCTCCCCCGCAAAGGGGGGAGGGAGCAGTGGGAGGGGGACTTGAAGGGGGAATCGGGGTTACTTCCCACGGGCATTTTGCTCGTCGGGCGCGGCAGCAGCGACGAATCGGCCGTGGCCGAATTGGCCCGCTTCGCCCGCCTCCGACACGCCCGGCACACTGAGATTCCCGTGGAAATCGGCTTTGTGGCCAAAGCCAGGCCCAGCTTGCAAGAGGCGCTGGAAACCGTTTCCAAACGGCCGTGGCGGCGTGTGGTCGTGCAGCCGCATTTGCTGTTTGCGGGCGAAGTGCTGGAAACGATTCGCCAGGAAGTGCGGCGATCGGCCGAAAAACAAAGTAGCGCGCGAGGACGGGAAATCGTTTCCAGGACCTGGCGGGTGGCCGAACCCTTGGGGCCGCACGAACTTCTGGCGGAGGCCCTGCTGGATGTGTGCCGGCTCCACGGCGTAGGGAAACGATTTCCGGACGAAACGCAGAATTGACCAGAATGCGCCGGTTCGCCAGGCGACCGCAATTTGCCCTGTCACCGCGCCGTAACGGTGATATTGCTTTGTGCCGGAAACCGCCGTAGGATTACGACAACTCATTAGAATGCCGGCACTTAGGCCGGCCTTCGCCGTTCATTGCGAGCCTTAAACTCTCACCGCTCACAAGTTGATGGGTGGCACGATGTTGAAAAAGACAGGTCGGCTGCGCTTTCTGACCCTGGGCGTTTCGCTCCTGGTGGTGCTGGCATGGGGAAGGCCGCTAGTGGCCGACCTGGACGCCCCGCGGGCCGAGGACAGCTCGATCGCCTACATCGTGACGATGCAGCTTCGCAGCAAGCACCTCTCGCGCCACCCGCTGGACGACGAAATCTCCCAGCGCGGGTTCGAGTTGTTCTTCAAGACGCTCGACCCCAACAAGACGTACTTCACCAAGGCGGACATCGACGAGTTTTCGGGGAAGAGCAAGCAGCTCGACGACATGGTCCGCAAGGGCGATATCGCGTTTGCCTACGACGTTTACAAGCGGTTCCTGCAGCGGCTCGACGAGCGCGTGAAGCTGGTCGACGAGTTTCTTGACGGGCCGCAGGACTTCACGATCGACGAGGAATTTCAGGTCGACCGCCGCAAGGCTGCGTATGCGGCGAGCGCCGACGAGGTCCGCGAGCTGTGGCGGAAGCGCGTGAAGCTGGACCTTTTGTCGCAGAAGGCCGAAGGGAAGAGCCTCGAGGACGCGCGCAACTGGGTGCGCAAGCGGTATCACAACCTGATCGCCAAGCGCTGGCACCAGGTCACGGCCGACGAGCTGCTGGAAATGTACCTCTCGTCGCTGACGACGGCCTACGACCCGCACACGACCTACATGTCGCCGTCCCAGTACGACAACTTCATGATCCAGATGCGCTTGCAGCTCGACGGCGGGATCGGCGCGAAGCTGCAAGCGGACGACGACGGCACGGCCAAGGTGGCCGAAGTCGTGCGGGGCGGCCCGGCCGACAAGGCGGGCGAGCTGAAGACCGGCGACAAGATTTCGGCCGTCGCCCAAGGGGAGGACGGCGAGTTCGTCGAGGTGGTCGACCTGCGGCTCAACGACATCGTGATGATGATCCGCGGCAAGCCGGGCACGACCGTGCGGCTGAAGGTCACTCCCAACGGCACCCAGGAAGTGAAGATCTACAAGATCACGCGCGACCGCGTGGAGTTGACGGACGCCGAAGCGCACGGCGAAGTGTTCGAAATCGGCAAGAAGGCCGACGGCTCGGCCTACCAGGTCGGCTTTATCGAGCTGCCGAGCTTCTACATGGACCTGCAAGGCGCCCGCGAGGGCAAGCCCGATTTCAAGAGCACCACCCGCGACGTGCGGAAGATCCTCGACGAATTCCGAACGAACGCGGTGGATGCCGTGGTTCTGGACCTGCGGGAGAACGGCGGCGGCTCGCTGTCGGAGGCGATCAACTGCACCGGCCTGTTCATCGACGAGGGCCCGGTCGTGCAGGTGAAGGACTTTGACGGGCAGGTCCGTCCGTACGACGACGAGGAGCGCGGCACGGCCTGGGAAGGGCCGCTCGTGGTCGTGACCAGCAAGCTGAGCGCCAGCGCCAGCGAAATCTTCGCCGGAGCGATCCAGGACTACGGCCGGGGCGTCGTCGTGGGCGACAAGACGACCCACGGCAAGGGGACGGTGCAAACTCTCCTGGACCTGACGAGCGTCCTGCAGTTCCAGAAGTTCGGGGCCTTGAAGCTCACAATCCAGCAGTTCTATCGCCCCAGCGGCGACAGCACGCAGGAGCGGGGCGTGCTGGCCGACGTCGAGCTGCCGTCGATCTATACGCACCTGGACATCGGCGAGGCCGACCTCGACTACGCCCTCAAGTTCGACCGCGTGGCGGCCGTCGAGTTCAAAAAGCTGCACAACGTCTCGCCGGCGATCGTCGAGAAGCTGCGGCAGGAATCGGGGAACCGCTTGAACGCCTCGAAGGACTTCCAGAAGGTCGTTGCCGACGTGGCGCGCTACGAGGAGTCGAAGCAGAAGCCCATCTCGCTCAATGAAAAGAAATTCATGGAGCAGCGCGGCGATAGCGACATGAAGGACCCGCTCGAGGAGCCGACGCCCAAGGCGCCCGGCATCAAGCGCACTTTCTACGTCGAGGAAGTCCTCGCCATCACGGCCGACTACGCCCGCCTGCTGGCCGAGCAGGGGGCGAACTGACGGGCCGAAACAGGGGAACGCCGCGCCGGAAAAATCGCCGGCCGCGGCCGGGCGAAGACTGCCCGCGGGCGCGCCATTTATGTCCCATCCAGGCAAGCTGATTGTCATTTCCGGGCCGTCAGGTTCGGGCAAGACGACCATCGCCGACCGGCTGATGGAGCTGGAGAAAGATCGGCTGACGATGTCGGTGTCGGCCACGACGCGCGCGCCGCGCGAGGGGGAGCTGAACGGCCTGAGCTATCACTTCCTGTCGCGCGAGGAATTCCGCCGCAAGCTGCACGCCGGCGAGTTCCTGGAAGCCTGCGAGGTCTACCCGGGCATCTGGTACGGCACGCTGCGCTCGGAGGTGGCCCCTAGCCTGGAGGCGGGGAAGTGGGTAGTTTTGGAGATTGACGTGCGCGGGGCGGAGACGGTGCTGAAGCACTATCCCGACGCCGTCACGATCTTCGTCCGTCCCCGCTCGATGGAGGAGTTGGAGCGGCGGCTGCGGGGGCGAAAAACGGAGGGCGAGAGCGCCATCAAGGGCCGTCTGGATACGGCCCGGCGCGAGCTGGAGAAGGCGAACAGTTACCAGTACCAGGTGATCAACGACACGGACCGCGTGGACGGCGCCGTGGAAGCGATCCGAAAGATCTTGAACGAGTTGGAGGGGAAATGCTAGAGGCCCTGAAGGAAGAGCAGATCGTGAACAAGGTGGGGGGGCGGTTCAAGCTCTCGACTTTGATCCAGAAGCGCCTGGTAATGCTCAACGGCGGCGCGCGCCCGCTCGTGAACGTCGACACGCACGACAAGATGGAGATCGCGCTCCAGGAGATTATCCAGGACAAGATCTACCTGGACGCCGAGTCGAACGTGCGGCGGACCTCGGACGGGCAGCCGGTCGGCGGGCCGCCGGAGCTGGACCTGAGCGCGCTGTAATCACCTTGCCGTGGCTGGGGTCTCGCGCAGCGAGCCCCCAGGCGAGGTCGGTGGGCGGGAACCTACGCATGGTGGGCAATGCCCACCCTACCAATGCGCGATCGCGAAATCCTGATCGGCGTCACGGGCGGAATCGCCGCGTTCAAGACGGCGGCGCTCGTCAGCCAGTTGGTCCAGGCCGGGGCGCGCGTCTCCGTCGTGATGACGGAAAAGGCACAACAGTTTGTCGGCCCGGCCACGTTCGCCGCCCTCTCCGGCCGCCCGGTGGCCAGCGCGGTCTTCGACGACGCGCACCCGCTGGGGGCGCATATCGAGCTGGCGCAGCGGGCGGAGCTGTTGTGCGTGGCGCCCGCGACGGCGAGCTTTCTGGCCAAGGCCGCCACGGGCGCGGCCGACGACCTCTTGAGCACCGCGCTCTTGTGCTTTGAGGGCCCGGTGCTTTTGGCTCCGGCCATGAACAGCCAGATGTGGGCCAAGCCGGCCGTGCAGCGAAACGTCGAGCGGCTGCGGGCCGACGGTTTCCATTTCGTCGAGCCGCAGGAGGGCTGGCTGAGCTGCCGGCAGGTGGGCGCAGGAAGGATGGCCGAGCCGGAAACGATCCTGCGGGCGATCGAGGCGCTTTTGGCCAGGACGCCGCGCCGGGCGTCGTAACTCGAATGCCCATCTCGATGCTGAGTGACCATGCTCTCCCCGTCGATCACGCCCGCGCACGACCCCGGCCGGCTTGCCCAGCCGGTGAAGCAGGTTGGCGGGCTAGGCGACGAGCCACCACATCTTTCGCTCTTACGGCACGAGGCCGCGGGGGGGCCAGATGCAGTCAATCTCCCGCCTTCACCCACGGCGCGTTGAACGCCGCGTGCTTCATGCTCTTCCCGCCGGCCACAAAATAGCTGTAGACGATGTGGATCGTGCCTTCCCGGCCCTGGATCACCGCCGGGTAGTGGTAACTGCCCGTCGCCTGCTTCTCCAAATGCCGCGTCCATTTCCAGGTGCGCCCCTCGTCGTCGGAAAGCGAAACCGCCAGGCTCGCGCGGCCGCTCGTCGTGTCGTTGTAGACAAGCAGCCACTGGCCGCCGGCCAGCCGCACGCCATCGAGGCCGCTGCCGGGATTCGCTAGCTCCGTCTCGCCCACCGGGCCCCAAGTGATCCCGTCGTCCTTCGACTCGGAGACGCGGATGCGGTCGCGGGGGCCGTTCTCGCGCATGTAGGCCACGAGCGTGCCGTCGTCCCGCCGCAGCACCGCCGGCTGAATGTTGCCGAAGCCGATCAGCGGCTTGCTGGCCCGCCACGAATCGCCGCCGTCGTCGCTCGTGGCCATGATCGAGATCGAAAACGTGTCGCTGTAGAGCGGCAGCAGGATCCGGCCGCCGGGCAGCACCGTCGGCTTGCAGCGCGGCTGCCAGCCCAGGCGCTGAAAGAGCTTGTCGCCGAGCTTCGCCTTGAGGCCGTCGATCTGCGCTTGCAGCTCCTTTCCGATCGGCTGCGGCAGGGCGGCCAGCCGCTCGTCGAGCAACTTGAGGGCCTCGTCGCGGAAGTCGTCGGGCTTGAGCAAAATGATCCCTTCGCGATCCCACTTTGGCGCGCCCGGGCCGGAGTAGTCGGCAGAAACTTTGAAATTCGTCAGGCACGATTCCCAGGTGTTGGCCAGGATCGTCGGCCAAAAGAGCCACAGTCGCCCGCGGGAGTCGATCATCATGCAGGTGTTGCAATCGGGGAAGCCCTTCCTGTCGGCCATCAGGAACGGCTCGCTCCACATGGCCTCGCCTTTCTTCCGTCGCGCCCCGTAGACGGCCACGTCGTCGGCGCTGCGTTCGCCGGACCCGCGATACCACGAGACGAGCAAATCGCCGCCGGGCAGCTCGACGATGCCCGGGGCGTGGTTGTGCTTGTCGTGGAGGGGGAAAACCAGCTCGGCCTCGTGCCGGGGCGATTCGGCCGAGTTGGCGGGGTCGGCGGCGAGGAGGGCGAAGAAAAAGATCGCCGCGAAATGCATGTTGTCACCCTCGCGATGATCGCCAGAATCCGCGACGCAATTTGCACCAAAATCCACGCGCCGCTGCCATGAAGCGCCATTCTGGGCAGCGTCGCCGGCATCACAATCGAAAAAACAGCCGCTGCTTCTCCAGGTACCGCAGAAAAGCGTAGCAAATCAAAAGCGACACGCCAAAGCCGGCAAACACGTACCAGAGCGGGCTGTCCTTGGGGACGAAGGGTTCTACGGCGTCGTTCACGAGCTCGTGGATCACGTACCCGGCAAGCGCGTTGGTGCCCAGGGTGCGGAAGATGCCGACGCGGAGCGGGCCAAGCTGCAGGAACCCCCCCTGCCCCCCCTTCGGAAGGGGGGGAAGGTCGCAGGCCGCGACGAACAGGGCGTACAGCGCCAGCGAGAAGCCGGCCCCGAACGTCAGGTAGGTCACGCTGCCGGCGCGCTGGCTCATCGTCCAGATGTCGACCGGCAGCGAGGGCGCCACGAACGGCGGCTCGACCAGCCATGCCTTCCAGCCGGCCGCGGCGGAGAGGCTATTGGGCGGCGTGACGTGATTCAGGCACGCCAGGCCGTAGGCGAGCAACATCAATAGCACGCCGCCGGCCAAGAGTCGCCCGACGGGCCTTTTCCCGTCCGCCATCGCGTCGCAGGCCAGCGTGCCGACGATCATCGGAATCGTCCAGGTCAAAAAGCCCAGCGGCCCGCCGTCGATGCCCGGCCGCGCGAGCACCCACTCGTAGTAGCCGTGCCTCGACAGCAGGTGAAACAGCACCGCGGAAAGGACGGCATAGGCCACTCGCCACGCCGGCCTGGCGGCGATGACCGGCATGATCCACAGCGACGTCACGCCGATGTGCGTCAGCGTCTGAAAGAAGTTCCGCTGAAAACCCGTCTTCAGGAAGCCCCAGAACCCCAGCTTCTGCAAGTCCGCCCAGACCTCGAACTTGCCGTCGAGGTGGTGGATCACAAAGCCCAAAAGGATCAGGCCGAAGTTGCGCTTCAGGATTTGCAGGTAGGCGCCCCGCTCGCCGAGCTGCGCGAGGCGCCGCAGGAACGTCAGCCGATACGCAAACCCCACCGCCAGGAAGAACTGGGGCATGATCGTGTCGGCATAGCTGCAATACGTGTGGTGGTGGCAGAGGATCGGCAGAACTGCCTTGATCGCCGTGTACGAGCCGACGAAGTTGACCAGGAACATGCCCAGGACCGTGTAGCCCCGGAACTGGTCGAGCGACGCAATCCGCGGGGCGACCGGGGGGTTGTCGGCCATGGTGGGTTCCCGGCGGGTGCGCAGTTCCGAGTGCGCGGTTCAGGGCGTGGGGCTGGTCAGATTCAACTCAATAACGCACTTGCCGGAGGTGACTTCTTTGGTGAGCGGCGTCTTTTGCGAGTCGCCATAATCGCTCGACAGCCGCGGGGTGCGTCCCTCGGTCATGTCCACGTCCTCGCCCGCCCGCCCCAGGAACTTGTCTCCCAGGACGCCCACGTCGCGCAGGACCACTTTGTGCGATCCCACCGCCGCCCCCGGCGTTTTGCCGTCGTCGCTCGTCAAGACGAAATGGCCTTTGTCGTCGGTCACGCCCATCGACCGCGGGCCGTCGCTCTCGGGCCAGAACTCCACCTGGATCTTGTCGAGCGGCTTGCCGTCGAGTTTGAGGGTGCCTTCGACGGAGGCCATTTCCGGCGCGTTTCCGCAACCCACAACGGCCGGCAGCCCGGCCAGCAGGGCCATTGCCGCAGCGCAGCGAACGAACATGCGAATTCTCCTGGGGCGACAAGCGCGGACTTGTTGGGACGGCTGGAATTCTCCAATCGCACAGCGGGGGACGCACTGCGCCATTCGTTCTCTGTCGTTCCTGGGGCATCAGTAGGCGTCCGGGGTGACGTCCCGATTGGATCGGGTCCCAAGGGCCCGGAAGGTCACCGGGGAAATCCCCTGTCGGAGGAGGCGAACGGAGGCGTCGCAAAGGGCGAAATTCGCCCCGGTCGGGTGCCCGCTGCCGTAGGCGTTGATCCGGTCATCAAACAGCAACTGCTGCGTGCCGCCGGGCAGCGAGGCGAAATTCTGGGGCAGGAGGAAGTTGATGGGGACGCTGGTCCCCAATCCGGCATCGCCCACGCCGCCGAACCAGCACCACCCCCAGTCGGCGATTCGGTCGCCCGTAAACTGGTCGAAGATCGGGTCGTAGAACCAGCGCTCGCCGAAGAACAGGGTATTGGTGGTGCCGTCGAGGATCGCGCCCATTCCATACTGTCGGCACTGGTCGAACACCCCGTCCCGGAAATTGAACAACGTCGGCCGGCCGCCGCTGGGCCCGCGCGGATAGCTGCGCGTGCCGGCGTTCCCGTAGTAGTGCGTGAGGAACCAGCGGTTGCTGCTGGCCGGGTTCGTCGCCTGATTCGTCAGGCCGTTGAAGGCGTTGGACGGGCAGCGCAAAACGCCGATCGGCTGGCGCATGAAGACCCACCCCGGACCCCAGAGAACCCCGTTTTCATCGCGCTGATTCGCGCCGAAGTTCAACTGGTTCCACCGCTGCCACAGCGCATCCTGCTCGAGGAAGGGCAACAGTTGGTGCATCAGGGCGTAGCGGCGCCTGGGATCGGGATCGGGGGACGGAAAATTCGGCGGCTGATTGCGCAGCACGCCGAAGGGTAGCACCTGGTAGGTGTCGTGGTACAAATGCGCGGCGATGGCGATCTGGTGCAGGTTGTTCGCGCAGGCCGTGCGGCGGGCCGCCTCCCGCGCCGCCTGTACGGCCGGCAAGAGGAGCCCGATCAGAATGCCGATGATGGCGATCACGACGAGCAACTCGACCAGCGTGAAGCCGGCCGGCCCGCGGAAGCGCGCGGGGCGCATGCAGGTGAACATGAGACCCCCCTGTTTTGAAGAGAATGCGCGAGATGCGAATGAGCGCAGGGTAAATGTAGTGACAGGGACCGCACGTTGCAAGCTTTTCTTGCTTTCTTGCGTGTCCTGCGCCTGGACTGTCGCGCGATTCCGGGGTCAAGCTAAGCTCGATCGATTGGGAACGAATGAAGAACTCAAGAAAAACCCGGACTTTGCGCGGGTTGAGAAAGTCCGCAAGCGGACCAACGGCATGTCGCGGCGGAAGGCTGGCCGGCGGCCTCTCATTCCTGCGATGGTAGCTGCGCCTCGGTCGGAAGGAAATGCGCTGTCCAGCGGTGGTCCCTTCGGGACCGGGAGGCAGAAGACACGCGACGAACTTACTTCCGCGTGCCGCCATTTTCCTTTGCTTCTTCGTCCGTATTCTCCTTCCCCCCGCCCCATAGCCGGCTCAAAGGGTCGAACATCGCCCCGCCCAGGTTCGCCAGGCTGAACTCCGGCCAGGGCACGACCTGACCGCGGCGCGCGAGGCCGCGGAAGAGGCCCTTCAAAAAGCGAAACGGCGCCGCCAGGCGGTCCTTCAGCGGCACGCGCGGCGCCAGGCCGTTGGGCCGAAAGAGCATCACCGTCACGTCGTCTTCGGTCAGGTTGTCCTCGTGCTCCTTGGCGATCGTCTCCAAAAGCGCGGGAACGAACGCCGCCGGGTCGGCCGGATCGAGCCGCCGCACGATATCCAAGAGACCGGGAATGCCGAGTAGCTCGCCATCCTGGCGGCGCGATTCGATCAGCGAATCGGTGTAGAAGAGCAAGAGGTCGCCGACGCGCAGCCTGGCGTGCCGCTCGTCGTAGCGGCTGGCTTCGACCATGCCCAGCGGCATGTCGATCAGCTCTTTGTCGTCGTCGCCGGCCGGCCGCTCGAGCGCCTCGTCGAGCAGCGACCACGCTTTTCGTTTCGCGCGATAGAGCAGCGGCGAAGGGTGCCCCGCATTGCTGAACGACAGGTAGTTCGTGGGGGCGAAGAACGTGGCCACGGCCGCCGTGGCAAACACGCCGCTTTCGGCCAGCGTGCCGAAATGCTCGTTCATGCGGGCGACGAACTTTCCCTGGCTGATGTGGTTCACGTACCGCCGCATGAGCGTCCGCAGGACGGCGGCCGTGTCGGCCACCTTCGCCCCGTGCCCGCTCACGTCGGCCACGAGCAGGCGGTTGATGCGGCCGGTGGCGCAGCTTGAGACGTAGTGCACGTCCCCGCCGCCGGCGGCGCCCTGATAGGGGCGGCTGTAGACCCAGGCATCCAGCCCGGCCATGACGACGCCGCTTTCGGCGGCCTGGTTTCCGCCCCAGACTTCCATGCAGACCATGTGCTCGGCGGCGGCGATGGTGGCGGGCATAGACGCCATTGTATCGCGCTGGCGGATGCAGACAGAGCGGCGGGGATGCGACGGATTGGACGCCAAGCGGCGAAGAACTCGGCAAACCGCAAGGACGCTAGTAAAGTGTACTTGACTAACGTCGAATCGTAGTAAAGTATTCTTTACTAGCAATTCCGCCACAACTTCCCTGCGCAGCCCGGCCATGAACCGCGTCACCGGCACGTATCGAACGACCGCCGTCGGCGACGAACGGGTCCGCGCGTTCATCCCGTTTCCGTTGCCGCCCAAGGACCCACCCCTGGTCCTCGACGCGCACCTGACGACCTTGCTGGCCGAGGCGGCGGCCGCCGTCAGTCGCCTGGCGACCGCCGGCGCGATGGTCCCGAGCGCCGATTGGTTCCTCTACGGCTTCGTCCGCAAGGAGGCCGTCATCTCCTCGCAGATCGAAGGCACACAGGCCACGCTCAAGGACGTGCTGTCGTTCGAGGCCACGAAAAAGACCGCCCGGCCGCACGATGTCCGCGAAGTCTGCAATTACGTGGATGCGCTGGCCTACGCCCGGCGCGAGATCGCCCGGCCGCGCGGGCTGCCG
>JACOUI010000031.1 GCA_016177915.1 Planctomycetia bacterium
CGTTACCGCGGGGGTGTAGATCCGCTTGCGAAACTCGATTCCCAGGTCGGCCAGGGCGTTTTCCACTTTCTCGGCCGCGAGCAAATCGCTGAACGGGAGGCCCCCGGACTCTTGCCAGCGACGACGGAGTTGGTCCAAACTTGGAATCGTGCTATCCTGAGCCATCCGTGGCCTCCTTGTGTTGTCGGCGTGTGCTTGTGAGAACAACGCTTTCAACCACAAGAGGCCACGTTTGTTAACCTCACTTTGCGGGGCCACGAATGCACGGAGCCACGCAACGCGGCGATGCAACGAAGCGAACTCCCAAACAGTCAACTGATAGCAGCACCAACATGAACGCCGACAACGCCTTGTGCTAAAGCTGGTGCCATTCGACGCGGGGTCGGTGGAGATTGAAGCCAGGCCTCGCAAACCCAAAAGAGGTTTGCCCCGCGGGTTAGCCGGCAGTCGGGCTTCCACCGACGCGGGGTCCGGTGGAGAGCATTCACAGCGGGGCCTTCTGCAGCCGCCGCAAGAGGCTCGTGGTGATTGCCCGGAAGACCTCGCCAAGCTGCACAAACTCGCGGTCCTCGGCCTGGCAGAAGATGACCCAGGCGTCGTCCCGCGTCACGACCCCCCGCACCTGGGCCGTGCTGATCAGGTCGAGATAGAAAAAGGTCAGTTCGAAGCCGCCGACTTCGTGGCCGCCGATCGTCTCCTCGATCGGCTCCACGTCCATGTTGGGGTAGTTTTCGCGCATGGCGCTGACGACCGCTTTGACCTGCTCCGTCACGTCCCGCCCGCCAGCGTAGCGCGAGACCGTCCAAAAGGCGCCGCCGGGGCTTTGCACCGCCACTTGTTGATATTCCACCTGCGAAACGCCCTTGGCCACCGGCTCGGATTCCTCGATGTCCCAGTTTTCCGGGTAGTCGAAGCAGATGCCGGGCTGGTCGTAGAGGGCGGGCATGGAAGCACGGCTCAGTGGCTGGCGGATAGGCGTTGGCGGCCGGCTGCTCGCCGGCGGTTGCCGGTCGTTCGTGGCCCAAAGCCCGCCGGCTGCGTCCGGCGGGAGGCGTCAGACGGCAGGAATCCGGAGTCAGGCGTCAGGGGGCAGGGAACGGGGACAGGCGACTTGGATCGTAGTCGCAGATCATTCTACCGCCGGCCCGTGAAAGAGGCACGCGGGCGCGCGATGGCCATGCCAGCACTTTCGGCGACAAGAACTACTCAAGGGCACTTGCCGTACCTATAATGAAGCCGATCCTTTCGCACGCCTTGGAAATTACCAGCCCCGCCATGTCCGATTCTTCGCAATTCGACGCGCCGGGGGACGCGCCCGACGTCCTGCCCTGCGCATCTTCCCAGCCCGAGATCGATTCTTCGCAAGCCACGCGCGTTCCGCATGCCCCGGCGGCTGCGGAGCGCATCCACGACCGCACGCGCCGCCGCGGCATCGTTAGCGGCCTGTTGTGGATGGCGCTGTTTGCTTCGCTGGCGATCGGCCTGCGATACGGCCTGGGGGGCATCGTCGAAGAAGTGCGCTACGCCTGGACGCGCGGGCAGCAGCGGGCCGAGGTCGATACCGCCCGCGAGCAGCTTGGCGCGACGCCCATTTCCGCCTCGCCGTTCCGTCTGGTCGCGCAGAGCGTCGGGCCCAGCGTGGTCCACATCGACACGCTTCGTCCCCGCGGCACGCGCGAGACGCCCTTTGCGGGGCATCCCTCGCTGGAGCGGCGCATGGAGACGACCGGCCAAGGCTCCGGCGTCATTATCGACGCCGAAGGCTACATCCTGACCAACTACCACGTCATCGAAGGGGCCACGGCCGTCAGGGTCCGCTTGAGCGACGGCAGGAATATCAGCGAGGCGGAGGTCGTGGGAGTCGATCCGCCGACGGACCTGGCCGTCGTGAAGGTCGACGCCGAGGGACTCATTCCGGCGCCCTGGGGCGACAGCGACAAGCTGGAAGTGGGCGACTGGGTGCTGGCCGTCGGAAATCCCTTTGGCCTGGACCGCAGCGTGACGGCGGGGATCGTCAGCGCCAAGCGGCGGCGAAACGTGGTCCACAACATGCCCTACCAGGACTTTTTGCAGACCGACGCGGCCGTCAACCCCGGCAACAGCGGCGGCCCGCTCGTGAACCTGAAAGGGGAGGTCGTGGGCGTGACGACCGCCATCGTGGGCGAGTCGTACCAGGGCGTGGGGTTTGCGATTCCCAGCAGCCTGGCCCGCGACGTCTACAACCGCCTGCGGACGGCGGGCAGGGTCGACCGCGGCTGGCTGGGCGTGGAGATGCAGGAGATCACGCCGGAAATCGCCCAGCGACTGAGCGTCCCGCAGCAGGGCGTGCTGGTGGCGAGCGTAGTGGGCGTGCCGGCGCGGGAGGCGGGGATGGCCGTCGGCGACGTGATCGTCGCCTGGAACGGCCAGAAAGTGGCCGACCCGGAGGAGCTGAAGCTCAAGGTGGCGCAGACGACGGCCGACTCGGAGGCGAAGATCGACATCCTGCGCGAGGGCAAGCCGCAGACGCTGACGGTGCTGGTGGGTCAGCGGCGGCAGTAGGGAGCGATCGAAAAACAACTTCGGCGTTTGCGATACAGTCACCGCCGGCCTCGTGCCGGTGGCTAAATGACTGGCGGCTAGGGGCCGACCCCCCGAAAAACCCGCCTACGCCGAAAAGCGCGTCGGCGGAGCGAACGACTTTCGGCTCGGTCCAGCTTTCAATCGCGGACCCACCGGCACAAGGCCGGTGGAGAAGCGCGTGCGATGAGACGGCCGAACTAGCTGCCAATCAACGAGCCCCCGGCACGAGGCCGGGGGTGAGAAGCGGGAATTGACTCTCGTCCGTCCCAAAGCCGCTCGATACTCGGCGTCTGCCATCTCATTTTCCGCCCAGCGCGTTTTTCCGCATCCACTCCTCGGCCGAATCGGCCGGCGTGCGGTTGACGACGACCTGCTCCAGCTTTTTTTGCGCCGCGAGAATCCGGCGGCTGACCATCGTGCTTTCAATGGCCTCGCCTTCTTTCATGCCCAGATGCGCAAGGACCTGGCGCACCCAGTCGCCGGCGAAGAGCTGCATGAAGGCGTCGTCGAGCGAGACGTAAAAGCCCAGGCGGCAGCGGCAGGGCCAGGCGTCCAGCGCCGCCGCAATCGACTCGTCGTAGGAATGGCACGGGTGCCGCTCGGCCATGAGCAGCGTGACGCACGGCGCGGCATTGCGCTCGCGGCCGGACATGGCCGTCGCGGCGGACAGGTCCCCGGCTAGGTCCCCAGCTAGGTCCTCGCCCAGGGCGACGAGCAATCGCGGCTGACTGCCGGCCTGGACTTCTTGCAGCAGGCGATGGGGCTCTTGGCCGCGTGCGAATTCGCCGGGCGCGAGGCCCTCGGCCGAGAGGCGCTCCCAGGCGGCGCGCGCGGCCGCCGGAAAGTGCGCCGCTGCGATGACCAGCGCGTCTTGCGCCAGGCGCTGGCGCGCGTCGGCCACAAGGCCGGCCAGCCGGGCATCGGCCGTCATCCAGATGCGGTCGGGCAGGCGCTCGACCTGGCTTCTGCGCTGAAAGAGCCAATCCAGAAAGCCCACGCGTCACCTCGGTTGGTTTTTTTGGGCCGGCGGGTAGGAAGGGGCAGGCGGGGCAGGCGGCGGGCCGCCTACCCCAGGCGTGCCGGCCGATCGCGGCCAAGATGCGATGCGCGACTTCCAGGGCGGCCTTGCCGGCTTCGCCGGTCACGCGCGGCGGGCGGCGCTGGCCGATGCTCTCGACGAAATCGACCAGCTCCGCCGTGATCTGGTCGGCCGGCTCAGGGCAAAAATCCTCGCGGTCGAAATAGCGCGCGAGCCACGTCGTCTTGAGCGACTCGCGGTCCGGCGGCGAAAGCGTCTGAAAATCGAGCCGCCGGTCGAGCACTTCGTCCTTGGGAAGGATGACGTGCGATTGCCGTGCGGCGAAATCGAGATGCGAAAAACCCTCTTGCGACCAGATCTGCATGGTGCGAGCGGCGGCCGGACTGATCCGCGACGCGCTCAGCGTCGCCACGCAGCCGCTTTCGAACGTGAGCCGCGCGTTGGCCACGTCTTCGTGCTGGCTGAGGACGACCGCGCCGAGGGCCTGCACGTCCCGCGCCGGCGAGCGCACGAGGTCCAGCACCAGGTCGATGTCGTGGATCATGAGATCGAGCACCACGCCCACGTCCAGGCTCCGGCCCGTGAAGCCGGCGAGACGCGAGGCCTCGATGTACTTGGGGTCGCGGGCGTAGGGCATGACGGGCGGCAGGCAGGGGTTGAACCGCTCGACGTGGCCGACTTGCAAGAGCGCCCCGGCGCGTTTGGCGGTCGCGACCAGCTCCTCGGCCTGGCCGACGGTCGCCGCCAGCGGTTTTTCCATCATCACGTGGATGCCGCGCGACAGGAGGTCCAGGCCGATGGCGTGATGCAGCGAGGTGGGGGCGGCCACGATGGCGGCCTCGATCATCGAGAGCACGCCGCCGATGTCGGGAAAGCCGGCGCAGCCGAATTCGGCGACGACCGACTCACGCGCGCGGGCGTCGGGATCGACGACGCCGATAAGTCGCACGCCCGGCAGCTTCGACAGCACGCGGGCGTGCACCTTGCCCAGGTGGCCGGCCCCGACGACGGCGATGCGGAGGCGTTTCATGGGACGGCGAACGGGTCAGTGGCGTGTCAGTCGTGGTCGCGGCGCGGGCGGCGTCGTTTGCGATTCGCGCTGCCTCACGCGGAGCGTGAGGGCTACTCAGGCGGTTTTGCGGAGCGGGCCGATCAGGTGGCCGCGGGCCAGGGCGAGTTTCACGAGGTCGGCGTTCAGCTTGTGGCCGCTCTTGTGGGCGATGACGTGCCCGGTCACGGGGCAGCCGGCCAGCGCCAGGTCGCCCACGAGGTCCAGGATCTTGTGGCGGACGCACTCATCGGGGAAGCGGAGCGTGTTCTCGATGGGACCCTCGTCGTCGAAGATCAACAGGTCGCGCGGCGACACGGACAGGCCCAGGCCCTGCGACTGCAGCCATTTGGCTTCTTCCTGGCGCAGGAAGGTGCGGCTGGCGGCCAGCTCGCGGCGGAAGGCGCGGGGCGAGATCGTCATGGCCAGCGTCTGCCGACCGATGACGTGGTCGCCGTAGTCGAGGCGATACTTGACCTTGAGGTCGGCCGTCGGCGAAGGATGAATTTCGATCCAGCAGTCGTCGTCGCCCAGGCGCAGCGACTGCCGCACGACGAGGTGCCGGCAGGGCGCGTCCTGATAGACGAGTCCCGCCCGATCCAGCGCCTCGACGAACGGCAGGCTGGAGCCGTCGGCGCCGGGCATTTCGGGGGCGTCGACCCAGACTTCGCAGTTGTCGATTTGCAGGCCGGCAAGCGCCGCCAGGACGTGCTCGACCATCTCGACCTGAGCGCCGTCCGCCTCCAGCGTCGAGCGGCGCGGCGAGTCGATGCGATAGTCGATGTGGGCCGGGATGCGCACGGGCTGCGCGAGGTCGCGGCGCACGAAGACGACGCCCGTCTCCGGCCCGGCCGGCCGGAACTCGACCCACACCGTCCGACCGCTCCAATAGCCGACTCCGGTGACGGAGACGTGTTTGGCGATCGTGAACTGGTTTCGCGGGGCGTCCATGCCGGGCGACTGTTCGTGGGCAAATCAACGGTGCAGCCCGGCGGTTCGCAGCGTCCTTGCCACGCAAAGCGCCGGGCGGAAACTGTCTTCGGCCGGCGGCGGCGGACGGAAAGCCGGCGCCGCGGCCGAGGCATTCGCGCTAGCGGTTGATGGTCCCGGGGCCGATGGGCCTAGTCGAGACCCCAGGATAACGGGCCTTGATGGTGTCAATGATCGTCTTGGTAAGGTCGATGCGCGGGTTGGCGTACACCACCGGTTTGTTGAGCTGGCGGGCGACCATGTTGGGATCCGAAGAGACTTCACCCGTTTCGGCCATCAAATCGCTGTTGAACCGCAGCACAAGGTCGATCTCGTACTTCCTGCAGAAAGGCTCGACCTCGTACATGATCTCCTGGTAGGCCTTGTGGTAGATCTTCGCCTCTTTGCGGGCGAATTCCTTCTTGTGCTGCGTGATGAGGACTGACAGTTGGGCCTTATCGGCCGTAATGGCGTCGTCTTGGTTCTTGTACTCTTGACTGCCGGGATCGAGCGTCCGAAGGACCAGGATGCGCTTGTTGATCGCTTCCTGTTTCATCTTGATGTCGGACTCGGCGTTCTGGACCTCCTTCTTCATCGCCTCGTATTCCTGCTGGAACCGAGGGTGATTGTCGTAGACCTTCTTCAAGTCGATGATCGCGATTGCCGGGCCCTCAGCGCCGTCCGCAGGGGCCAGGCCCAGGCCAAGGGCAATCACAGCCAGCATCGACCAGACAACGGTTCTCATCGCGTCACGCGCTCCTTGCTAGTGCGGCTTGTCGTATTGCGTTCCCGTCGAGAATCCGTCCCAGCCGCCTTCGCGCCGCGCCCGGTTCCTTCTGGGGCGGCCAAAGGCGGCGTATTCTGCCGAGAGTGCTCAGGCGGGTAAAGGCCATTCTCGGCGCGGCGGGCGGGCCCTTTTTACGACGGCAGAACTCCGCAGGATCCCTTGCTTCTTAGGCTGTGCGTGCGATTCGGGCGCTTGGGCCGCGCTTCGCACGGCCGCACTCCGAGCGCGGGCCGGGCAGCCTGACGAGTAGATGCCGTATCGGCCGCACCGATCAGGGAAATTCAATCAATCGGGAGGGATTTGCGGGGGGGCGGGGGGACTCTGTGAAGCAGTCAGTGCCAGCGCCCGGGGGACGCACGGAGCGCTGTAGTATCGAGGGATCGAGAACGAGGACGAGGAGGAGGACGAGGACGACGACGAAGAGAAAGGGCGAATGGGGAGGAAGAGGAAATCGAGTACGAGTACGATCACGAGTACGAGGGGGCAAGCGTCTCGCCCCGTCTCCTTTGCCTCTTTGCTTCCTTTGTCTTTCCCCGTTTGCCGGATTCTCGCACTTTCAAGCTAGCATCGCCCAGCTTACGATAGGGAAGGACAAACAAGCTCCCGTCCGTGCACATCACGTCGAAAGACCGCGCATGACCGACATCAACGCCACCGCACGGAAGATCATCGGCAACGTCGAACAAGTCGTCATTGGAAAGCGGCAGCAGATCATCCTGGGCCTGGTGGCCTGGTTCTGCGAGGGGCACGTGCTCTTGGAGGATGTGCCCGGCGTGGCCAAGACCGTGCTCGCCCGCGCGCTGGCGCGGAGCGTGGGCTGTGTCTTCAAGCGCATTCAGTGTACGCCCGATTTGCTGCCCACCGACGTCACCGGGGCTTCGATCTTCAACCAGAAAAAAGGCGAGTTTGAGTTCCGCGCCGGGCCGATCTTCGGGCAGATCGTCTTGGCGGACGAAATCAACCGCACCACGCCGCGGACGCAGTCGGCCTTGCTCGAAGCGATGGCCGAGGGGCGCGTGACGGTCGACGGCACGACCTACGAGCTCAAGCCGCCGTTTTTGGTCATCGCCACGCAGAACCCCATCGACCACGAAGGGACCTTTCCGCTGCCCGAGGCGCAGCTCGACCGGTTCCTGGTGCGCTTCAGCCTGGGCTACCCGACGATGGAGGAAGAGCTGCAGCTCTTGGAGCGCTTGCAGATGGCCCACCCGCTAGACAGCCTGGAGCCGGTCGTATCGGCGGAGGAGATGGTCGCCTGCCAGAAGGCGGTGCGGGGGATTCACGTCGACGAAAAAATCCGCCGCTACATCATGCAGCTTGTGCATGAGACGCGGACGCACAACGACCTGGCCCTCGGCGGCAGCCCGCGGGCCTCGCTGGCGCTGTTCCGCACGTCGCAGGCGCTGGCAGCGGTTCGCGGACGGAACTACGTGCAGCCGGACGACGTCAAACGCATGGCGGCGGCGGTCCTCACGCACCGCATGATCGTGCGGCCGGAGAGCCGGCTGCGAAGGATCACGGCGCCGGTCGTGGTCGAAGAGATTCTCGGCGCCGTCCCCGTGCCGGTGATGCAGGGGGAGGTGGCGGCGGCGCGGGGCGAGCCGGCGCGGGGCGAGCCGGCGCGGGGCGAGGTGGCAAGGTGAAGCTCTGGGCAAACGACCGAATGACCGTTAAGCCTCCACCGACCTTGCGTCGACCTTGCGTCGGTGGAAGCACGACTGGGCGGCTAGCACGGGGGCAATGCGCTCCCGCCTCCACCGACCTCGCGTCGACGCGAGGTCGGTGGGGAATTGATCCATTCGTTTACCAGCTATGAAGTGGCTCGTCGGCGCACTTGTGCTCCTCCTCATCGCCCTGGTCTTCAACCTGGGCCTGTTGGCGTACGCGATGTACGCGCTTTTGGGCGTGCTGGTGACGAGCTGGCTACTCGCGCGGGCCTGGAGCGAGAACCTGGTCGCCCAGCGCGGCGCCAGCCGGCTGACGGCCACCGTCGGCGACCGCGTGAACGTGTCCGTGACGATCGAGAACAAGGGCCGGCTGCCGGTGGGCTGGCTGTTGATGGAGGACCTGCTTCCGAAGCGCGCGCTGCAATTCGAGCCGCCGAACCTGGGTGTCGACGGCAAGCGCTTGCAGCTTGCCATGCTGCGGCCGCGCGGCACGAAGACGCTCACCTACGATCTCTGCTGCAACCAGCGCGGGTATTATCAGATCGGCCCGACCGTGCTGGAGACGGGCGATTTTTTCGGGCTGCACCGGCGCTATCGCGTGGCGGCCGAGCCGCATTTTTTGCTCGTCTATCCGCGGGTCGTGCCGCTGGAGGGATTTGAGCTGGCGTCGCGGCGGCCGATCGGCGAGGTGCGCGTCGTGCACCGGCTGTTTGAGGACCCGACGCGCGTGGGGGGCGTGCGGCAATACCAGACCGGCGACCCAATGAACCGCGTCCACTGGCGGGCGACGGCGCGGACGGGCGAATTGCACTCCAAGGTGTACGAGCCGTCGAGCATCGCCGGGGCGACGATCCTCCTCGATTTTCACGAGAAGCGATTTGAGCCGCGGTACGAGCCGTATCGCTCTGAGCTGGCGGTGATGTGCGCCGCCTCGATCGCCAACGCGGTCTATCAGCTCAACCAGCAGATTGGACTCGTCACCAGCGGCCGCGACGCCGTCGATCGCATCCGGCAGGAAGGCTGGGAGTTCGATTACCGCAGCCGCGACGCCGCCAAAAAGGCCGCGGCCATGCTCGACGCCAGCGACCGCTTGCAGCCGCTCGTCGTCCCCACGCGCCGCGGGCCGGAACAGTTCATGCGCATCCTGGAAACGCTGGCCCGCGTCGAACTGACCGACGGACTGAGCTTTGCGCATCTGGTGAGCGAAACCGATTCCCGCCTGCCGCGCGACGCGACGGTCATCGCCATGCTCACGAACCCGACGGCCGAGGACGCGCTGGTGCTGGGCAACCTGCGGCGGCGGGGCTTCGCCGTGACGGCGATCCTGAGCGTCTACGACGACCACCAGTATTCGCACGCGGCCGGCCGCCTCTTGGCCGAGGGGATCGAATCGCGCCATTTGCGGGACGAGAATTCCGTGGTGGCGATTTGCAGGAGGATCGTGGTAAGATGAGGGGCGTACGAGTCACGCGCCGTCCTTCTCTTTTCGTACTCGTAATCGTACTCGAATTTGCGGCGGCGGGTGCGCCGTGGCATCGAGAACGAGAACGACGACGAGAACGAAGGGGAAAAGGAAGAGGAGTACGAGTACGATCACGAGTACGAGTACGATGTAGGATCAGTAGACTGCCATGCCCCGCAAGCCCAACCCCACCGCCGCCGATTACGTCGCCGTCGCCGTCACGCCGGCCTTGATCATGTTTCTGGTGGGCAGCCTCGTTTTCTTTCTGGCCGACGTCTTCTACCGGGGAATGTACGAAGGCCGCGTCCACTGGGTGCTGGCCCTGTACGTCTTCGCCATCGTGCTCGTCGCCCGGATCGACATCGAAAGCGGCAAGCTGCGGGCGGTGATGTTCGGCATTCCGCTGGGGTTGGCCGCGCTGCTCGTCCTGACGACGTTCGTGCAATACAACCTGCCCTTCTTCCTCACGGTGCTCATCAATCTGTTGCTGCTGGGCGTCATCTGGTGGTCGGCCCACAAGCTGACCTGGGACTGCTCCTACTGGGACGACGGCGAGAAATCGACCGCGCAGGGACTGTTGCACACGGCCGGGCTGGCGGGCGCGCCGGGCGGGGAAGCTGAGAAGCCGGAGACGAAGGCGGCGCCTTCGCCGCGCGAGGCTGTGCGCCTCGACGGCACGACGAGCCGCGACACCCCGCCGGAAGTGCCCCCGTGGCAAAAGGTGCTCGACATTCTGCGCGGTCGCACCAAGCGGCCCCAGGGCGTGTGGGTCGTCTACTTTTCGCTGGCCGCGCTGCCGCTCTTCGGCCTGGGGCAGTGGCTCATTCCCGCGGCCGACCAGGCGCGCTGGCGGTTCATGTTCACGCTCTTGTGCGTGTACGTGGCGTCGGCGCTGGGACTTTTGATGACGTCGGCGTTTTTGGGTATGCGGCGCTACCTGCGGCAGCGGGAGGTCGAGATGCCCCCCACGATGGCCGTCATTTGGGTCGCCTGTGGGACGGGCATGATCGTGCTGCTCTTAATCCTCTCGGCGGTCATTCCGCGGCCGACGCCCGGCGAGCCGATTTATTCGCTGCCCGGCGTGGCGTCTTCGCCGGAGTTGCACGCCTCGCGCTATGCCCCGCTCGACGGCGAAGGGGCCAAGGACCCTTCGGGCCAGGCGCGCACGGCCAGCTCGCAATCGCAAGGCCAGCAGGGCGGCGGGCAAAACGCCGGTGGGCAAAACAGCGGCGGACAGAACGCCGGGGGACAAAGCGCCGGAGGACAGCAAAACAGCTCCTCGCAACCGCAAGGGCCAAGCGGGCAGCAAGGCCCGTCGGGTTCGAGCGGCGGCTCGAAAGGGTCGAGCGGTCAGGGTGGAACCGCGGGCGGCGGGCAGAATCAAGGCGGATCGTCGTCGGGACAAAGCGCCTCCGGACAGTCAAACTCGGGCCAGTCGAACGCGGGCCAGTCGAACGCGGGCAAGTCGAATGCAGGGCAGCCCAACTCAGGGCAATCGACTTCCAACACAGGGCAGTCGAACACGGGCCAATCCAATACAGGGCAGTCCAAGCCGGGGCAGTCCAGCACAGGACAGTCCGGAAGTGGGCAGAATTCCGGCGGGCAGAGTTCGTCCGGCCAAAGCCAGCCCGGCCAGTCGCCGCCTTCCTCCGGCAATCCGCAACAGCCGTCCCGGGGGCCGAACCATCCGCAATCCGGCCCGCCCAACCAGTCTTCGCCGGGTCAAAGTCCCGGATCGGGCCAGCCGCGGCCCGGCGAGGGACAGCGGCCGTCGCCGTCGGGACAGGGGGGGCGGCGGGGCGGGGGCGGGGCGTGCGGGCGGCGCGGGCCGCGGCGGGCCGAACATTTTTGGCGACGATCCCTCGCAGCAGCGCAGCGACCGCCCGTCGTCCGTGGGGAGCCAATCGTCGCAGCCGCAGAGCAGCTCGTCGCAGTCGTCGTCGGTCACGAGCACGTTCAGCAACGCAGTGTCGTCGGCCGTGGGGCTCATCGGCAAGCTGCTGTTGTGGCTGATTGTGGCGGCGGTTGCCGGCGTGCTCGTCTATCTCCTCTGGAAGTACCGCGCCGAGTTCGCGGCCTGGCTGCGGGGCATCTGGCCGCGAAAGAAGGCGGCGCAAAAGGCTGCCGCGGCCGAGGTCGTCGCCCCGCCGGCCCCGCCCAAGCCGTTTGCGGCCTACGCCGATCCCTTTGCCACGGGCCTGGCGCGAAAGATGCCCGTCCGCGAGCTGGTGCGCTACAGCTTCACGGCGCTGGAGGCCTGGTCGCGGGAGAACGGCCACGTGCGCGGCGAGGATGAGACCGTGCTGGAGCTGGCGCGCGAGGTGGGATCGCTCGACGCGGAGTTGGCCGTGCCGGCGCGGCACCTCGCGGACCTTTACAGCCAAGCCGCTTACGCGCCGACGCAGCCTTTGCGGCCGGAGGATACGCTCCTGCGCCAGCTTTGGACCGGGATGCGGCAGCCCCGCGGCGAGGCGCTGGCGGCGCAGGTCTAGTCGCTGTAGGACGGCCTTTCCAGGCCGTCTTCTCCGCGACGGCCCGGAAGGGCCGTCCTACAGAACTTTCCCAGGCTTCGCGCGCGAGGCGCATTTCGCGCCGCTCTCGCGGATTGATATCGCCCCCTCTGGCGTCCAGGAGGTGCAGGAGTCGCCCCCCCACGGGAACTATCCATGCAGCCCATGACGCTCCTTGGGACAAGCGATCTGCCCAGCCGTATGGATGGCCGGGGTGACGACGAGCGGGCACGCGCCGTGATCGACTGGCAGGCGGAGTTGGCCGCGCACGGACCG
>JACOUI010000032.1 GCA_016177915.1 Planctomycetia bacterium
GCCCGCCATGTTCGTCGCCACGGTCACCTTGCCCGCCTGCCCCGCCTGGGCGACGATCTGGGCCTCGGCCGGAATGTTCCGCGCGTTGAGCACCTGGTGCGAAATGCCCGCGGCTGTGAGTAGCTGCGACAGGTGCTCCGATTTGTCAATCGACCGCGTCCCCACGAGCACCGGCCGGCCGCGCTCGTGCATCTCGCGGACCTGCTCGACGATCGCCGTCCACTTCTCGGCCTGCGTATCCAGCACCGCCGCCGGCAACTCCTGGCGATTGACCGGCCGGTTCGTCGGGATCGGCACCACGCGCCGGCGATAGAGCGCCCTTAGCTCGCGCGACGACGTCCGCGCCGTCCCCGTCATTCCTGCGATCCGCTCGAATAGGCCAAAGAACTCCTGTACGGTGATCTGCGCCGAGTGCCGCGTGGCCGCGGTGACCGTCACGCCCTCCTTGGCCTCGATGGACTGATGAATTCCCTCCCGCCAGCGGCGCCCCTCGCCCGGGCGTCCGGTGTATTCGTCGATAATCACGACCTCGTCCCCGCCGTCGCCTCCGCCCCCGCCGGCGCCTCCCTTCGCATCGGCCTTCTCGCGGACGACGTACTGCCGGTCGCGCACAAAATCGCGCGACACACGGATCGCCCGCTCCACAAATTCATAAATTTCCGCCAACGGCAGCGTCTCGACCGCGGCCGGCTTAGGCAAGGCCCGCACCAGCCGCCGCCCGGAAGCCGTCAATTCCCACAGCCGCTGATCGTTCTCGCGGCGGAACTTGAAATGCTCGCCCTCCTGAAACTGCTCGCTGGACCGGGCCGCCCACGAGTATCTTTCGGCGTCGATCGGATCGGTCGCCGGCGCGGCGCTGATGATCAGCGGCGTCCGCGCTTCGTCGATCAGCAAGCTGTCGGCCTCGTCGACGAGCGCGAAATAGCGCCGTTGCCCGGTCATGCCCGGCGCGCTGGCCACCGACAAAACGCCCGCCCCCGCCTCGCGTTGCGCCAGCCGATCGCGCAGGAAATCGAAGCCGAACTCCTTGGCGGTGCCGTAGGTCACGTCGCAGGCATACGCCGCCCGCCGCCGCTCCGGCGGCATCTGCGTCTCGACCACGCCGACCGTAAGGCCCATCGCCCGATAGACTTTTCCCATCCACTCCGCGTCGCGCCGCGCCAGATAGTCGTTCGCCGTCGCCACGAGCACGCCGCGGCCCGTCAGCCCGTGCAAGACGCAGGGCAGCGTGGCCGTGAGCGTTTTTCCCTCGCCGGCCTCCATTTCGGCGATGCAGCCGGCGTGGATCGCAATGCCGCCGACGATCTGCACGTCGTAGTGTTTCAGTCCCAGCGTCCGCCGCGCCGCCTCCCGCACGAGGGCAAACGTCTCGGCCACGAGCGACTCGAGTTTTTCGCCCGACCGCACGCGATAGCGCAGCGACAACGAGCGCCGGCGCATCTCTTCCTCGTCCAGCGATTCCAGCTCCCGCCCCAGCGCTGCGACCTGCGACAGGACCGTAGCGCCCCGCGCTAAGTGCCGCTGCGCCGGGCCGCCGCAGACGGCCAGGAACCGCGCCCAGACTCCGACGGGAAGCTGCGTCATCGCCATTCGCCCAGCGCTTCTACAAAATGTCCCTCGGATACGCATCGACCGCCCTCAGCGCCTCGGCGTACTTCACGCCGCACGTCTTCCCCCGATACGCCGCGATGGCCTCTTTCATTTGCTGCGCCCCGTCGGGCTTATTGGGATCGTACGCGTCGTTCCTCACGAGCGCCATAAACCGCCCCAACCACTCGATCGCCCGCGGCCAGACGTCCGACACATCGACGAACGTGTCCGGCTCGAAGCCGATCGTATGACGCGGGCCGTTGTCGTACATATATTGCCGCCGCGGACCCTTCATCGGCTTGTTGTCCAGAATCGGGCTGGCAAACCGCAGAGCAATCTCCGAAAGCTGCGACGCCATCACGTGGTCGTCGTGGTGATCGTGCCGCCACAGATACAGCGCCACCTCCGGCTGCAAGTCGGCGATCGCCTCCGCCACCGTCCGCTTCGTCAGACTCGTGACCTCAAACAGGTGCGACTTGAAATGGAGGTATCGCATTTCGACGCCGTACTCCCGCGAGATCAGCGTCGTGCCCTCGATCAGCTCGCGCTGGCGGTTGCCGATCGGCGCGAAGTTGCTGTAGTCGCCGATCAGCGACAGGATCACGACGCGGTAGTGCTTGGCGACCGCCTGCAGCATGATGCCCGGCACGCCGAACACGCAGTCGTCGTAGTGCGCCCCGATCGACAGCAGCGTTTTGTCCATGGTGTTCGTCTCGTCTTTCCTGTACTGGGCACGGGCACCGCCGACAGGACGCCGGTGGTCCGTGCGCCTTGTCTCCTCACTCGCCGCTCGCGGGGAGGTCGAGAAGGGGGCTCGATGCAGCGCCCTTGCAGGAATCCATTCCTTTGCGGCCGCCCACCTACAATTCCGCAGTATGGCGCAACCGCCGACAAGATTCCAATGCCGCCCGAATTCGCCGTCACATGCGATTCCGGCGGATGACGCTTCCCGTCCAATGCAGCCGCGCCACCCTATCTGCCCTGGACTTTCCCCCGCCCCGTGCTATAAAGGAGGTATCTTGATCCTCTGGCTTTCGACCATTGGATTGATGCCAGGTCCAATGGTTTTCTACGAACGCAGCTCGCGTTCAACGCATTCGGTCCTGGGAAACACTCTTGGGACACTGAATGAGTTTCCATGCTTTCGGGCTTTCTGAGCCCATCCTGCGCGCCGTCGTCGCCGAAGGTTACACCACCCCCACCCCCATCCAATCGCAGGCGATTCCGCACGTTCTGGCCGGGCGCGACCTGTTGGGCTGCGCTCAAACGGGCACCGGCAAGACTGCGGCCTTCGCCCTGCCGATCCTGCACCGCCTCACGGACCGCGGCAATCCGCCCAAAGGCGCCGGTCGCCGCATTCGCGTGCTGGTCCTCACGCCCACCCGCGAGCTGGCCGCCCAGATCGCCGAGAGCTTCCGGGCTTACGGCCGGAACACGGCGCTGCGCCAGGCGGTCGTCTTCGGCGGCGTCGGACAAAACCCGCAAGTCCGCGCCTTGAAGCACGGCATCGACATCCTCGTCGCCACGCCGGGCCGCCTTTTGGACCTGATCAATCAGGGCTACGTCGACTTCCGCGCCGTCGAGACGTTCGTCCTGGACGAGGCCGACCGCATGCTCGACATGGGCTTTTTGCCCGACGTGCGCCGCATCATCGCCCGGCTGCCCGAAAAGCGGCAGACGCTCTTTTTCTCGGCCACGATGCCCCCGGCCATCGAGCAACTGGCCGGCGCCATCCTCCGCGACCCGGTCCGCGTGCGGATCGCGCCCGTGCAGGCCACGACCGAGCTCATCGAGCAATCGGTCTGCTTCGTGCCCAAGCACCACAAGCCGCAGTTGCTCGCCAAGCTCCTGGCGAAGAAGCCCGTCACGCGGGCGATCGTCTTCACCCGCACCAAGCGCGGCGCCGACCGCGTGGCACGGCACCTGAATCAATCCGGAATCCGCGCCGAGGCCATGCACGGCAACAAGAGCCAATCGGCCCGGGAGCGGACGTTCGCCAGCTTCAAGTCGAGCCGGCCGCCGATCCTGGTGGCCACCGACCTGGCGGCCCGGGGGATCGACGTCGACGGCATCTCGCACATCTTCAACTTCGACCTGCCCCACGAGCCGGAGACCTATGTCCACCGCATCGGCCGCACCGGACGCGCCGGCGCGACCGGCACAGCGATCTCCTTCTGCGACCACGAAGAGCGGCCACTGCTGAAGGACATCGAACGGTTGATCCGCCGCACGCTGGACGTCGACCAGGACCATCCGGTCCCGGCCTCGGCGCTGCCGCCTGCGACGCCTTCGAATGGTTCGCACCGTGGATCGCGCCATTCGCGCGGCCGCAGCAACGGCCACTCTCAGCCGCGACATCCGGCGCATTCGGGCAACGGCCATCACCCGTCCGGCCGGCCCGCCGGCGGCAGCTTCTTCGGCCGCCGCCGCAAGAAGCGGCGGCACGCCCACGCCCTGCGCACCTGAGACGGGACAGCTTGCCATCGCTTTCTCCGCCGAAAAGCGCGTCGGCGGATTGCGACTCTGCGGCTAACCGCGCCGCCCAATCTCCCTTGGGGTCTTGTCGCTGGCGCGCAAGCCACACCGATTTTCGCTGGCGACATCAACTCTGCGAACCCGATCTGCTACATTCTTTGCGGACTCGGCTGACGCAGTTTCACCGCACGCGCGCGCTACCGATCCACCAGGAGCCGCCCCATGGATCGGATGCTCACGTTCATGCAAATCGCCGCCTTGGCCGTCGCCGGCATGGCCTATGCCGTACTGGGAAGCGTCAAGGTGCCCTTGGCGCGAAAGCTCCACATCGACGAGGCCAAGGTCGGCGGCCTGATCAGCGTCTTCGGGTTCACCTTGATCCCCACCGTCCTGGCCGCGGGCTTTCTCGTCGATGCGTTCGGCAAGCAGGCCGTGCTCTCCGGCGGGTTCATGCTGCTGATTGTCAGCCTGCTGATGCTGGCGCGGCTCAATTCCTACTGGCTGGCGCTTGTGGCTGTCCTGGTCCTGGGCGTGGGCTGGTCGGCGCTCGTCAACGTGCTGAACGTCACTTCGCCCCCGGCCTTCCTCCCCGCAGCGGAAATCAAAAAACACATGGCCTACGCCATGAACATGGGGGATTTCATTTTCGGAATGGGCGCATTTCTCACCCCGATTCTCGTCGCCATTCTGATTCGCTCCATCCGCCTGGAGCGGACGTTCCTCGTTCTGGCCACGTTGGCCATCTTCCCGCTGCTATTGGGCATGGGCGTTCACTGGGAGAAACTGGTCGCCGAGAGCACGGAAACCGTGGCCGGCGGCCTTAGCATCCTGCTCTCCGATCCCGTCGTCTGGCTCTGCTGCTTGGCGTTTTTCTGCCACGTGCCGATCGAGGCCTCGGTCGCCACCTGGGCCACGACCTTGATGACCGACAAAAAAGTCCCCGAAGGAAGCGCCTCGACGCTCTTATCCGTTTTTTGGCTGACGTTCATGGGCTCGCGCCTCTTCACCGCGCTGACCTTGCCCGCCGGGGCCGAGACGATCCTGATCGTGACGATGGCGGCCCTCTGCGTCGCCTTCACGCTGGGCTTTGCGTTCAGCCGCCAGGCCTGGCTGACCTGTGCGCTGGTCGTGTGTGCTGGACTCATTCTGGGTCCGATCTTTCCCACGTTGATTGCCCTGCTGCTCAGCCACGTCCGGGCTTCCCTGCACGGCCGGGCGGTCGGACTCTTTTTCTGCATCGGCGGGATCGGGTGGACGGCCGTTCCGATCTTGATCGGCCTCTACGCCAAACGCACGACCGTCCAGCGCGCCTTCCTGATCGCCGCGGTCTGTGCGACCTTGCTCACCGCGCTCTGCGTGGCCCTGGCCGGCTACTTGGCGGGCTACCTGGGGAAATGACGATGTAGGCCGCGCGAACCCTTGCGGACAAACGCCCTAAACGAACAACGCCGAGGGCCTCGCGCCGAGGGGCCTCGCACTGGGCGTTTCGCCGATTGTCCGCGCTTGCAGGGGGCGATAGAGTGCAGGATGAAATGTCCGCGGCAGGAATGGGTGAGAGAATGCCACAGGACCCAAACGTCGATCTGCGCGTGCAGCTTGGACGGCTCCACCTGCCCAACCCCGTCATGGTCGGCTCGGGCACGTTCGGCTACGCGCGGGAGATGGCCGGACTCGTCGATTTATCGCGCTTAGGAGCGATTCTGCCCAAGACCGTGACCAGCCAGCCGCGGGCGGGCAACGCCCCTTGGCGCACGGTCGAGACGACGGGCGGAATGCTGAACTCGATCGGCCTGGACAACGACGGCCTGGAGGTTTTTTGCGAAAAGCACTTGCCTTATTTGCGCGGCCTGAAGGCGCCGGTCGTGGTCAGCATCGCCGGCCGCGATTACGACGACTTTGTCGGCATGGCGGCGCGGCTTTCGCGCGAGGAAGGGATCGCGGCGATCGAGCTGAACATTTCCTGCCCCAACGTGAGCCACGGCGTCGATTTCGGGACGGATGCGGCCATGTGCGAGCGGGTGGTGCGCGGTTGCCGCGAGGCCTGCGGGTTTCCGATCATCGCCAAGCTGACGCCCAACGTCACGAACATCGTCGAGATCGCGGAGGCGGCGGCGCAAGGCGGGGCCGACGCCGTCTCGGCCATCAACACCTGCCTGGGCATGGCCGTCGATTGGCGGCGGGCTCGGCCGCTCTTGGGAAACGTGATGGGCGGGCTGTCCGGGCCGGCGATCAAGCCGATCGCGCTTTCGGCGGTGTACCGGATCGCGAAGGCGGGAGTGAAGATACCGATCATCGGCATCGGCGGGATCGCCACGATCGACGATGTGATGGAGTTCATTGTCGCCGGGGCGACGGCCGTGCAGATCGGCACGGCGAATTTTTATGACCCGACGGTGACGATGCGGATCCTCGATCAGCTTCCCGCGGCGCTAGAGGAGTTGAAGGTGCGATCGGTGAGCGAGGCGGTCGGGCTTTTGCTCAGGCGGCAGAAGCTGGCGCACTGATGTGGATTCTCAGCCTGGGACTAATGAATCATAATGAATCGGCGCTTCGGGGGCGTCAGCCCTCCGGTGTGAGTAGGTTCGCCTTGGTCAACGGTCAACGGAGCAATCACGGAATGACTTGGACTCGCAGGATTGCTGATTTTGCTACGGCGCTGCTCGTCGTGGCGTCTCTCTGCCCGACGACTTTCGCGCAGCAGCCCGCTCCGCGCGAAGAAACGCCCGCAGAGCGCGGCTACCGGCTGCTCCTGACGCAGCCTTACCTGCCGGCCGTGTTCGACACCGACGATTTTGACAGCCTGTGGAAGCTCTGGGAGGAGCCGCTCAAGAGCCGGGCGGAGAAAGCATCGATTGAGGAACGGCGGCGGATGGCGTTTTCGCGCTACGGCCTGACGCCCCGCCCGACCGGCGCCAAGGGCGCCGACACGATCTTTCCCCTGCAGTACGTCGACGCGGGCCAAGGCCGCTGGGCCATCAACTGCTTCGCCTGTCACGGCGGGAAGGTGAACGGCAAGGTCATCCCCGGCCTGCCTAATTCGCACTTCGCCTTTCAGACGCTGGCCGACGAGTACCGCCGCCACAAGTTTCTCAACGGCACGATCGATCGGTTGGAGGTGATCGGGTCGGTGTTTCCGCTGGGCAATTCCAACGGCACAACGAACGCCGTGATGTTCGGCGTGGCCGTGCTGGCCGTGCGGGACGAGCATTTGGAATTCGATTCGTCGCTGCCGATCCCCAAGTTCACGCACCACGACGTCGATCCGCCGCCCTGGTGGCACCTCAAGAGGAAATCCTGGCTCTACGCCGACGGCTCATCGCAGACCGACCACCGGGCCTTGATGCCGTTCCTCCTGAGCACACCGCAGAACAGCGGCGAGCGCGTGCGCTCCTGGGAGAAGGACTTTCAGGAAATTTATGCCTACATCCGGTCGCTGGAGCCGCCCAAGTATCCCTTCAAGATCGACGCGGACCTGGCCGGGCGCGGGAAAGTGCTCTTCGAGAAGACCTGCGCCTCGTGCCACGGGACGTACGGGCCCAAGGGAAAGTACCCCAACAAGCTCGTGCCGATCGAGCAGGTCGGGACGGACCGTGTGCGGCTCGATGCCCTCACCGCCGAGCAACACCTGCGCTATGAGCGGAGCTGGCTCTCGTACTATGGCCGGCAGAAAGTGCGCACGAATCCCGGTGGATACGTCGCCCAGCCCTTGGACGGCATCTGGGCCACGGCGCCGTACTTTCACAACGGCTCGGTGCCCACGCTGTGGCACGTCTTGCACCCGGAGGAGCGCCCCGTCGTCTGGCGTCGCAGCGAAGACGGCTACGATCGGCAGCGCGTCGGCCTGGAGATTGAGGAACTCAAGGAGTTGCCCGACACGGCAAAGTCAGGCGTCCAGAAGCGGCAATACTTCGACACGCGGACGTTCGGCAAGGGGGCCGCCGGGCACTTGTTCCCCAGCGAACTGACGGAAGACGAGAAGCGCGCGGTGCTGGAGTATCTGAAGACGCTGTAGCGGGCAGGTCTCAAATGCGCGACCGTCTCTGGGGCCTGATCGGCGGCGCCCTTGCCCTCGCCGGGGCGGCGATGCTCGTGCTGTGGGGCGGCACGCTCGCCCGAACTGCATCCATCCTCGGCAAGCCGGAAGAGGGAATGCCGTCCGACCTGCGGCTCGTCATTCTGGCCGGTGCCGTGCTGGGACTCGGCCTCTTGGCGCAGACCTTGTCGCTCTCCATCGCCCGCAAGATTCGCGCGCTGCCCGTGCGCGGCAAGCTGCTCTTCGTCGGAGCGGGATTTCTGACGGCGATGAGCGGCGCGATCCTGGTGATTTCGTTCGGGGCGGTGCTGGGCGAGGTCTTCGACGCGCGCGGGCCGCAGGCTGCCCTGGACGCGAAAGCGATCGAGGGGGTCGTCGCCCGCGGCGTCGAACGCGCGACCGGCGGGTTTCTGGCCCTGCTCTGCTCGCAGATCGTCCTGGGCATCGGTCTCTGGCGGCTCTACTGGGCCCCGCGCGACCCGCGGCCGACGGGGCGCGTTTCTGGCCCCTTGGCGGCGGCGACGGGCATCGCGGCCTTGGGCTTCATGCTGGCGCTGGGCGTGGCGGCGGGGATCGGCAGTTGGAGCGCCGGCGCGATGTCGTCGCCCTCTCCGCCCGACGCGGCCGCCCTCCTTCGCGCCGTCGAGCGGATCATGATCTACGCCATGCTCGCCGGCGGCTGCCTCGTCTTGCACGGCCTGGGCCAGATGGGCGAGGGGCTGGTGTTTCCCAAGTGTGAACACTCGTAGGCAGAGCGTCGCGTTGGGAGATCACACTGCCGCCCACATTAAGGCGAACGAAGTTGCACCAGGCTCCAACGCCAAGTCGCTCCCTTGTCCATCGCCCCAGTTGACGGAAACCGCCAGCGGCTCTTCCGTCGCACGGTCGATCACAGTAGCCGAGAGCGGGTTGGCGGGGACGTTGCCGTCCGCGTCCCGCCAAGATGCGGGGCTGCCCCACGCGCCGTTCACGCCCCCTTCCCAGAAGAAGTTTGACAAGCAAAGCCGCGGCTCCAACACCTCGAAGTGAAGCCTCTTGACGGGGCGGCGGCGCGGTTGCTCGTCGCCTCCCGCTGCTGCCAGGCATTTTTGGAGGAAACAGACGATTCCCTTGAGCAGCCTCGACATTTGTGCCTCCGGTCCTTTCGGGTCCAAATCGCGACTAATCGATCTCCGCCTTCGGAAACGCAGCCCGAAGGCGCGCAAATCCAGCCTTCGTCACGCGCGTGGCATGGAGGTCGATTTCCTCAAGCTTCGTCATGCCCAGCAACTGCTCAATGATCTTGTCGCCAACCTGCGTGTCACCGAGCTCCAGCGTCCTTAGGTTCCTAAGGTTGGCCAAGTGGGCCACACCAGCATCGTCTACCGTCGTGTGACTGAGGCTGAGCACCTCCAGGCTCTCCAAGCCGCTCAGGTGCTTCAGTCCGGCGCCGGAAACGGCAGTCACAGAAAGGTCCAATCGTTTGAGCTTCCGCAGCTTTGCGAGCTGCGTAAGCCCCTGATCGTCGACCCCGGTTTCCTGGAGTTCGAGCACCTCCATGTCAATAAGTCCACGCAGGGGCTCCAATCCCTTGCTCGTAATAGCGGTCTTCCCCAGGTAGAGCTGCCGCAACGTCTTGCACTTGGCCGCCGGCGCGAGAGCCGCATCGGTCACTTTCGTATTCGACAGCGCCAGCATTTCCAGTTTGGGGAATTCAAAAACGCGCCGTGCGCCCTCGTCCGTCACTTTCGTGGACGCCACATCGAGCACGCGCAACTGCTTCATGTGCGCTAGCGCCGCCATGCCCCGGTCGCCGACGCTCGTTCGCCATAGATTCAACTCCCGCAATTCGCCGAGGTCCGTGAGGTTGGCAAGCCCGTCGTCCGTGATCTTCGTGCCAATCAAACTCAGTTTCCACAGTTGCGTCAGCCGGTTGACTTGCTCCAGGGACGAGTCGGTGATCCGAGCCTCGCCCAGGCAAAGGATCTTCAAGTTTGGGAGCCCCTGCAAGTCGTGAAGCAACTGGTCCGGAACCTCTTTGGCTCCCCCCAAATCGACAAGCAACGTCACGCCGTGCGCGCCTTCCCTCCGCGCTCCCAGCCGGCGCAGCTCCTGGTGGACGAAACTGTCCTCCGGCAATTTGATCGTCGGGTAGTCCTCCAGCGACTGCGCCTTGCACGGCGCCGTGGCGAAGGCAACGAGCAAAAGCGAAGAAGCCGCAGAGGCGAGTCGACAGCCGAACCTTGAGCGCGACATCGTGCGTCTCCCCTTGCAACAGGAACACCGCACGAACTGCCTAGACGGAGGACGTGATGTTTGAGAAGCTACCACGGCCGATATGCGATTGCAACACTTTCGCCTTCCCAGAAGAAGCTTGACAGGCAAAGGCGCGGCTCCAACACCTCGAAGTGGAGCCTCTTGACGGGGCGGCGACGCGGGTGCTCATCGCCTCCGGTTCGTGCCAGGCACTTTTTCACAGAGCCGACGATTGCCTTGAGCAGAGCCAACATTTTTCTCCCCCCGATGCTCCATTCTTGTGCAAGAATCCTATTCGTCGCCAAAATTGGAGTCGATCTCGGTTTCGGGAAGCGCGGATTTCAGATACGCAATGCCAGATTCCGTCACTCCGATTGCGCGGAGCTCAAGGGTCTCAAGGTGGGTCATCCCGACCAGGTGCTTCAGACCTTCGTCGGTGACCTTGGTCCCCGTCAAGCTGACGTGCTTGAGCTTCCTGAACTTGGCGATTTGAGCCAGGCCCGAGTCGTCGACGTCCGTGCCCTCCAGGATGAGCACTTCCAGGTTCTCAAGTCCGCTCAGGCACTCGACTCCCTTGCTGGTAATCGCAGTCTTCCGGAGTTCGAGGTGCCGCAACGTCTTGCACTTGGCCGCCGGCGCGAGAGCCGCATCCGTCACTTTCGTATTCGATAGTCCCAGCATTTCCAGTTTGGGGAATTCAAAAACGCGCCGTGCGCCCTCGTCGGTCACCTTCGTGGACGCGACATTGAGGACGCGCAACTGCTTCATGTGCGCTAGCGCCGCCACGCCCCGGTCGCCGACGCCCGTTCGCCATAGATTCAACTCCCGCAATTCCACGAGGTCCGTGAGCTTGGCGAGGCCGTCGTCCGTGATCTTCGTGCCAATCAAACTCAGTTTCCACAGTTGCGTCAGCCGGTTGACTTGCTCCAGAGACGAGTCGGTGATCGGCGCGACGTCCAGGCCCAGAATCTTCAAGTTTGGCAGCCCCTGCAAGTCGTGAAGCAACTGGTCCGGAACCTCTTTGGCTCCCCCCAAATCGACCAGCAACGTCACGCCGTGGGCGCCCTGCGTGCGCGCGCCCAGCCGGCGCAGCTCCCGGTGGACGAAACTGTCCTCCGGCAATTTGATCGTCGGGTAGTCCTCCAGCGACTGCGCTTCGCACCGTGCCGTGGCGAACGCGAGAATCAAAGCAGAAAACGCGGCAACTGCGAGTCGCCAGCGGACGTCCGCGCGCACAACCCGGCGCAGGGCCGCCGCGATCTGGCACGGCGAGTCGTTCTGCCCTAACGTGACCACAGGCTCGGAACGCGACATTTGCGTCTCCCCCTTTTGCCAACAGGATCGCCGCAAACTGCCTAGACGGATGACGTGACGTTTGAGAAGCTACCACGGCCGATGTGCGATTGCAACACTTTCGCAAGAATTCGCAGTTCTTCCCCACGGGAGCCAGCGCATGACCGTCCGCACCCGCTTCGCGCCCAGCCCCACCGGCTATCTGCACATCGGCGGGGTGCGCACGGCCCTCTTCAACTGGCTCTTCACACGCCGCCAGGGCGGGCAGTTCCTCTTGCGCATCGACGACACCGACGCGCAGCGGAACGTCGAAGAGGCCCTCGCCCCCATCCTGCACGGCTTCCGCTGGCTGGGACTCCATTGGGACGAAGGGCCGGAGATTGGCGGGCCGCACGCGCCCTATTACCAGTCGCAGCGGCTCAAACGCTATCAGGAAGAAGTCGAGCGCCTGCTGAAAAGCGGCGCGGCCTACTACGACTATGCCACGGCCGACGAGATCGCCGCCGAGCGCCTGGAAGCCGAGCGCGAAAAGCGCCCCTTTGTCTACTCCCGCCGCTATATGGCCGAGTCGGCCGACGAGCAGTCGCGCTTCGAGAAGGAAGGCCGTAAGCGCGTCGTGCGCCTCAAAATGCCCCGCGAGGGAACGTGCGTCATTCAGGACCACATCCGCGGGCGGGTCGAGGTCCAGTGGGCGCGGGAGCAGGACCACGTCGTGCAGCGGGCCGACGGCACCTGCCTCTATCACCTGGCCAGCGTCGTCGACGACTTCGACTTCGAGATCACGCACGTCATCCGGGCCGAAGAGCACCTGCCCAACACGCCGCGGCAGGTGTTCATCGTGCAGTCGCTGGGCTACGGTCTGCCGCAGTACGCGCACGTGCCCTACGTGGCCGCCCCCGCCAGCAAGGAAAAGCTCAGCAAGCGGAAGCTCGACAAGTACCTGAAGATGCCGGATTTCCGCAAGCTCAACGAGCACGGGGCGGCAATTGCCCAGGCGATCGGCATCGGCACGTCCGCCGACACGTTCAACCCCGTGATCGTCGACTTCTACGAGCAGGTCGGCTACCTGCCCGACGCGATCGTCAATTACCTGGTGCTCCTGGGCTGGTCGCTCGACGACAAGACGGAGTTTTTCTCGCGGCAGCAGATGGTCGACAGTTTTTCGCTGGAGCGGGTGAACAGCTCCCCGGCGGCGTTCGATCCCAAGAAGCTCTGGGCGTTCCAGGACCACTACATGAAAGGGCTGCCGCCCAAGCAGAAGGTGGCGATGATGCTGCCATTTTTGCAGCGGGCGAAGCTGGTGAGCAGCCCTCCGCCGTGCGAGGTCGGGCCGCTCCTCATGCGGATCGTGGAGGCGGCGGGCGATCGGCTGAAGACGGCCGGCGACATCATTCAGTACGCCGACTTTTTCTTCCTCGACCTGCCGCGCTACGAGTCCGACGCGGTCGAGAAGCGCCTGAAAGCGCCCGGCGTGGCCGAGCGGCTTACTAGGTTCCGGGCGCTGCTGGCGACCGTCGCGCCGTGGACGGCCGCGGCCCTCGAAGAAGCCATGAACCGGTTCATCGCGGCCGAAGGGATCGCGATCGGCGACATCATCCACGCGGTCCGCGTGGCCGTGACGGGCAAGACGGTCGGGCCGGGGATGTTCGATTGCTTGGAGTTGTTGGGGAAGGAGAGGGTGGAGGGGAGGTTGGAGGAGGGGGTGAAGATGGCGGGAACTGCCTGATTGCGGTTGAAAGGGAACAGCGCACGGGGTATGATAATTGTCATACCGAGGGATCAAGATGGCCAGCGCAAAAATCGCGATCACGATTGAACCGGCCCTCCTCAAACAGCTCGATCGGCTGGTTAAGGAGCGCAGGTTCCCAAACCGCAGTCGGGCGGTGCAGGAGGCGCTGCGTGAAAAGCTCGAGCGCTTGGACAGGGCGCGCTTCGCTCGCGAGTGCGCTAAGCTCGATCCGCAATTCGAAAAACAGCTCGCAGAAGAGGGCATGGCGGAAGACTTCAAAGCATGGCCCGAATACTGAGAGGCGACGTCGTCTGGGCGGAGCTGGATCCGGTGCGCGGGCACGAACAGGGCGGCCGCCGCCCCGTCGTGGTCATTAGCTCGGACGAATTCAACGGGCGATCGGGCACTGTGATTGCGATGGCCATCACAAGCCAGGAGCCGCGCGGCGGGCTCCCGCTCAATCTCGAGCTGACGAGCGTCAGGATGCCCAAGCGGTCCTGGGTGAAGGTCAGTCAGATTCGCACCCTGGCGGTCGAGCGAATCGGAATCAGGCTCGGGCGCGTCTCCGAAGACGAGATGCAGCAGTTGATCGACGGGCTGAATCGGGTCGTAGCCAAGTAGCGCTGCGAGCGACCCAATCATGCGGAGGTCGACAAGGCCCACGATCTGCAGCTCCATCGCCAGAAGCTCCAGCCGCGGAGCGTCAATCGGTGGCTTGCGGACGGTCACCGCGAACGGGCGACATCTCACGACTCGGACGGGTACGAGCGTTTGAGCGGCCAATGGCAGCACGACGCCGCTATTCTGTTACAATCGTCCGTGGTTGCGACAGCCACCCCATCGCTAAGAAAGCACCCCATGGCGACTGCACATCTCTTCCTCGCGGCCCTCCTTTTCGCGGCGGCGCCCGATGCCGCGAAAGAAACTCCCGTCGGCAAGCAAATCTCGGCCTTCGAGCTGGAAGACTACCTCGGCGCGAAGCACTCCCTCGCCGATTGGAAGGACAAACAGGCCGTCGTCGTCGTGTTCCTGGGGACGGAATGCCCGCTGGCCAAAATGTACGGCCCGCGCCTGGCGGATCTGCAAAAGCGCTACGCGGAAAAGGGCGTGCAGATCGTCGCCATCGATTCCAACCGGCAGGACACGCTGGCCGAGATCGCCCATTACGCCCGCGTCCACAAGATCGATTTCCCGATCCTGAAGGACGCCGGCAACCGCGTCGCCGACCAGTTCGGGGCCGAGCGCACGCCCGAGGCGTTTTTGCTCGATGAAAAGCGCGTCGTGCGTTACTGGGGGGCGATCGACGACCAGTACGGCATCGGCTACGCCAAGGGCAAGGCCGGCAAGGAACATCTTGCCGCCGCGATCGACGAGCTGCTGGCGGGGAAGGAAGTGACCACGCCTGCCGTCGAAGCCGGCGGCTGCCACATCGGCCGCGTCAGCCGCAAGGCGCCGTCGGGCGACGTGACCTACTCGAACCAGGTCGCCCGCGTGCTCAACAAGCACTGCGTGCTTTGCCACCGTCCGGACCAGATCGCGCCCTTCGCGCTCACGTCGTACGACGAAGTCGCCCCCTGGGCCGAGACGATCCGCGAGGTGATCGACCAGAACCGCATGCCGCCCTGGCACGCCAACCCAAAGCACGGCAAGTTCTACAACGACGCCCGCATGACCGACGAGGAAAAACGCCTCGTCCTGACGTGGATCGAAAACGGCCTGCCCGCGGGCGACCAGCGCGACCTGCCCCAGCCGCCCCAGTTCGCCGAGGGCTGGCGGATTCCCAAGCCCGACATCGTCGTCAAGATGCCGCAGGCCTACAAAGTGCCGGCCAAGGGGACGGTGCCCTACCAGTATTTCGTGGTCGATCCGGGCTTCAAGGAGGACGTCTGGGTGCGCGGGGCGGAGGGCCGGCCGGGAAACCGCTCGGTCGTTCACCATCTCGTGCTCTTCTTCGTGCCGCCGGGGCAAAACGGCTTCCGGCCGGAGGACCCGCTCTTTAACGCCGTGGCGGCCTTCTCGCCGGGCATGCCGGCGCCCGTCGGTCCGGACGAATTCGCGCGCTGCATCCCCGCCGGCTCGAAGCTCATCTTTCAGATGCACTACACGCCCAACGGCAGCGAGCAGACCGACCAAAGCGAAGCGGGCCTGGTCCTGGCCGACCCCAAGAAAGTGCAAAAGGAAGTGACGCTCAGCGCAGCCCTCAACTTCAAGTTCCAGATTCCGCCCGGCGCGACGAACCACCGCCTCGAAGCGCGGACCAAGCTCGGCCAGGACACGATCCTCTATTCGCTCATCCCGCACATGCACCTGCGGGGCAAGGCGTTCCGCTTCACCGCCGTCTACCCCGACCAGCGCGAGGAGGTGCTGCTCGACGTGCCGCGGTACGACTTCAACTGGCAGAACATCTACATGCTCTCCGAGCCCAAGCGCGTGCCCGAGGGGACGGAGCTGGTCTGCGTGGGTCACTTCGACAACTCGGAAGAAAACCTGATGAATCCCGATCCCACAAAGCCGGTTTTCTGGGGCGACCAAACGTGGGAGGAGATGATGGTGGGTTCGTTCTCGATGAGCCTGGCCGAGCAGGACCTGCGGATCGGCCCGCCGGCGGCGAAGGCGCGGGAGGATGGCAAGTACGACGTCCGTTTCCGCTACAAGCCGGCCGCAAAGGTCGCGTCGGTGCACGTCGCGGGCGAGTTCAATGAGTGGAAGCAACACGGCCTGAAGATGGACGGACCCGACGGCGAGGGCTTCTACAGCACGTCGCTCGCGCTCGACAAGGGCCGCTATGAATACAAGTTCGTCCTCGACGGCAAGACCTGGCGGCACGACCCGGGCAACCGCGAGCAGTCGGGCTTCTACAAGAACAGCGTGGCCTGGGTAGGAACGAACGCGGCGGAATTCGCCCAGCAAAACGCCGCCGAAAAGAAGCCGGAAAAGAAGGCGCAGGCCAAGCCCAAGTTCACGATCTCCAAGGAGACGACCTACATCACCGAGCCGCTGACGGAAGGCGGCTATCCCGATTACGCCGGCGCCCTCAACGAGCATTTCGGCAAAGGCGTCACGCCGGAGAACAACGCCAACGTGCTCTTCTGGAAGGCCCACGGCCCGCACCCGGAAGGGGCGACCATGCCGCCGGAGTTCTTCAAGCTGCTGGGCGTGGAGCTGCCGGAGCAGGGCGACTACATGGTCGTCTATTTCAAGTTTCTGACCGAGCACAAGAAGATCGCCGCCAACGACGAGCGGTTCAATGCGCTCAACGAGAAACAAAGGAAATCGATCGAGCGTCCCTGGAAGCGCGAGGAGTTTCCAGAGATCGCCCAGTGGCTGGCGATGAACGAGAAGCCGCTGACGCTGGTTGTCGAAGGTGCGAAGCACCCGGACTACTACAAGAACCGAGGGGGCAACGCTGGAGCCGACAAGCCGCCGGGTGCGGTAGCGTGATTCGAGGAGGACTACGAAACGGGCGAGCGCCGCTGTTCGAGAGCTTTGTGGTACTCAAGCTCCAGTTCCTGGCGGAACGCTTCCTCGGTCCACTCGCCGCTTTCGAGAATCCATCCGAAGTGCATTGCGGTCCCGGCCAAATCAC
>JACOUI010000033.1 GCA_016177915.1 Planctomycetia bacterium
ACTCCCTCCCCCCTTGCGGGGGAGGGTTGGGGTGGGGGGTTCGGCGATCCCCGCCCGCCGCAGCGCCGCCTGACGGACGCCGAAAAGCGCGAGATCGACGCGCTCGTCGCCCCGATCCTGGCCGCGGAAGAGGAACTAGCCGAGTCGCCCGCGGCGGTGAGCTGACTCGCGTCTTCCGACTTCCTCCGTGGTGGCGGGAGGGGCGCGGGAATCGCCGGAAAGAGGTACAGCGCATCGCGCCGCAGCAAGGTCGCGCGCGCCAATCGGCCTTCGCCCCAGTGGACAGATCCTCGCCGCAGGCCGGCACCCGCATTCCCGGTTAACAAACGTGCAATTCCAAACTCCGGCCGCTACACTCGGCAGAGATTCGTCCTGAAGAGACTTCCCCGTGCGCGCCGTCCCGGATCATCTCCCCTGCTTCGGCCGCAAGGCCGATCTTGACCGCTTGGCCGAGCGCGTCAGTCGGCGCGGCGTCACGTTCGTGATGGCGCCGCCGCGGATGGGTAAGACTTGGCTCGTCCGCAACCTCGCATTTCGCCGGCTGCAGCCGCCGCTGGCCGAAAACTGGTCCGTCGGCTACGCCGAGTCGACTGCGGGGAAGAACGACCTTGTTCGCGAGGCGATCGCCGACCTCTACAAGCGCTGGCTCCACTCCGCCGGGACGATGCAGCAGGCGCGGAGTCTCCTTGACCGCCACCGCCGCGACCTTGTTGGCAAGGTCGGCGTCGCGGTCGGGAGAATGCTGGGAAAGGTCGTCGAGCTGATCCCGGGCGGGGCGGCCGTTTCGGGCCTTGTCGACGAGGCTCTCAACGGCCTCCGCGGCACTAACGAGGACCTCAAGTCCGGCGGCTTGGTCCTCGAGCCAATTGCCTACGATGACGCGCACGCGCTTGTCTCGCTGATTAGCAGGTTGCGCGGCGGCCCCGTCCTTCTCATCATGGACGCCTGGGAGCGTGGGGAGCGGCGCATCGGCGACCGTGGCACTATCCAGAAAATGCTTGCCAACATGGGCGACTGGCCGGACCGGTTTCACCTTCTCGTTGCGATTCGCGATCTACTGAAGCACGCGGCGGAGGTTACTTTTGCAGACGATTGCTGCCGACAGTACCCGGATGCCGCTTCCTGCGAAGTAGGAGAGCTTCAACTTCATGCGATTGACGAGGCCGACGCGCTATATGAGCATTTGCGCCGGACAGTGCCGCGAATCGACCGCGTCGAGCGCAATTGGGCCGTCGAGCAATTCTGCCAGTTCCCAGCGGTCGTCGAGTGGTGGGTCAAGCGGCACCCTGAGAGGCGCGACGACTTCGAGAGCGCAGCGCGCGATGCGCGCAACAACAAATACACAGCCCTGTGCGAACGCATCAAGAAGCTCTCGAGGGAAGACGGAAGGCGTGCCCTCAAGCTGCTGAAGACGACCATCCTAATTGCGCTACTGCCGGAAATGACCTCACCAACTGAATGGCAAGACGTACAGGCGAATCTCGGCTGGGGGCAACTTGATGCAATCCTTCTGGAACTCCAACAACGGCAAATCCTCAGCCCGCGAGCGTCGCAAATCCCGTCGTTTGGTGATACCACGGCGAAAGACGCCGTTTACGACTTCATAATGCGCAAGCCGAGAAGCGCCAGCCGGCGGGATCTGCGTCCGCTCGTCAAAAATGTTGCGGAGAGGATGTCCCGCGCCTTGCGTAAGGCGCCGGCTCAAGTGCGCACCGTTGGTCTTTTGGCCCTTCAGCCCGCCATCGACGCGCTCGGCCTGTCTGAAGTGTATCGACGACCGGGACAGCTCGCGGCGCAAAAGATCAAAAAGTACGAGTCGATGCATCGAAGGTTGGGACCTATGAAGCCGGCTCGGCTGAACAAAATCGGCCTCAACGACCAGCAGGTCTACACTGTCTGGGTGACGTTTCGCAGCCCCGCGGGAGCGGAATATACTGCGGTGCACGTCTTCGAGCACCCCAGTGGACCCTACGTTCTCCTTTCAAGCCACAACAAAAACCACGCCGATTTCGCGACTGTTCAGCGCTACATTTCCGATTTCTACCGCGGTCGTCTCGAGGACAAGGTCACCGATAGGGGCTCGGATATTTGCATGGCGATCCATGTGGAACAGAGGTTCTCACTCGCTTCGGTCGCCCAATTCGCGGTGCTGCTGCGAAAACACCGTTTCCGCCACGTCGTCGCCTCGAAGGTGTATTACGATGCCGCCGTACCCGAAGAGCCGCCAGAGTGAGCCGCCGATCATCCACGATGCTATCGAGACCTGCTGGTGGTCCTTGCGTTCGCTCACCGGAGGCAGCGAAGGAGGAGGGAGGAAGGGATCTTCAAGCCGCCGAAGCCAAACTGGCCAAATCGCTGCGCCGCTCCCGGTGGGTGCAGTCCCGCCCATGCGCGCGAAACAGGTGAAACCATGATCGTGGCTGCCGATTCTCACGGGAGTTGCTAGCACCATCGACGAAACTGAGGCAATTGACGCAAAACACGGGGTCTGCTGGCTGAAATCACCCTCAAAACGCGCGCACCAGCGGGACTGCACCCCTCCCGGTCGCATACCCCGCTTGTGGGTCCAGGACGGAGGGTCCGGGTTTAGCCGGGAGTGGGGGGCGCGGGCGCTATACGGTCCGCCGAAGCCCACTACCAGCGCAAAAGCCCCGTCCCCCACGTCAGCCCTGCCCCAAAGCCGGACATCAAGATGAGGTCCCCCGGCCGCACCCGCCCCTGGGCGCACGCCTCATCCAGCGCGATCGGAATGCTCGCCGCCGACGTGTTCCCGTAGCGCTGCAGGTTGAGAAAAATCTTCCGCCGGTCGACCTTCAAGAGGTCGGCCGCAGCGTCGATGATCCGCACGTTGGCCTGGTGCGGAATGAAGAGCGCCACGTCGTCAAACGTGACGCCCGCCGCCGAGATCACGTCCTGCACGGTGTCGCAGACGAGGCGAATGGCCCACTTGAACACCGCCCGGCCGTCCATCTGGATGTACTGCAAGTTGTGCTGGATGGCGGCGCAGCTCGGGGGCATGCGCGAGCCGCCCATCGGCTGCACGATCAGGTCCTCGCCCGACCCGTCGGCGCCCAGCGTGTACGACACGAATCCCTGCTCGCTGCTGCCGCGCCCCACGATCGCCGCGCCCGCCCCGTCCCCGAACAAGGGCAGCGTGCGGTGGTCGGCCATGTTCACCACGCGCGAGATCGTCTCGGCGCCGATCACCAGCGCGTGGCGGGCGCAGCCGCCGGCCACGAACTGCATGCCCGTCACCAGCCCGTACATGAAGCCCGAGCAGGCCGCCTGCATGTCGAACGCCGGCGCGCGAATCCCCAGCCGCTGCTGCACGCGGCAGCCGGTCGAGGGGAGCGGCGAGTCGGGCGTGAACGTCGCCACGATCACGAGGTCGATCTCGGCCGGATCGACGCCGGAATTCTCGATCGCCCGGCGGCCGGCCTCCACGCACATGTCGCCGGTGGCCATGTCGGGAGCGCACATCCGCCGCTCGTGGATGCCCGTCCGCTGGACGATCCACCGCGGGTCGATGCCGTACTTTTCGTGCAGCTCCTGGTTCGTGACGACGCGCGGCGGCAGGAAGCTGCCGGTGCCCAGGATGCGCACGCCGATGATCCGGGCCAGCGGCGAGCGGCCGGTCTGCCTGGTCGCTTGATCGGACATGCCCTGCGATTCCTAGTAGGGTGGGCGGAGCAAGCCGCCTGCGGTGGGCCTTCGCTCGCGAGCGCTCGCGCCTTTCGGCGCCGCGTGTGTTTCAGGTGCGACTCGGCTTGCGACGCCCACCATGCGCCCTTCGCGGGCTCGACCCACCCTAACGTGCTTTTTTGTCGGCGACGGCCTGGAAAGGCCGTCCTACCGCGACGACTGCGATGATACCGTATCGGGCCGCAAATGGGACGGGGAATTACACAATTTCCGCCGGCAGCTCGATCCAGCGCCCGCTCTCCCACGACTCGATGACAGCATCGGCAGCTACTTGCGCCTGCCACCCATCGTAAAAACTCGGCACGGACGGCCGGCGCTCGACAATGGCGCTCACAAATTCGTACGCCAGGTCGTAGCGAAATACCGTGGCCGGGTCGCCCGAGGCCGGGTCGCGCGGGCTGCCTTTGGGCTTTAAGAATTCCGCCGGCACCGGCGTCGGCGCGAGGTCCTGGCCCGTCTTTCCCAGCAGGATCGAATTCGGCTCGTGCATGCGGTACACCGACGACGCCTCTGAGCCGTTGATCTCCGCCCATTCATGCCCGAAGCCGCGCAGGTGATATCCCTTGGCCAGCGTCGTGCCTTCCCAAACGCCCGTCGCCCCGCAGGCAAAAACCCCCAGGATGCTGGACCAGTCGTCGACGTCCGACGTCGGGCACGGTTGGCCATTGGGCAGCCGGTCGCGCGGCGCGAACCGCGCCAGGGCGCCCGTTAGCCGGCGGATCGGGCCCAGCAGGTCCCGCGCGAAGTCGATCCGGTGGATCGTCATGTCAAAGAGGTCGCCCGCCCCCGCCTTTTCCTTGTACTGCCGCCAGCCCCAGCTTGTTTCGGGCCAATCGAGAAACCGCTGCGAGCGGAAATGCCGCGGCGCGCCGAGCGCGCCGGTCTTGTGCAGGTACCGCAGGAAACGCATCGCCGGGGCGAACCGGTACGTGAAGGCCGTCATGTGGACGACGCCGGCCTTCTGCGCGGCTTGGTACATCTCCCGCGCTTCGTCGGCCGAGAGGCCCAGGGGCTTTTCGCACATCACGTGCTTGCCGTGCCGCGCGGCGCAAAGGGCGATCGGCTTGTGCGTGAAATTCGGGGTGGCGATGATGACGGCCGTGGCGCGCGGATCGGCGCAAACGGCCTCATAGTCGGTCGACCCGAAGGCCACGTTCCACTCGCGTTTGCGCTGTTCGACGAGGGCCGCGTCGGCGTCGCAGACGGCCACGAGCTGCGCCCGCGGATCGAGCCGGATTCCCGGCACGTGGTGATAGTCGCTGACTTTGCCAGCGCCGATAATGGCGATGCGTACGGGGGTCATGGCACGCGATCCAAGTGGAAAGCGTGCATCATGCCGGATGTGCCGGCGGTTGTGAATGGGGTGCCGCTGCGTTTGCTCGTCGTGACCGGATTCATCCGGTCCGTCCGGCGCATAGCGTCCCGATTTGTTCGCACGGCGCGGCGCAAACGTCCGCATGAATGCGGTCACTACGAACGCCGGCTACTTCGCCGCGGTCGCTGCCTGCGCCGCCTTCTCCGCCGCCGCCTTGGCCTCCTGGGCGGCCTTTTCAGCGGCCAGCTTTGCCGCGGCGGCTTTCTCCGCCGCGGCCTTGGCGGCCGCCGCTTTGTCCGCGGCGGCTTTGTCGGCGGCGGCCTTGTCGGCAACGGCCTTATTGGCGGCTTCCTGCGCCGCCGTCAACTTCGTGCCCGTGTCCTTCACGGCCGCGTCCTTCGTGGCCACGGTCTGGTCGGCCGCTGTCTTGGCGGTCGCGGCAGCGTCGGCGGCCTTCTTCGCCTCGGCAGCCTTGGCCAGGGCGTCCTTCTCCGCCGCCAGTTTCTCTTGCAGGGCTTTCTCCAGCGCCGCCCGCTCGGCCGTCAGCTTGTCGGCGGCAACCTTGCCCTGTTCCGCGCCGGTCGCGGCGGCCTGCGCCGTCTTGGCGGCATCGTCAGCGGCTTTGGCGGCCGCGGTCTTCTCCTCCGCGGCCTTGTCGGCGGCTGCCTTCGTCGTCGCCACGAGATCGCCCGCGTTCTTCACCGCCACGCCCTGGTCCGCAGCCGCCTTCTCAAGCGCCGCAAGTTCCGCCGCCAGCTTCGCCGCCTCGGCCTCGGCGGCCGCAGCCAGCTTCGCCTGCTCGTCGGCGATCATGGCCAGCGTCGGCGGGTTCGTGGAGAGATTCGCCACGCGCTTCCCATCCGCATATTCCCAAACGCGCAGCTCGCCGGTCCAATCGCCCCCCAGCACGCGGTTCCCGTCGTGCGTAAAGACCGCCGCCAGGGCAATGTCCGAAAAGCCCTCGAACTGCTTCTGCTGCGCGCCGTTCTGGTCCCAGGCGCGGACGAGGTTGTCTCGCCCGGCCGTGACGAGCCGGCCGTCGTGCGTAAACGCCACCCGCGCCGCGCCGCCGCCGTGCGCCCCCCAGCC
>JACOUI010000034.1 GCA_016177915.1 Planctomycetia bacterium
TACGGAAACCGCATCGATTCGTGTGCCAGCCGGTCATTTCGCCATGACCGACAGCGAGCCGCCACTGAATCCTACGAGTCACCTGCCCGAAAATCGCCCTTTTTCCGACAGACTGTAGGCTAACTCGGCCCGCCACGGCCTGACGGCGACCCGACTGCGAACCCAAAAGCAAACACGAGTCCTTCGCGACATCACCCATGTCTACAACGACCCTGTTTGACCTCGACTACCTCCCCCGCCTCCCGAAGCGGAAAGACTTCCGCATCGGCTGCATCGGCGCCGGCTTCATCATGGCCGACTGCCACCTCGTCGCCTACCGGCAGGCCGGCTTCAATCCCGTCGCCATCGCCTCGCGCACGAAGGACAAGGCCCAGGCCGTCGCCCAGCGCCATGCCATCCCCAAGGTGTACGGCGCGTACCAGGAATTGCTGGCGGATCGCGAGATCGAGGTCGTCGACGTGGCCGTCCCGCCCGACCAGCAATTCGCGGTGATCGCGGAGGTTGTCAAGCACGCGGACCACATTCGCGGCATCCTGGCCCAGAAGCCGCTCGCCATGAACTACGCCGAGGCGCGGAAGATTGTCGATTTGTGCAAAAACTCCGGCATCACCCTGGCCGTCAACCAGAATATGCGCTACGACCAGTCGGTCCGGGCCTGCAAGTCGCTTTTGGATCAGCGCGTACTGGGCGACGTCGTCTTCGCGTCGATCGACATGCGGGCCATTCCCCACTGGATGCCCTGGCAGAAGGGCCTGGGCTGGGTCACGCTGCGGATCATGAGCATCCATCACCTCGATACGTTCCGCTATTGGCTCGGCGACCCGGTGCGCGTGTTTGCCAGCGTGCGCCCCGACCCGCGCACGAGCGCCAAGTTCGCCCACGAGGACGGCATTTGCCTGTACATCCTGGAATACGCCGGCGGCGCGCGGGCGGCGTCCTGGGACGACGTCTGGACCGGGCCGGCCCTGGAAGGCGCTCAGAGCGATATCTCGATCCGCTGGCGCGTCGAGGGGATCGACGGCCTGGCCCGCGGCACGATCGGCTGGCCGGACTATCCGCACCGCACGCCCAGCACGCTCGATTACACGACCAAGAAAATCCCCGGTCACTGGATTTCTCCGCGGTGGAAGGAGGTGTGGTTCCCCGACGCCTTCGTGGGCACGATGGCCCAGCTCCTCTGCGCTTTGGAAGAAAACCGCCCGGCGGAGATCTCCGGCGACGACAACCTGCGGACGATGGCGCTCGTCGATGCGTGTTATTTATCCGCGCGAGAGCACCGCGCCGTGGAGCTGGCGGAGATTCTGTCGTAGGGCAGGCGGCCCGCCTGCCATTCTTAGCAACACTAACCCGACGCGCCAGCGAGGGAGATGGCGAGCGAGGCCCGCCTGCGCACCGAGGTCTGTCGGCGAGCTGCCTTCGCCGTCTCCCTCGCTTGCGATTCGGGTTAGTGTGCCGAGGCGCTCGCATGGATCAAGCGTCACAGCCCCATCGTCTCCGGAAAACCGAACATCAAATTCATGTTCTGCACCGCCTGTCCCGAGGCCCCCTTCACCAGGTTGTCCTCGCAACTGATCGTGATCACCTTGCCCCGCACCAGCCGGGCCGTGACATGGCAGAAATTCGTGCCGCAGGTGTCCTTCGTGCCGGGCAGATGGTCCACGACGCGGACGAACGGCTCGTCGGCGTAAAATTTTTGCAGCGTCTCCTTGAGCTGGTCCTCGCTGACGCTGCCGCGCGGCGTGGAATACGCCGTCGTCAAGATGCCGCGGTCCATCGGGATCAAGTGCGGCGTAAAAATAATTTCGACCTCTTGGCCGCAGAAGGCCGCCAGCGTCTGCTCGATTTCCGGCGTGTGGCGGTGGGTGCCGACGTTGTAGGCCGAGACGCTCTCGTTGCACTCCGGATAGTGCGTGGTCAGCTTCAGCTCGCGGCCGGCGCCGGAGACGCCGCTCTTGCTGTCGATGATGATCCCGCGCGGCTCAATCAGCCCCGCCTTCAGCAGCGGGCCGAGGGCCAGTGCAGCGCACGTGGGATAGCAGCCCGGGTTGGCCACCAGCCGCGCCTCGCGGATTTGCGAGCGATAAAGCTCCGGCAGGCCGTAGACCGCCCGCGGCAGGTTCTTCGTGTCGCCGTGCTTGAGGGCGTACCACTTCGTGTAGACCTCGGGGTCCTTGAGGCGGTAATCGGCCGACAGGTCGATCACGCGCACGTCGGCCGCCAAGAGCGGCGGCACCCAGGACGTGACCACGCCGTGCGGCAGGCAGCAAAACACGCAATCGGCCCGCGCCGCCACGGCCGACGGCTCCAGGTTCTCGCAGCGCAGGTCGATCCGGCCCACGAGCGAAGGGTGGACCATGGCGATGTGAGGATTCCCCTCCTGGCGGCTGGTCAGGGCCGTGATCTGCGCCTCCGGGTGTTTCAGGAGGATGCGGACCAGCTCCAGAGCGGAGTAGCCCGTCGCGCCCAGGATCGCCACGCGGATCATCGAAGTCGTCTCCAGATTCCCGTAGTAGACACACTGCCGTGTGCCGTCGCTCGTCCTGGGAGTATATCCGTCGCTCAAACAGCGGGCCAAGGGGTGCGATCTGGCGTACTCGGCGATCGCACTCACGACCCCGGCCGGCTCGCCCGGCCGGTGAAGAAGGTTGGGAGGCTAGGTGCGCTAGCCACAAAGCCTCTGGCTCCTGCGGCACAATGCGAATGTTCCCGGGCCGCAGGGGGCCACTCCGACGGCGAGATCGTTTAAGACTCCAAGAACTTCCGCAAAACGTTCGCCGTAATCTTCGAAACGGCGTCGTCCGCCAGCAGCGAGCTGATCCAGCAAATCGAGCCGGTGGAAAAGACAGCCCCGCCGCCATCAGGTTCATGGGCGACCAGGTGCGCGCCGCCGCCATCGGGGTTAAGCCCCTCGGCCAGGAGCTGCACGTTCGCCGGCGAATGCGGGCCGATCTTGTCCGTCTCGTGCCCCGAGGCCCCGCCCGGCACGCGTTGGTGCAGGCTTTTCTTGCCGAAAACATCGCCCTTTCGCAACCCCGTGCCGGCCAGCGCCCAGTGCGTCGAATCGACGACGCGATAGGGGGCGGCGGTCATGATGCCCCGCTCGTCGTACATCACGCCCAGGAGCCGCGCTTCCGGCTCGTGCCGGGCAGCGAACCGGCTGGCGACGCCGCGCTCCTTGTGGTGCGTATTGTCCGTGTTGCGGTAGATGACGGTCGACTCGTCGAGCACCTCCACGTCGCAGTTGATCCCATTGCCGCCGAGGTACATCAGCCGCCCGCCGCGGCGGAAGACCCAGTCCTTGACGGCGAAGTACATCTTGCTCGACCAGTATTCCGGATGGCAGGGCAGGATGAGGACGCGGTAACGGTCAAGCGGAAGCTGGTCGAAGTGGAGTTGCGACTCGCACCAGACGTCGTGCGCGAAGCCCTGCCGCTGGAGCCACGCCAAAAGCCGCCACTCGGCCGGCGCCACATGGCAGGCGGCCCGCCCCTCGATCGGGTCCGTCGCCTTCTCGCCCAGCGGAATGTGGTTGATCGGCTCCGGACGCTCAAGCGACAGCGGGGCGTAGTCCTCCGTCTGGTAGTTGATGTGCCGCGGGTCGATGTAGCGCGTGAGTTCCTGCCGGGCGTTCACGGTCGGCCGCGGCGGCAGCTTGTCCGGATGAATGTAGTTGCTCCGCCCGCCGAAGTTGTTGTAGGCGTTCCAGGTAAGGTTCGCCAAAAGCACGGCCGTCTGCGCTTGCGGCTCGCGCGGGGCCACGACCCAGGGAAACGAAAACTCCGCACTCGCGGTCTGCGCGTGAAAGTAATAGAGGCCCGACCGCTCCGGCGCCGTTACAAACTGCTTGTGGTGCGGGCTGGTGTAGCCCTGCTCGTTCCACTTTGCGCCGGATTGCGTGTAGTCGCCGTCGGGAGTGATCTGCATCGTCGCCAGCGGACCGTGCTCGTCGAACCAGCCGATGGGCTGCACAAGCTCCTTCGCCAGCCCGTAGCGCCACAGGCTGAGCTTGTATTGCTCGACGGCATGAACGCGGAACTCGCCCTTGTCGCCGGCGCGGACGTACTTCGGCCAGACGTAACCCAAAAGGCCGTCCTCCAGCAGCCGAAAATGGTACGGCGCCATGTCCGCAGAAACGGAAAGCCGCTCGACGACCTTCCGCCCGTAGCCCGGCTTGCACAGGACGGCCCGATAATCGCCGGGCGGAAGGTCGGCAAAGACGCTGCCGGAGGCCCGCGACCGGGCCTCAAACGACCTGCCGCCGCTTTCGAATTCCAGAAGCACGTCGCCCAGCGCCACGTAGCGCTGGTCGCTCACGTAACCGATCAACATGGATGCCTCCCCGGCAATAAGGCGCTTGGCAACTGCGGATAACAGGATACCGGGCCGGCGCGGAGTGCAAAATGGAGGCCACGGGAGGTTTGCGTCGAGGCGGCGAAGGAGGCCGATCGAGGACCGGCAGCTTACGCGGCGGCAAACGCAAAACTATAATTGCCTCAGCGTTTCTTGCCGTCCCCACGGAACGCAGAAGCAGAGCCAACATGGGCATCAAGTTCAACTGTCCGCAGTGCCAGAAGAAGCTGAACGTAAAGTCGTTCCTGGCCGGCAAGCGCGGCGTCTGCCCGCACTGCGGCGCAGCCTTCGAGATCCCCAAGAAAACTGAAGGTCGGGGCGATGGGCAGGCGGCGGCAAGCGCCGGCGCAGCGCCGGGCGGCGTGTCGCTGGCGGCCACAACGAAGCAGTCGTCGGTGCCGACGGTCAAGGCCCCTGCACCGACGAGCGCTCCGTCCGCGCCGGCGCCGGTTCTCTCGACGCCCAGCGCGCCTTCCCCCGCGCCCGTTTCGGCGCCCGTCTCCGTCGCCCCGGCCGGGCAGCCTTCGCCGGCCGTCTCGCCCGCCGCCGCCGTGGCCACGTTGTCACCGGCGGCCGGCGCGTCCGCGATGCCCATCGGCGCCGTGGCAGGGCAACTGCTCACACAACCGCTGGCGGGGGCGGCGATGATGACCGGCCAGCCGGCGGGAGTGCAGGCTGTCGGCGTACAGGCCGTCCGGCCGGGAATGGCGCCGGCCCCAATGTCCGGCTATGCCGCCGTCGGCGTCGCGGCGATGCCCGATCCGCTTGTCGATGCCCCCAGCGCCGTTTGGTACGTCCGTCCGCCGTCGGGCGGGCAGTTCGGGCCGGCCAAGTCGGACGTCATGCGCCGCTGGGTAGACGAAGGCCGCGTTACGCCCGACTCGCTCGTTTGGCGCGAGGGCTGGCCCGACTGGAAGCAGGCGCAAACCGTCTTTCCGCGATACTCGGCCATGCCGGCGCCGGTCCCGATGGGGGCCATGCCCGCCCTCCCCGTCGGCTTGAGCGCCCCGGTTGGGTATCCCGCGGGACCCATGATGCCGGGCATGGCCAGCGCCATGCCCGCGGGCGCCATGCCTGCCGCCGTGATGCCGGGCATGGCCGTGCCGATGACCGACCCGATGGCCGGTACGGGCCGGCGGACGGTCTATCGACGGCGATCGAACACGGCAACGGTCGCGGCGATCATCGTCCTTTCGTTCATGCTCATTGCCGGTGTGGTTATCTTGATCATGGTCCTGAAGGACAAGTTCTAGCTCCAAGAGTTCATTGTGTTGTAGGACGGCCACTCCAGGCCGTCATTTCCGCGACGGCCCGGAAGGGCCGCCCTACAAACTGCCACGGAGATTCGCCATGTTGATGGTCCGCCCGCTGCTTGCAGTGGTTCTTCTTGCGATGCTCGCGCCGGGCTGGGCCGCGCCCGCGGAGGACAAGAAGGCCGAGGACCGCGTCGTCAAGCTCGACAAGCTGACGATGACCGCCCCCGAAGGTTGGGAGAAGAAACAGCCGGCTAACGCCATCATCGCCTACGAGTTTCACGCCCCGGCGGCCAAAGACGACAAGCAAAACGGCCGCCTGACGATCATGAAGGCCGGCGGCAGCGTCGAGGCCAACGTCGACCGCTGGTACGCCCAGTTTTCCCAGCCCGACGGTAGCAAGACCAAGGACCGCGCCAAGATCGAAAAAACGACGATCGGCGGCAAGACGGTGCACCTGGCCGACATCTCGGGAACGTACAAGGACCAGCGCGGCCCGATGGCGCCGGCCGTGGAGCGCGAAAAGTACCGCATGCTGGCCGCGATCATCGAAACCGACGGCGGCAATTTCTTCGTCAAGCTCTATGGACCCGCCAAGACCATCGCCGAGCACGAAAAGGCCTTCCGGGCGATGATCGATAGCCTGAAGTAAGCTTGTATGCCTCGGCGAGCGGGGGGCGTCAGCCGGCGTCAGCCCCCCGGCGTTTCCGGTGCTCCCAGTGCCGCCAGGCGTTCTCGCGTCTCGCTTGATCCAGCGTGGCTCATGGACATCCACCAGTTCCTCACGAACCACGGCATCGACCGCAACCCCTTTCTCGACGAAGACGCGCAGACCGACCTGGTCTTCAAAGACCACTGTATCGCCAGCATCTACCACCCCACCTGGGACAAGATCTTCGGCAACCCGGCGGAGCCGGCCACGGCCGTCGTCTTCGGCGAGAAAGGCTCGGGCAAGACGGCCACCCGGCTGCAAATCGTCCGCCACCTGGCCGACTACAACCGCACCCACCCCGGCGCGAAGGTCTTCGTCATCCAGTACGACGACCTGAACCCTTTTCTCGACCGCTTTCGAGACACGCTCAACCGCTGGCGGCGCAGGCCGGACCGGCTGTTGGGTCAATGGCAGCTTTGGGACCACATGGACGCGATCCTCTCGCTGGGCGTGACGCGCCTGGTGGATTGGGTGCTGGAGACCAAGCGCTTCGGCAAGGACGCGAGCGACCATGAACCGGTCGACGCCGAAAAGCTCGACCGCCTCCAATCGCGCGACCTCCTGCTCCTGGCGGCCTGCTACGACAAGTCGCTGGGCGAGCCGTTCTCGCAGCGCTGGCGCCGGCTGCGGCGGAAGCTCAGCTTCCGCACGTGGAAGACGCGCTGGCCGCTCGTCGTCGGACTCGTCGCCACCGTCGTCATCTTGGCCATGTTCATCGGCCTGGGTGGCTGGGGATCGCTGATCACCTGGTGGCCGTACGTCGCGATCGGCGCGGCCTGGCTCCCCTGGCTGTGGCAGTTCTGGCGGTCGTTCACGCGGGCCTGGGGGATCGCGCGGCAGGTGCGCGTCGTGCACCACGACCTTTTTTCCCTGCAAGGGGCGCTGTCGCACTTCGCCCGCGAGGAGATTGCCGGCCAGCCGCTGCCCAACAAGGACCGCACCGACGACCGCTACGAGCTCTTGGCCAAGCTGCAGAACATCGTCGGCGCGCTGGGATTCGCCGGAATCATCGTCCTGGTCGACCGGGTCGACGAGCCGCACGTCGTCACCGGCTCGGCCGAGCGAATGCGGGCGCTGATCTGGCCGCTGCTGGATAACAAGCTGCTCAAACAGGCCGGCATCGGCTACAAGCTCCTCCTGCCCATCGAGCTGGCGCATTTCATCGAGCGCGAAGACCGCGACTTTTATCAGCGGGCGCGGCTGGACAAGCAGAACGTGATCCCCTCGCTGCAATGGACGGGCGAGGCGCTGTTCGACGTGGCCAACGCGCGGATCAGGGCCTGCGCCCAGCCGGGAAAATCGCCCAAGCTGCACGACCTCCTCGACGAGCGGCTGAATGACGGCCGACTGATCGACGCTTTCCGCGGCCTGCGCGTCCCGCGGCACCTGTTCAAGTTCCTTTACCGGCTGTTCGTGGCGCATTGCAACGCGCACACGATCGAATCGCCGCAGTGGCGGATTTCCAGCGACCTGTTCGAGTCGCAACTGGCCCTCTATCGCCGCGACCAGGAAGCGTTCGACCGGGGCGCCGGGGCGGGCTGACGGTCTCCTACGAAGGACCGGTTTGGTCCTTCGTCCTACTTTCCTTCGATACCCCCGTCTGCGTCTCCGAAGTCGCCGGCGCCAGACCCACCGCTGGCGCCGCCTGCACGGGCCGATACGCTTCCGGCGCTTCGAGCGCCGCGTAGGCCTCCAAGGCGTCGATCATCCGCCCCAAAAGCGCCATGGCGACCGGAATCCGCGTGCAGAGCACTTCCCGAAGCTGGGCCATGCGCACAGCGTATTCGCCCGTCTCCTTCTGGATCGTGCCCGCGTGCCGCCGGACGGCTTCCATCTTCTCCTCGGCGCGGCGGAGGCGGGTCTTGGCGGCTTCCAGCGCCTTCTTCTGCTGGTAGCACGTGGGCCGCTGGCCGTCGAAGATGGCCTGCTCGGCGCGGTTGAGGTCGTTCCGCGCGAAGGCCACGTCGTCCATCGCCCGCCGCACCTGGGCGCGCCAGAACGCCGGCGCGTCGTGCATGACCCACTGCACCGTGCGGCGGACTTCCAGGTCGCACTCGTCGAGCACACGGTTCACGGCCTCGCCGAACGTCGCCAACGCGGCGCGAAAGTCGGCCAGGGCCGGGATCGACTGCACGTTGACGGAATCGGTCATCGCTGCTGCAAGTATTCTTCGGCCCGCTCGGCCTTGCGGAGCAGGAAGCGGACGTACTCGTCCGTGCTCTGCATGAACGTGCCCAGGGCCTGGAGCTGCTGCTGAAACTCCTGCACGAACTTCTCGTGCTCCTGGTCGCGCCAGGTGCTGCCCAGGTTGAGGAGCTGCTGTTGCGTGAGGCTGAGCTGGCCCTTCGTGTCCTCGCTCATGCGGCGAAGGTGCTGGGCGAACTTGCGCAGCTCGGCGGGTTCGACGACGGCGCGGGACATGGTTGGAGTACCGGCTTCAGCCGGCTGCATGTGCCTCGACGGTCCAAGCGATCGCTCTTACTTCGGTCAAAGCTCCGGCGGATCCCAGTCGCGTCCGTAGTCCAGGATTGGAAACTGGTTCCAAATCCGCTCCGCTTCATCGCGCCCCACCAATTCAAGATACTCGTTGGCATTGCTGTAGGGCCAGTCCTGCCAGCGCTCGATGTCTTAGCGCGGGGTTCAACTGGAATTTTTCTGCCCGATTTTGTGTAAGGCTCCCTTCGGTACCTTCGCTTTCCTCCCACCCCCGGAAAAGAGAAGAGGGTAGGGGGTCCAGGGGGA
>JACOUI010000079.1 GCA_016177915.1 Planctomycetia bacterium
AGCCACTAACCACCAGCCACTTGTCCTAATCCGACTGCAACGACCGCACGTCCAGCTCGATCGTCCGCTGATGCACCGCCACGACGCTGGGGACGACCGTCACCCAGGCGGCACCGTTGTTTTCGTACATTCCCGTGTTCCAATCCGGCCCCTCGACGCGCACGAAAACGTGGTCGGCGTCGACCCGGCCGATGCTTAGAATCCGGTACCAGAAGTTGTCGATGACGCGTTGACGCGGCGCGTTCGTCGGATCGTCCGGGACGGGCTTCCGGACGCCGCTCAGCATGATCCATTCGTTGAATGCAAGTCCGGCCGCATCGTCCGCGCGCAACTCGAACGCGTTGACCCCGACGATGTTCACACCCCGGCCAGTCGCCGCCGAGAAGGGAGGAATCTGCCGCTCCGACCGCGCTGTCGGAAGCGTGGAAATGGAAAAATCGCGCCGGTGAAAGACCAGCACGGCCACATGAAACAACCGCCGCTCCTCCGGCGTCAGTTGTGGATTGTTCGGCACTACGGCTGGATAGCGGTACCACGCCTCGGTCTCGGCCGGGGTGACCATCACTGCCCAGGAGTACTCGCCCTCGATTTCCTCGCCCACGTCGTCGGCCAGCGCCGCCGGGCCGAGCGTCTCTACTCGCGTGGCCTTCCCATCGGCCGGCAATAGCTCCGGCCGGCCCTTGGGATCGCTCACCATCCGCTGAAATGACAATTCGTCCCGCAGACGAAAGATCGCGTCGGCCTGCGCGGTCGTCATCCCTACGCCCGACGTCGCCGGCACGTCGTTGCCATACGGCCAGGGGGGCGGGGTCGCCGGCAAAAACGAGCGCGGCAACGAAATTCGCGCCATGCGCGGCCCTGGGAAGGCGCTGTAGGGAAAGACCCGCGAATTAATGTCCGCGCGATTCGTGCCAAACGTGATGAAAAGCGGGTCGATCAAAAAGCTCGTTTGCGCTGCATCGACGGTTGCCCCGCTGGGAAACATCACCCGCTCTGCTTGCAGCGGGAAGGAGTTGTTGATGTATTGCCCCGTGCTCTGTTGAAAGAGCCATTGACGATAACGGAGCATCCCGCGCGCTTCGATGTCGCGCGTGGCCTGGCGGCCGAGCGAGCCGGCGCGGTCGGCGATCACGGCCTGCTGGGCGTGGTACTTGCCCAGCGGCACGAGGGCCGCCAGCGCCAGGAGTCCGATCGCCGCCACGAAGATGGCGAACAGCACCTCCAGCAGCGTCACGCCGCGGCGACTGTGCTTCACGCTCCACATGACCGGAACCTTCTTGCGCCCCTATCGACTGACTCCTGCCCCCTGATTCCTGTTTCCTGATTCCCGCCTCCTGGCACCCCTACCTTCCGCCAATCAGCCGCATGCGGACCGCGTTGAACCGGCCGCGATTGAAGGCCGGGCCGTCACCCATCAAGAGATACGTGCTGCTGCCGGCGTCGTAGTTGGGACCGCCGATGTTCTCCACCGGCGCCACCAGGCCCGTCTGGTGGTTGACGCCCACCCAGAACGTCTTGTGGCTGCCGAGGTTGTACTGCGCTGGGTCCAGCGGCGGGGGCGGGGCCGGTCCCGAGAGTGGTGTCCGGACGAGTCCCGCCTGCGTTCCGACTAAGAAGAACACGGGACCGTTCGGCGGAACCAAAAGGCCGCCCGTCGACCCATCCGCCACCGACAGCACGGAGCCGTTGGGCGAAAAGATGACCGTCACGCCGAAGATGCTGCGGAACTGCGTTCCCGTCGGCCCGAAACCCGACATCGACAGATCGACCACAAACCCCTCGGGCAATTCCAGCGGCGTCACGGTCGACTTGATCGGCTGACGCGTGACGCGGTAGGTGATCGCCACGCCGGGGTTTCGCAGGCCGTTCGTCGTATCCAACGGCCGAACGACCCACGTCGAGTCGCGGAGGAACCCCTGCGCGTCGGCGCCCGTGGGCACCGAACCGGCGATGATGTATTGATGTCCCTGGTTGTTGAACTGGATCAGGTCGCCCCGGCGGACCTGGTTTTGCCACGCGACGTCCGCGACGGTGATAAACGCCGGATCGGCCACGGAACCGACAGGTTGGTTTCCAGTGACGGTCGCATACGAGCGGTTGATCGTGTCACCGGCATAGGGCGGCGGCACCTCGACGGCGTAGATGGTACGCCCAAAGAAGAGGGCGCCGCTCGTCCCCTGCAGGTCCGTCTCGATGCGGAAACCCGCTGGGCGGCCCGTTTCGATCGCCCGCGTGCGCGCCATGGCGATGAAGCCGGCGACCTGCCGGGCGGATTCGCGCAACTGCCGGGCCTCGGTGTCGGGCGTGGCCATCTTGATGACGATGGCCGTGATCACGAGCATGATGAAGATCACGACCAAAAGCTCGATGAGCGTGAAGGCGTCCCGTCGAGCGGCGGGCGAATGAGGCGCCAGCGTTTTCATGGCATCACCTCACCCCGAGCTGGTGGTTCGTGATGTTGTCCTGGTGGCCGCCGCCTTCAACGCTCGCGCCCGTGGCGCCCAGCAGCGGTTGACCGGCCTGCATCGGGCCATAGGCAGAGTACGGATTGCGGCGCTGCGCCAAAGTGCCGGCTGGCGGAACGAAAAGGCCGTACTCCGAATCGAGTCCGGCGGAGTAAATGAGCGGAGTGAGATCGTAGCCGAACCGCGGCGGCGATCCAGGCGGCACCGGATTCACGCCCAACGGATCGAACGAATCTCGTCGCTCGGGACGGAAAACTCCTTGCGAAGACGTGCCGTTGTCGTTTTGCAGGTCCGTCACGGCGCCCAGGCGCGGAATGAAGCCCGGCGCCCAGCGCAAGAACTGAATCGGCCGGCCCCAGCCGTCGATGAATTCGCGCATGCCGTCCTGGTCCGTGTCGCCGACCTCGAACGAAAAGACCTTGAACTCCGTTTCGGAATTGAGTCCGTAAGTCGCAATCAAGTACAGGCATTCGGCCGAGGCGTTCGCTGGCGTTGCGGTCCCGACGCGGGCGATGGCGCGCTCATAGCTCTGCCGAAGCGCCGAGTTGCGGACGTGATTTTGAATGTTCGCCGCGTCGGCCGGCGGAATGCCGGGATAGATGGGTGCGTCAAAGATGTCCTCGTACCGATCGGGGAAGTCGGCGCGCATCAAGTCCCGCCGCACCTGCAACTGCCGCGCGGCGAACGTCCGGGCGTTGTCCGATGGCAGCGCGTACGTCGGCACGCGCCGGGTGCGCTGGGCTTCCCATTGGAGCATCAACTGCTGGTGAATCTTGGAAATCGTCGTCCGCGTCTGCGCGGCGCGACCGCTTTGCTGGGCCGCGTGCAGGGCGCCCATCACGATCGAGGCCAGGATGCCGATGATCAGGATGACCATCAGCAGCTCGATGAGCGTGAAGCCGCCGCGGCCGGGCGCGATGCGCGGTTTGTTTGTGGCAGTCATGGCTACTTGCTCGTTTTGGCGTCGTCGAGCGTGCTGCGGCTGAAGCTGGTCAGGTTGTCCAGGTCGCCCAGCCCGTAGGTGTTCCCCGTCGGGTAGAGCCGAGGCGCATTGAAGTTAAATGGGTTCAAGCCGTAGTCGTTGTCGTAGCCGGCGGCGATGATCTGGAAGGACTCGGGATTGACCCAGCCATCCGCCGTGCCGTTGCCATCCTCGTCCAAGGTGTAGGCCATCGCGCGCCCGCCGATGCCTGCCAGTTGGTAGAAGCCTCCGTACCTTACACCCAGCGGAAACCCCGGCCGGGCCGCGAAATAGACGTAGGGAGCGCCGTTCCGCGTGCTCGTGCCCGGCGGATAGTATTCCGGCCAGCCGTCGCCGTCGCGGTCGGCCAGGCGCGTCTGGTCGAAGGCGAACATCTTTTCCGTGCGCTGCACGGACGTCGGGGGACGTTCGATGATGAACGGGTTGGCCGGGTCGGCGTTGAAGCCGTCGAGCTGCTCGGCGGTTCCGAAGCGGGGGATGCCGCCCAGGAAGAAGACGAGCGCTTCGGGGGGCTCCAGGGTCTCAATGCGCCGTCGCACCCCGCCAGGGCCGGAGTTGCCGCGCGCGTTCAGCGCCCCATTCACGCGGGTGACAAAATTGGCCCAGCTTGCCGTGTTGACGGACGGCCAGCGCGGAAACGCACGCCGGAAGTGCAGCAGGATCACCTGCTGCTGGTACAGCGCCACCCCGCGCTCGGCGAAGTCCGGCGGGTATTCCCCGCGCTTGTCCTTGTACTTCCCCGTGAGCGCGTCGCCGAGGCTGTTCAGCTCGATGGTCACGCGGGCCTGCTCGGCCGTGCGCTTGGCCGTGAACACGGCCGTGATCAACAGCGCCATGAGCATGCCGATGATGAGGATCACCATCAGCAGCTCGACGAGAGTGAAGCCCGGCGCAAACCCCGGCGCAAACCCTGAGGGCGCGTGGCGGCGGGGCGGAAGGGCCCGGTTCGGCATTCGGCTGGCCATACGGCGATCTCCTGTCGTCAGTTGCCCTGGATGGAATGGCTGCATGGAATGGTTCGTGCGGCCGCCGGCGGCGTTCGTTGTGCCGGCGGCCCGTGGCCCGTCCGTCGGCTACTTGTTGCCGCCTCCCGTCAGGTCGACGATGATCTGGATCAGCGGCATGAAGAGGGCGACGACGATGAAGCCGACGATGCCGCCGAGCACGACGATCAGCACCGGCTCGAGCATGCTGGTCAGGGCGTCGGTAAGCACTTTGACTTCCTCATCGTAGTTGTCGGCGATTTTGTAGAGCATGGTGTCCAATTCGCCCGTTTCCTCGCCCACGTCCACCATGTTCACCACCAGCTCGTCGACGATGCGCTGGCTGCTCTTCATCAGGTACATCAGGATGCCGATGAGACCCCCGATGAAGAACATCCACCACCACAGGGCGACGACGTTGAACCTGGGTTTGGAGTGTTGCCGCATCGGCACGGCGATCGATTCCCCTTCGCGGATCGATTCGTAGACCCCCAGGTACATCTTCTCGAACATCGCGTTGGCGCTGGTCTCGCGGGTGATGTTGAGCGCCTCGAGGATCGGCACGCCGCTGGCCACGAGCGTGCCCAGCGTGCGCGTCGTGCGGGCGATGATGTTCTTTTCCACAAGCTGGCCGAAGACGGGCATTTTCAGCTTAAACAGGTCCCACCCCATCCGTCCGTAGGCGAACATTCCCATCAGCTTGATCAGCAGCACGAGCGCCACGGGGGCCAGGATGAGGGCCCACCAGTAATAGACGAAGGCATTGGAGATGCCGATCAGGGCCTGCGTGATGGCCGGCAACTGGCTGCCGAACTCTTTGAAGATCTTCTCGAACGCCGGGACGATCCAGACCATGATGAAGGTGAGGATGCCGGCGGCCACAAACAACACCACGATCGGATAGACCAGCGCCCCTTTCACCTTGCGGCGCAGCGTCTGCGCCTTTTCCAGGAACTCCGCCAGCCGCTGCAAAATGATCTCCAGCGCGCCGCCGGCTTCGCCGGCCTTGACCATGTTCACGTAGAGCCGGTCGAAGGCCTTGGGGCACTTGGCCATCGCCTCCGACAGCGAGGCCCCGCCCTCGATGTCGTCCACCACGTCGATCAGGGCGTTCTTGAGCGGGCCGGGCCGGGTCTGCGTCTCCAGGATGCGCAGGCTGCGCAGGATCGGCAGGCCGGCGTCCTGCAAGATCGAAAGCTGGCGCGTGAAGGTCGTGAGCTGCCTGTTGCTGGCCTTGCCGATCGACAGGCTCTTCTGCCGCCTTTTGCCTGGCCCGCCGATCCGCTTGGCCTTCTTGACCGAAATCTTCGTCACGAAGTAGCCCATCTGACGGATCGTCTGCTGGGCTTCATCCTCGCTGGGAGCTTCGATCACGTCCTTGATGGGTGCGCCTTTGGCGTCCCAGGCCTCGAATTGATACGTTGGCATGTGCGTTCCCTCGTGAATTTTCACGCCGGTGTTGTCGCGCCGGTGGGGGCTTCCCGCGGGAAGCCCCGCCGTGCCATTATTCGCCTACGCCTCGATGATCGTCTCTCGAATCACCTCTTCGGCCGTCGTGACGCCCGAATACACGGCGTCCATGCCGGCGTCCCGCAGCGTGACCAGGCCGAACCCCCGCGCCGCCTCCCGCAGGTCGTCCGTCGAGGCGTTGCGGACGATCATGTCGCGGAGCTGGTCGTTCATGACCATCAGCTCGAACAGGCCGGTGCGGCCGCGGTAGCCGGTGTTGTTGCAGTGTTCGCAGCCGCGGCCCCGGTAGAATTTCTTTCCGGCGATGTCGCGGGAAGTCAACTGGAGGTCGGCCAGGATCTCGGCCGAGGGGGCCACCTCCTCGCGGCAGTTCGTGCAAATCCGCCGCACCAGCCGCTGCGCCAGGATCGCCTCCAGCGTGGCCGTGATCAAAAACGGCGGGATGCCCATGTCCCGCAGCCGGGTGATCGTGCTGGGGGCGTCGTTCGTGTGCAAGGTGCTGAACACCAGGTGCCCCGTCAGCGACGACTGCACCGCAATCTCCGCCGTCTCCAGGTCGCGGATCTCGCCGACCAGGATGATGTCCGGGTCCTGCCGCAGGATCGCCCGCAGGCAGGCGGCGAACGTCACCCCGATGTCCCCGTCGACCGGCACCTGGATGATGCCGTCGATGTCGTACTCGATCGGGTCCTCGGTGGTAATCAGCTTGTCCTCGATGCGGTTCAGGTCGGACAGGGCGGAATAGAGGGTGGTCGTCTTGCCGGAGCCGGTCGGCCCGGTGACCAGCACGATGCCGTTGGGCTTCTCGATGATTTCGCGGAAGCCGGAGATGATCCGCGGGTCCATGCCGATCTGGTTGAGGTCGAGCTTCACGACGGAGCGGTCGAGCACGCGGATGGTGACGCTCTCGCCGAACATGGTGGGGAGGACGGCGACGCGCAAATCGACCGGATGTCCGCCCACCGTGAGCTCGATGCGGCCGTCCTGCGGCAGGCGGCGCTCGGCGATGTCCAGATTGGACATGACCTTGATGCGGGTGGTGATGGCGAAGGCCAGGTGCCGGGGCGGGGGCACCATTTCGTAGAGCATGCCGTCGGCCTTGATGCGGATCTTGAACTCGTCCTCGAAGGGCTCGAAGTGCAGGTCGCTGGCGTGGTCCTTGATCGCCAGGAGCAGCACCATGTTGAGGAGCTTCCGCACCGGGGCGCTGTTCACCAGCTCGTTGACGTCGGTGATGTCGATGGGACCTTCCTTGGAGAGCTTTTGCGCCGCCTTGGCGAGGGCCTCGTCGCTCTCGATCTCATCGACGATGGAATTCAGCGTCTCCTTGTCCTCGTTGTAATAGCGGTTGAGCGCCTCCTTCATCGCCTTTTCGGTGCAGACGACGGCCTTGACGTTGTAGGTCAGGAAGTTCCGCAGCTCGTCGAGGATGTGCAGCTTCTGCGGCTCGCACAACGCCACCGTCAGCGAATCGTCGCGGAAGGCGATCGGCACGATGCGGTAAAGCTGCGCCATGGGCGACGACACATACTTCAGCACGTCCGGCGGGACGACCGCCTCGGCCAGGTCGAAGACTTGCATGCCCATTTGCTCGGCCAGGGCCTGCGAGACCTGTTCCTCCGTCAAGAGTCCCAGGTTCTGCGCAATCTGGCCCAAGAGCTCGTTGGGACGGTTGTCCCGCTGCTCTTCCAGGAGCATCTCGAGCTGTTCTTCGTCGATGAAGCCCAGGTCGACGAAAATCTGTCCAATCCGCCGGATGGCCATGATGTTCTCGATTCAGTCGCGGTTCGCTCGTTTGGCCGTTCGCGTCTGTTGCCGCTTTAGTGCTTGGCGGCCTCGGAGAAGAATTCGTCCTCGCCGTCCAAGCCCTGCCCCGCGCTCATGGCGTGCTCCGCCCGCTCGATCCGCGCCGCCAGGTCGTCCGCTTTGTTGCAGACGCCCAGCGCGTCGTCCTTTTCCACGATGCCGCTCTTCCACAGGTTGAAGAGGTAGTCGTCGAGGAGCACCATGCCGTACTTGGCCCCCGTCTGGATCATCGACGGGACGCGAAACACCTTGTTCTCGCGGATCAGGTTGGCGATGCCGGGCGTGACGACGAGCATCTCGAACGCCGCCACGCGGCCGCCCGTTTTCCGCGGCAGAAGCTGCTGGCACAAAATGCCGATGATCGCGCTGGCGAGCTGCGTGCGGATTTGCTCCTGCTGCGTCGTGGGGAAGACGTCGATCACGCGGTTGATCGTGCTGTCGGCCGAGTTCGTGTGCAGCGTGGCGAAGACCACGTGGCCCGTTTCGGCCGCCGTGATCGCGGCCTCGATCGTCTCCAGGTCGCGCATCTCGCCCACCAGGATCACGTCCGGATCCTGTCGCAACGCCGCCCGCAGCGCCGACGCGAAGCTCGGCACGTCCACGTGCACCTCGCGCTGGTTGATCGTCGACTTCTTGTGGAAATGGTAGAACTCGATCGGGTCTTCGACCGTGATGATGTGGGCGTCGTCGCTCTCGTTGATGTAGTCGACCAGGCTGGCCAGCGTCGTGCTCTTGCCCGAACCCGTCGGACCCGTCACCAGAAACAGCCCGCGCGGACGCTTGACGAGCTGCGTGCAGGGCCAGGGAAGGTTCAGGTCTTCCACGCGCATGAGCTTGAAGGGAATGATCCGCAGCACCATGCCCACGTTGCCGCGCTGCTTGAAGAGCGACACGCGGAACCGGGCCTGGTCGCCGAAGGCAAACCCGAAGTCCGAGCCGCCCTCCTCCTGAAGCTGCTGCTGGCAGCGTTCGGGCGCGATCTGCTTCATGAGCGAGACCGTGTCCTCGGGCGTGAGCTCTTTCGTCTCCAGCCGGTGGAGACGGCCGTGCAGCCGCACGACGGGCGGCTGCCCGACGGCAATGTGCAGGTCGCTCGCTCCAGAGTTGATGATCGTCTGGAGCAACTTGTCCATCAGCAGCGTGGCCATGTCACCTCGGACCTCTCCGCCTCCCCATTAGTCAAAACAAAAACGGCACCCCGGACGCGCCAATTCGCGCCGGCTGCCGTGAACCGGGAATGCAGGGATGCGTTGACGAATGGGCGGATCGCCACGATGAAGCTGCGACGGCGGCGGGCACCCCTGCGACCGCACCGCACCCTACCGGCATTATTCGGTCTGGCTGCCAGCGACTCAAATGCTGCCCCCAATGCACCTTGCAGCTCAATTTCGTTCCCGCCTGTCCTTCCCGATTCCAGGATTCCGCACGACCGTCGTGCATGAAAAACTGCCAATTCCCCCCAACGTTAACTTCCCGAATTGTCGCCTTTCGCTCCGCGAAAGGGCGCTCTTTCGCGGAGCGAAAGACGCCCCGTATTTTTCGTTCGACCCTAAGGTTCCAAGCTCAACCCTCGAACCTAGTCCTGTTCCGTCCGCTTGGCGATGCGCATGACTTCCTCGAGCGTCGTGATTCCGTTGACGACCTTGTGCAGCCCATCCTGGTACAACGTGCGCATCCCCTGGGCCACGGCCCCCTTACGAATTTCCTGTGTGGGCGCCCCCTTGAACGTCAGCTCCCGAATCTTGGAAGTCATGAGCATCAGTTCAAAAATCCCCAGCCGACCGCGATAGCCCGTCTTTGAGCAATTGCTGCAACCCTTGCCTTTCATGAAGGTCGCCCGCTTTGCCATTTCCGGTGACAGCCCGGCCGCCTCGATGACGGCATCGCTGGGCGTGTAAGGCTGCTTGCACTTCTGGCAGACCACGCGCACGAGGCGCTGGCCCATGACCGCGATCACGCTGCTGGCGACCAGGTACGAAGGCACGCCCATGTCGACCATGCGCGTAATAGCTCCGGGCGCATCGTTCGTATGTAGCGTACTAAAGACCAGGTGTCCTGTCAAAGATGCCTGAATACCCATCTGGGCCGTTTCTTGGTCCCGCATCTCTCCGACCAGGATGATGTTCGGAGAGCACCTGAGCATCGAGCGGATGATCCGCGCGAAATCCAGCCCAATGTCGGGCTTCACCTCCACCTGGTTGATGCCCTGGAGGTAGTATTCCACCGGGTCTTCGGCCGTGATGATCTTCCGGTCCGGCCGGTTTAGCTCGTTCAGGGCGGCGTAGAGCGTCGTGGTCTTGCCACAGCCGGTCGGACCCGTCAGCAGGATGATGCCGTTGGGCCGGCGGATCAACTGTCGGAAGGACCTGAAATCCTGTTCACCCAGGCCGAGCTGCCGCACCCCGACTTTGATGCTGTCCTTGTCCAGGAGCCGCATCACGATCGATTGGCCGTGGTTCGTCGGCAGGACGCTCACCCGCAGGTCGAGCTGCTTTTCGCCGATGGTGATCTTGATGCGGCCGTCCTGGGGCCGGCGGCGTTCGGCGATATCCAGTTTGGCGAGAATCTTGATGCGGGAGATCAAGGCCCCCAAGAGCCGCCGCGGCACCTTGTCGCGCTCGATCAAAACGCCGTCGATCCGATACCGAATCCGCACCCGGTCCTCGAACGGTTCGACGTGAATGTCCGAGGCCCGAAGCTGCACCGCCTCCGTGATCAAGAGCTGCACCAGCCGCACGATCGGCGCGCTCGTCTCGTCGATCACCTCCTCCTGGGCGATCTGCGATTCGTCGAGCGTCTCCGTGAAGTCGATCGCCGTCTGCGTGAACTCCTGAAGCATCGAGTCCGCGCTTTCGGCGTCCTTCATCCCGTAATACTTGTTGATCGCCTCGACGATCGCGTCGCGCGGCGCCAGCGCGATGCTGATCCGCCGGTCCAGAATGAACCGCAATTTGTCGAGCGTTTCCACGTCGTTGGGGTCGCTGATGAGGATCGTCAGGCTGTCATCGTCCTCCTTCAGCGGCAGGACGGCGTTCTCGCGAGCCACGGATTCGGGCACCATTTCCACGATCGACGGCGGCACCGCCACCTCGCGCAGGTTCACGTAATCCAGCCCGAATTGCTGGGCCATGGCGCGCATCACGTCGTCGCCGGAGGCGTACCCCAGCCGCACCAGCGCGTCGGCCAGATTCGTGCCGGACGAGCCGGCCATCTGTTGGGCCTCGCGCACCTGGTCGCGGCTCACGACCCCCAGCCGAATCAAAATCTGCGTGAAATCGCCCATGTTTGTCATCGTCATCCCACTCCTCCACAGGTCCGACGCGAGTGCCGGCGTGCCGGCCGCGACGGGCGCGTAGCTCCCACCGGGTCTGGCCGCAGTCGCCGAAACCGGCAACGGATGTGCGGGCTCCCACGGTCGACGAACTTCATGCGGTCGCCCGACGTTCCACGGCAATCAAAAACGGACAATGGCTTATGGTCGCCGAATCGGGGCGCGGTTAGATGAGATTCGATAAAACCATACGCGCCCGCCACTTGGGTTCAAATTAACGTGCCCGGCGACGCAAGTCAATCTACCGGCGGAACTTTCAATACGGTGCCGAAAAGCGGGCCTTTTCCGGGTCCCGGCTGTTTCCGGACCATTTTGCAGCTCACCCGTTGAACCTCGCCCGGCGTGCGCGCCGATGAAAGAACCGACGCACCCTGCCCGCACCGTGACACTGCGCCGGACCCAAATCCGTGTCTCCATCGCCCTCCCACTTCCCGTCAGGTAGTCCGCCGCTGAACGACCCCGCGACCGGCGGGCCGCTGGTGAGCGTGATTATCCGCTCGTCCGCCGGCCGGCTCGGTTTCCTGAAAGAGGCCGTGCAGGCGGCGCTCGGCCAGCAGCACCGCCCGCTGGAGGTCGTGATCGTCGAGTCCGGCTCGAGGGACGCCGAAGGTTGGCTGCGGCGCTGCGCCCCAGCGGCCGGGCAGCACGTCGTCTACCGCTCGATTCCCCAGGGCAGCGTCAGCCGCGCCGGCAACGCCGGACTGCAGCTTGCCACCGGCACGTTCGTGACGTTCCTCGTCGACGACGCCGTGCTCTTCGATCGCCATGTGGACCGGCTGGCGGCTGCGCTTTTCCACCGTCCCGAGTTGGGTGCGGTCTATGGGGTGGCCTACGAAGTCCCCACGCTGATCCAGTGCACGGAGCCGCTGCGCTACCGTGAGGTGGACCGCTACGTCGTCTTCCGGCAGCCGTTCTCGCGCGCACTGCTCTCCGCCCGCAATTTCCTGCCCCTGCAGTCCGTCATGTTCCGCCGCGCGCTGTATGAGCAGTGCGGCGGGTTCGACGAGCGGCTCGTAGGCCTGGAGGACTGGGACCTGTGGCGCCGCTACAGCGCCGCCGCCGGCTTCGCGCTCGTCGACGACGTGACCTCGATGCACCGCGTCCCCGCCACCGGCGCGCAGGCGGCGCAGCTCTTCCAGGAGCGTGCCCGCAGCCGTGCGATCCTCGCAGCAATCGAGCGCGAAGCCGGCGGCGGCAATCGTCGGCCGCGTCGCCGCCGTCGGGCGGCGTGCCTGACGCCCCGCCGCCGCGAAGTGCCTGGGACGATCGGCTGACTCGCGTGCTCGCCGCCAACCGCTGGCTGTTCCGCGTTTACTGGCACGGCCGGCGGCTGTACTACCGCATCCGCCAGTCCGGCTAGCGCGCATCATTCAGGGTTGGGTGGGCCAGGCCCGCGCGATCTCAGGGGTGGGGCGTCGCCAGCCGTCGTTCATCGGCCCGGCGGGCATGTTGGCTTTCGGTCCTTCCCTTGCTAAGGTTAGACGAGCATTCTTTGACTCTTTTCCACCCGGCATTCCACCAACCCGATCGACCATGTCCACGCAGACCGGCGACGAACCGCTCTTGCCCAACGCCCCGCCTTCCGTCTCGGCGTCGCCGCCGGAAGGGGCCCCGGTGTCTGCCGCGACCGCGCCGGCGGAGCCGACACCTGCCGCCGAAACCACGACGCCCGACGCCGAGTCGGCGCAAGCGTCCGCGGACGATGACGCGCCGCGCGCGCCGAAGATCAAGATCGGCTCGCAGCGCCCCGGCAGCGGCCGGGTCCTCGCCCGGCCGCAGGTCAAAGTCGGCCTGGGTCCAGACGAGACGGAATCGAAGAAGCCCAAGGTGCGCCCGCCGAACCTCCGCGCGCCATTGTCGGCCGAGCTGGAGGCCGAAATCCAGGAAGCGATCGGCGACGCGTCCCTCAACGCCATCGTGGCGCCTCCCGCCGGCGCCGGCGCCAAGCCCGGCGAGGCGGCCGAGGAAGTCCGCGTCGACCAGCGCCGCAAGGGCCGCGTCGTGGCCGTGCAAGGCGGCGACGTCTTCATCCAGCTCGACCAGCGCGACCAGGGCATCGCCCCGGTAGCGCAGTTTCCGCAGCCCCCGGCGCCCGGCACGGAACTGGAAGTCTACGTCGGCGGCTACGACGTCGAAGACAACCTCTACAAGCTCAGCGTCCCCGGCGCCGCCGTGCAGGTGGCCGACTGGTCGGACCTCGTCGAGGGAAACGTAGTGATGGCGACGGTCACGGGCC
>JACOUI010000035.1 GCA_016177915.1 Planctomycetia bacterium
CCCGACCCTCCCCCGGAGTACCGGGGGAGGGGGCAGAAGCGAGCGCCGCGCTGGCAGAGGGAGGTTTTGCCTGACGCACGATCTCCTCCGGCGTGCCCTCGGCCACGACGTGGCCGCCGTCGGCGCCGGCTTCCGGACCCAGGTCGATGACCCAGTCGCACGACTTGATGACGTCGAGGTTGTGCTCGATCACCACGACCGTGTTGCCCAGGTCGACCAGGCGATTGAGCACGTCGAGCAGTTTGGCCAGGTCCTCGAAGTGCAGGCCCGTCGTCGGCTCGTCGAGCAGGTAAAGCGTGCGGCCGGTGTCGGGCCGGGCCAGCTCGGCCGCGAGCTTCACGCGCTGCGCCTCGCCGCCGGAGAGCGTCGGCGCGGGCTGGCCGAGCGTCAGGTAATCCAGGCCCACATCGCAGAGCATTTGCAAAATGCGGCGGACCTTGGGGATGTTCTCGAAGAGCCTGGCCGCGTCGCCGATGGGCATCGAGAGCACGTCGGCGATCGAGTGATTCTTGTAGCGGACGGCGAGCGTCTCGGGATTGTAACGCTGACTGCGGCAGGTGTCGCACTCGACCCACACGTCGGGAAGGAAGTGCATCTCGATGCGAAGCTGGCCGTTGCCTTCGCACTTTTCGCAGCGGCCGCCGGGGACGTTGAAGCTGAAGCGCCGCGGCGAGAAGCCCCGCACCTTCGACTCCGGAAGCTGGGCGAAGAGCATGCGGACCAGCTCGAAGACGCCGGTGTAAGTCGCCGGGTTGCTGGTGGGCGTGTTGCCCAGCGGCTGCTGATCGACGCGGATGACCTTGTTGATCTGATCGAGTCCGCGGATTTCGTCGTGCGCGCCCGGCACGGTCGAGGCGCGGTGCAAGAGGCGCGCGACGGAATTGAAGAGCACGTCGTCCACCAGCGAACTCTTGCCGCTGCCGCTCGTGCCGGAGATGGCCATCAAAGTGCCGAGCGGAATCCGCACGTCGATGTTCTTCAGGTTGTTGTGGCGGGCGCCGATGATCTCCACGAACTTATGCCGGGCGGGCGACACGCGGCGGCGGTTCGTCGGCACGGGGATCGCCTTCTTGCCCGACAGGTACGGCCCGGTCACGGACGCCTTGGCCGCGGCGATTTCCTGGGGGCTGCCCTCGGCGACAATTTGCCCGCCGAAGCGGCCCGCGCCGGGTCCGAAATCGAGCAGCCGGTCGGCGCTCTGCACGACCTCGCGGTCGTGCTCCACCAAAAGCAGCGTGTTGCCCAGGTCGCGGAGCTTGCCGAGGGCCGCCAGCAGCCGGCGGTTGTCGCGCGGGTGCAGGCCGATCGTCGGCTCGTCGAGGACGTAAAGCACGCCGGACAATCCGCTGCCGACCTGGCTGGCCAGGCGAATGCGCTGGGCCTCGCCGCCGGAGAGCGTCGGCGCGGGCCGGGCCAGCGTGAGATAATCGAGACCGACGTCCACCAGGAACTGCACGCGGTCGCGGATTTCCTTGGTCAGTTCGCCGGCCACCTTGGCCTCGTGCGTGGCGAGCTTCCAGGACTTCACATCGGCCAGCAGCGCGCCCAGCGGCAGGCGGCAGAAATCGTGGATCGTGCCCATGCGGAAGCGGACGGCCGCGGCGTCGTCGCGCAGGCGGCTGCCGTCGCAGACGGAACACTGCACTTCGTCGGTAAAGCGCTCGAGGCGCGAGCGGAAGAAGGGCGAGAGCTTGGCCGCCTCGTCGAGCGCCGGATAAAGCCCCTTGTACTGAAAGCGGAACAGCGCCTGCGACTTCGCGCCGCGCTTGGCCGGCGAAGAGACCTCGATCCACTCGTCGCCCGTGCCGTGCAGCACGAGCCGCCGGTGGCGGTGCGAAAGCTGCTCGAAGGGCACGTCGCCGGGAATGCCCGTGTGCGTGCAAAGCGCTTCGAGCATCAACCGCGCCAGGCCCAGCGGCGCAGCCGACGGCGCCCCCCCTGTAGGACGGACTTCAGTCCGTCCAATGTTTCCCAACCCGCGCCGCGGCGTCTTCGTCGCGAGCGCGCCCGGCTCCAGCTCCGGCCACATGGCCAGCGCCCCCTCGAAGAGCGAGCGCTTGGGATCGCGAATTAGCGCGGCCGGGTTCGCGCCAAGCTGCGTGCCCAGTCCCTGGCAGGCCTCGCACCAGCCCAAGGAACTATTGAACGAAAAATTGTGCGGCGTGAGCGGCTCGAAGCTCCGGCCGCACTTGTCGCAGGCGAAGTGCTGGCTGTGGGTCTTTTGCTGCCACTTCGGCTCGGCCACTTTGTCGTCGACGTAGGCCACGGCGACGACGCCCCGGCCCATCGCCAGGGCACTCTCGACGCTGTCGGCGATGCGGCTGCGGGCGTCGGGACGAATGATAAGCCGGTCGATGACCACCTCGACCGCGTGCTTGCGGCGGCGGTCGATCAAAGGAACCTGGTCGATGGCGTGCGTCTGGCCGTCGATGCGCACGCGGACGTAGCCGGCCGTGCGGACCTCATCCCACAGCGTCTCGTAGGTCTCGCCGACCTGCACGTCGAGCGGCGCCAAGAGAAAAAGCCGCGTCCCCTCGTCGTGGGCCATCAGCTTGTCGACGATCTCGTCGACCGTCTGCGTGCCGATGGGAATGTCGCAGGCCGGGCAGTGCGGCTTGCCCAGGCGGGCGAAGAGAATGCGGAAGTAGTCGTAGATTTCGGTGACGGTGCCCACGGTCGAGCGCGGCGTGTGGCCGACGTTCTTCTGCTCGATGGCGATGGCCGGCGACAGCCCCTCGATGTGCTCCAAGAGCGGCTTTTGCATCTGGCCGACGAACTGCCGAGCATAGGAGCTGAGGCTTTCGACGTAGCGGCGCTGGCCCTCGGCGTAGATCGTGTCCATGGCCAGCGAGCTTTTCCCCGAGCCGCTCTTGCCGCAGCAGACGGTGAGCTTGTCGCGGGGGATTTCGACGTCGATCCCCTTGAGATTGTGCTGCCGGGCGCCGCGGACCTTGATCGAGGTGACCGCGGGGACCGTTCCGGCGGGCCGTTTGAGGACGTGCGAATGTCGGCCGCCGGCGAAGAGGTCTTTGAGGACCTCTCCCGTGTAGCACCGGGGGGCTGACGCCCCCCGCTCGCCAAGGGACGCGATCTTCTCGGGCGCTCCCTCGGCCACGATCCACCCGCCGCCGGCGCCGCCCTCCGGGCCCAGGTCGATGATCCAATCGGCCGTTTTGATGACGTCGAGGTTGTGCTCGACGATCAGCACCGTGTTGCCGGCGTCCACGAAATCGTGCAGCACCTTGAGCAGCATCTTGATGTCGTGGAAGTGAAGGCCGGTCGTCGGCTCGTCCAGCAAATACAGCGTGCGGCCGGTGCTGCGCTTGCAAAGTTCCCGGGCCAGCTTGATCCGCTGGGCCTCGCCGCCGGAGAGCGTGGGCGAGGGCTGCCCGATCTTGATGTAATCGAGACCCACGTCGTGCAGCGTCTGCAGCTTGTTCTTGACCTTGGGGATGTTCTCGAAGTGGACAAGCGCCTGCTGCACGTCCATTTCCAGGACTTCGGCGATCGACTTGCCCTTGAAGCGGACCTGCAGCGTCTCGCGGCTGAAGCGGTGGCCCTCGCAGACGGGGCAGGTGACCCACACGTCGGCCAGAAAATCCATCTCCAGCCGGTTCGAGCCGTTCCCTTCGCAGGCCTCGCAGCGGCCGCCCTCGACGTTGAAGCTGAACCGGCCTTCCTTGTAGCCGCGGGCCTTTGATTCCGGGAGCTGCGCGAAGAGCCGGCGGATGTCGTCGAAGACCTTGACGTACGTGCCGGGATTCGACCTCGGCGTGCGCCCGATCGGCGACTGGTCGATGGCGATCAGCTTGTCGAGGTGCTCCAGGCCCTCCAGGCGCGCGAACTTGCCGGGGTTGCCGATCCCCTTGTTCAGGTCGCGGCCCAGGGCCTCGGCCAAAATGTCGTTGACAAGCGAGCTTTTGCCCGACCCGGAAACGCCCGTGACGCAGATCAACGTCCCCAGCGGAAAGGCAACGTCGATCTCCTTCAGGTTGTTGTGGGAAGCGCCGATCACCTTGAGCCACTTCCTGTTCGGCGGGCGGCGGCGCGGGGGGACGGCGATCTCGGCCTCGCCGGAAAGGTATTTTCCCGTGACGCTCTGCGGGGCTTTCTTGAGCTCGTCGATATTGCCGGCGGCGACGACGTGCCCCCCGCGGACGCCCGGACCCGGCCCGAAGTCGATGATGTGGTCGGCGGCGCGCATCGTGTCTTCGTCGTGCTCGACGACCACGACCGTGTTCCCCAGGTCGCGCAGGCGGAGCAGCGAATCGAGCAGGCGCTCGTTGTCGCGCTGGTGCAGGCCGATCGACGGCTCGTCGAGGATGTAGGTCACGCCGACCAGGCCGCAGCCGATCTGGCCCGCCAGGCGGATGCGCTGCGACTCGCCGCCGGAGAGCGTCGGGGCCGTGCGATCGAGCGTGAGGTAATCGAGTCCCACGCCGAGGAGGAAACCCAGCCGGCCGCGGATTTCTTTCAGGACTTCGGCGGCCACGTGCTGGCCCGTCGTATCGAGCGCCAGGTTGCTGAAGAAATCGACCGCGTCGGAAACCGCCAGGGCGCAGACTTGCGGCAGCGAAAGGCTCGCGTGGTCGCGGAAACGCTCGTGCGTGGTCGTCAGGCGCACGCTGCGGGCCTGGGCGTTTAGGCGCTCGCCGCCGCAATCGGCGCAGCGGACCATGCTCATGTATTTTTCAAGCTGCCGGCGCTGCATGCCGCTCTTGGTCGTTTTGAACTTATGGAGCAGCTCCGGGACGATCCCCTCGAATTTGCCGCCGTATTTGTATTCGCCGCCGTGCGTGGGCCAGGTGTAGGTGACGTGCAGATCGCCCGTGCCGTAAAGCAGCATCTTGCGGAACCGCGGCTCCAGGTCCTCCCACGGCGTCTCCAGGACCTTGCCCTTGTCGAGCTGGTGCTTGTATTCGAGCGTGTCGGCCACGCCCTGGAAAATGTGCCGCCGCCAACGGCCCAGCTCGCGCCATTTGCCGATCAGCTCGCAGCAGCCCTGCTGAAACGAGCGGTCGGGGAAGGGAATGAGCTTGTCGGGATCGAAGTCGTACCGCTCGCCGAGCCCGTCGCACGTGCCGCACATGCCCTGCGGGCTGTTGAAGCTGAAGAGCTGCGGCGACGGCGGCTCGAAACTGATGCCGCAGGCCGTGCAGGCGTAGTGCGCGGAGAGATTGAGGTCGCCTCCCGGAGCGTCGCCGTTGGACGAATCCGCGGCAGATCGCCTCCCCCCCTTCCGAAGGGGGGGCACGGGGGGGTCTTGTTCCGCGACCGCTTCAGCAGACGTCCCCC
>JACOUI010000080.1 GCA_016177915.1 Planctomycetia bacterium
CCCAGGTAGCCGCCCGGCCCGATCGCCGGATAGCTTCCCCAATCGAAACCGAGCATGGCCGCGACCGTCGTCAATCCCACCAGCATCAAGAGCCAGCCGAAAAGCCGCATCAGCGGCTGCTCGATCGACAAGCCCTTGAGCCACACCACCGACAGCACGATGCCCGACAGCGCCAGCGCATACGCCCCCACTCCCAGCGCCGCCAGCAGCGCCCGCGCGACGAAGGCCCCCACGGGCCCGCAGGCGTTCTGCGTTTCTGCGCCCGGCGGATAGACGAGCGACGTCGGTGCGTCAGCCGGGTCATAGGACAGAAGGGCCAAGGCCAAAAGAACACTGAGCGCCAGAAGCGTCAGCGCAAGGAGGCCTTGCCGCCGTTTAAGCGTTTCGAGCATGGCAGCGTCTCGCGACGAGCCTTCGGATGCAACCCGAAGGTGGTTGGGGCGCATCCATGCCCGAAACTATCCTGTCAATCACGTACCATCGTCCCGCCGCCTGAGAGTTATTTAATTCCGCTCTTGGGGCCTGCAAGGCTTGCGCAGGCCGCAGAGTTTAACGCGATAAGATGGGCCGCCTGCGAGCGATCTGCCGGCCATGCCGAAACACCGACGCCGGACGCGATCGTTTTCGCCCCTCGTGCTCGTCGTCGTCCTCGGCGTCCTTGTCGATGCGACCCGCCAGTCCCGCCTGCAGTGGTGTTGCCTATCGCCAGTTCAGAATGCGGAAGATTCCTTCGCGGCGCTTGAGCTTGTCGGGGAGCTGCGCGAGGCGATCGCGGTAGACGCTGAGAATCAGCCCCAGGCCAAACAGCAGCCCGCCGCCGACCGTGATCAGCACGGCCACGGCATTCAAGTGCGACCAGGGGACAAAGATCAGGAGGGTGACGACGTACAGGGCCGTTAGGAAGGCCCCCACGATCGTCGTCGACTTAAGCTGGAACATGTAGCCGGTCGAAAGCAGCAGCAGCGCGCCCACCAGGAAGCCCAGCTCGTTGAGCAGGATGAAGTGGTCCGTGCTGCGGTCGATCAGCGTGGCCACGGCCGTGGGCAGCCCGAAGGCGAGGCTTCCGAAGAACAGACATACGCTCACCAGGTCGTTCTCGCGATCCTGCTCGCGATACCAGCCGAGGTGGCCCACGATCAGCAGCACGAGACCGGCGACGGTCGCGAAAATCTCCCCCTTTTGCCACATGGTGAGCGTGGACAGGACCGTCACGCCGAGAAAGGCCAGCATCGCCTGGCCGACGGTGGTTACGACGTACCACCGCCGCCAGGCGGTCTGGGCGACTACGCCCACGGCCAGCAGGCTCGCCAGCGCCAAAAGCGCGCACAGCCCGACGAACTCCCATTGCACCGTGCGCGTCGCCAGGCGTGTGAGGGCCAGGAGGGCAGCCGCCAGGAACGAGATCGAGAGCAGGGCATTGGCGCTTTGGAAGGTAGCCTCCGCCAGTCGCGGCGTGCCGAGTCGCTCCAGCACGCCGAAGCGGTACAGCGCCAACAGCGCCAGGCCCGCCAGGGCGAAGGTGAGCGTGTAATACTCGCCGGATACGCCGGCATAGGTGAGAAGCTGCCAGAGGGCGCCGCAGGCCATGGCCGCGCTCAGGTGGATCGAGACCACGTGCCGCTGGAACGCACCGTCGAGTGCGTAGAATACGGCGGCCTCGACGCAGAAAACAGCCAGAGCCAGGTTCAGCGGCTGGCCTTCGACGAGTTTGGAGAAACCCGCGAAGGCCGAGACCGCACTGCCGGCCAGCATCACGAGCGTCGCCGCGTGGGCGGCCCACACCAGCGGCTGCTCCTGCGAATGCCCGCGGTACAGCCGTGCCGCAATCACGTAGACGATGGGCAAAAGCACCAACAGCGGCGCGTGTTCTTGCCAGCGGTCGAGGCCCAGCGCGGCCAGGAGCGCCGTGGCACCCACCAGCGTTGCCGCGCCCGTGGCGAAGAAGTAGACGAGAGTCAGCCTCGCGTGCTGTTTGCGATAGAGGTGCGCGGCGACCCGCGCTGAGACGGCGGTGGCCGCCATGGCAGCCACATAGCCCCAGGAGGGCGGTGCGGCCTGCCAGATCGCCCTGAGGTCGGTGCTGATCGCCCGCAGATAGACGCTAAGGCCCAGCCCGACCCCCAACAGCGGCAGCACCACGCCCATGATCGGCAGGGCGCGCGTAATGCGACTTTCGGCCGCGAAGCGCGACTGCGCCACATTGACCGCCAGGGCCACCGCGGCCAGCACGATGATCAAGGCGTCGATGCCCAGCGCAAGGTGCAGTTGCTCAAGCAGCAGCACCAGCGCCCACGTGAGCGCGATTCCAGCGAGGTGCACGTAGACGCCGATCCGCCGCACCACGACGTCGGAATAAACGTAGGCCACGGTCCCGACGAGGACCAGCGCCAGGCCGAGCCAGCGCAGCTCGCCGACGATGGGTGAGGGCCGCAAGCCCCACTGTGCGTAATAGCTCTTGAACACCGGTTCGTACAGCCAGTGGCCGGTGATCTGCGCTCCCAGCACGAGCAGCAGCCCGGCCGCCAGCAGCACATGGCCTGACCAGAAAAACGCCAGGCCGAAGCGTTTCCGCGAAAACGGTCCCTCCTGTTCCGGAAAGGCCCGTTCGGCGAGGACGGCCAGCACGGCCAGGACGACCAGCATGGTTGAGGGGAGCGCGATCTCCCACAGCCGCTGCGGCGATGGGGGGAGCGTCGCTAGGAACAAAAGGCCGGTCATCGTGACGCCGGCGACGAACACGTACACGAACAGTTCGTCTCGCAGCACGGAGGCCGAGGCAGCGTACAGTACGCACATGACGAGTGCCGCCGCCCAAAGGTGGCCGTCGAGCGTGATCAGGCCGTTGGCGTCGTAGTACCAAAGGTTGAGGGGCATCACGAGGCACGCCAGCAGCGTGAGCGCCCGCCCCGCCACGTGAAAGCGCGTCTTTTTGAGCATCCACCATCCGCACAGCAGCACGGCGGCGTTGACGATGCCCAGGCCGGCCGCCATGACCGGGGGCGTGAGCAGCTCGTTGACCCACAACAAGAGCACCAGCCCCACGACCAGCAGCACGGCGCCAGAAGCCAGCAGCCACTGGATGCTGCGCGGGTCGAGCAGGATCTCGATGATATTGCGACGCGGCCGCACGGGATTCGGCAGAGGCACCGGGCTGGGAACAGGCATCGGGGGAGGGATCGTTGTGGCAACATCTTCGAGCAAGATCGGCTCTTCGACCGGCGTCAACTCGATTGCGTCGTCCGCAGCGAGGCGCTCATCGGATTCCATCTTACGTTTGAGCGCCGACTGATAGCCCTTTACCAGAAACTTCAGCGTATGCGAAACGGCGAGCGTGATGAGCTGGCCGCTTGCGGCACGTTCAATGTCAACGTTTACCAGCGACCAGTAGCGATGCTGCCGCGAGGAGTCCGACTCCTGCGCCCCGGGGCTGGCAGGGATCCCGAGATTCGCGGCGAGATTCGCGGGCACTCCCTGGCCTTGAGCGCGGAGCTCTTCCAGCCTGCGGCGGCGGATATCGGCCTTTCCCTCGTAGCCCGCAAGCTGCGAGGCCGTGATGTATTCCTGGCTTTGCCAGTCGCGGAACGCCTTCTGGACAAAGGCCAGAGCCTGGAAAAGATCGTCCCACGTGACGGCGCCCGGCGAGGCTGCATCTTGGGGGGCGCTCTGCCGTAGAGACGGAGGGAGATCGCTGGACATGGGCTATTCCTGAGCCCGGAGGGGCTGCGAAGGGAGTTCAGGCCGGACCGAAGGCCGATGTTGGTCGTGGGCGACATGGCGCAGGAAATGTAACGCGCCGTGATGCGGAATGCGAGAAAAAAGCCGTCATGCGGTTCCCGCTGCGTCCCGCCTTCAGGTGGTCTTCCTTCCCACGCTTCAAGACTCGCCGGCCTTCCTGAATTTCGCCGCGTGCTTCCTCATGAACTCGATCGTCGACTCCGGCCACGGGTCGGGCGGAATCGGCGGCAGACCCGCGCGGATGCGGCTGCAATGGATTTCCCACGCCGCCCGGCACGCGGCCTGGATCATCCGCCCGCGCTCCTCGATCGACATCGCGCGCAGCTTCTCCAGCTCCGCTTGATCTGCGGCCTCATGCGCCGCGACCGTATTCGCAATCTTCTCGGCGTCGGTCATGGGAATGATCGCTCTGCTATTGCTCGAGCGAGGCGACCTCGCACGTGCACATTCAATACTACGCTCGGCAATGCGCCGCATCACGCGGTGGTTCATAAACGTTGTCGCAAGCCTGTGCTCGCCAAAACGCTGCATCACGCGGAGCGTGATGGCTACTATGCCATGATCTCCTTCACCACGCGCCCGTACACGTCCGTCAGCCGAAAGTCCCGCCCCGCGTAGCGGTACGTCAGCTTCTCGTGATCCAGGCCCAAGAGCCACAAGAGCGTCGCGTGCAGGTCGTGCATGTGGACCTTGTCCTTCACCGCGTAATACCCGTACTCGTCCGTCGCCCCGAACACCAAGCCCGTCTTCACGCCCCCGCCCGCCAGCCACATCGTAAAACCCTGCGGGTTGTGGTCGCGGCCGTCCTTGCCCTGCGCGACGGGCGTCCGCCCGAATTCGCCGCCCCAGAGCACGAGCGTGTCCTTCAAAAGCCCGCGCTCCTTCAGGTCCGTCAAGAAGCCCGCGATCGGCTTATCGACCTCCAGGGCGTTCTTCTCGTGTCCGCCCTTGAGATTGCCGTGCTGGTCCCACTTGAAGCTGTGCGACACCTGGATGAACCGCACGCCCCCCTCGGCGAACCGCCGCGCCAGGAGACACTGCCGCCCGAAATCCTCCGTCGGCTTCTCGTCGATGCCATACAGTGAAAGCGTGGCCTTCGACTCGCCCGACAGGTCCGTCAATTGCGGCGCGGCCGACTGCATGCGGAACGCCAGCTCGTACGACTCGATCACGCCGTCGATCCGGTCGTCGCCGCCGGCGCGCTCGCGGTGGGCGCGGTTCATCTCCTGCAAGAAATCAAGCTGCCTGCGCTGCTGGTCCTTCGTGAGCCGGCCGTTGGCGATGTTGCGGATCTGAGCGCTCGAAGCGGGCGTGTTGGCCGTGCCGATGGCAGTCCCCTGATAGACCGCCGGCAAAAACGCGTTCCCGTAATTCTGCGCCCCGCCGTGTCCGCGCGTGGGGCAGATCGTGACGAACCCCGGCAGGCTCTGGTTCTCCGTCCCCAATCCGTAGACGATCCACGCCCCCAGCGAGGGCCGCGTCAAAAGCTGCGCCCCCGTGTGAAGCTGCAACACCGCCTGCCCGTGGCTCTGCCCGTCCGTGTGCATGCCCGACAGCATGCACAAATCGTCCACGTGCTTGGCGACGCTGGGAAACAAATCCGAAACCCAGAGGCCGCTCTCGCCGTGCTGCTGGAATTTCCAGGGCGAGGCCATGATCTTCCGCGTGACCGTCGTTCCCGCCGCCGGCTCAAAGGGCAGCTCCTTGCCGTCCTCCTCCTGGAGCTTGGGCTTGTAGTCGAACGTATCGACCTGCGACGGCCCGCCATGCATGAAGAGGAAGATCACCCGCTTGGCCCGCGGCTCATGTTGCCCCTTCCGCGGCGCAAGCGGATTGCGTTCCTCTTCGGCCGCCTGGGCCGCCAGCGCCGACAGCGCCAGGTAGCCGAACCCGGCGGACGACGTCTTGAGCATCGCGCGGCGCGACATCGATCCAAGCATCGTTCACTCCCTCTCGTAGGGTAGGCGGCCCGCCTGCCGTCTTTCGTGGGGTAGGCGTCTCGCCTGCCGTAGGGTGGGCACCGCCCACCTTTCGCGTCAAAACCGCACGTCGTCCGTGAACATCACTCCGTCAACGACCTTGCCATCGTAAATCCACACCATCGTGTTATATCGCCAGCCGACGACGGACACCTCCGTGACGCGCAGCGGCGTCGCCGTAACCTTCATTTCATTGCGAAGAACCCATCGCACTCTCCCATAAAGTTGATCCTGCGCACCGGTGACGTCAACGACGCGCGGACACGCGATCTTGCCGATGCGCTTTTCAAGTTCCGTGACCGGCATGCCGCGCCAATCGTCGAGTTCAATCACCTTGGGCAGCGATTGATACCACACCGCGATGCCAACCAGTCCGGCCGCGACGCACAGTTCGCAGGCGATTACGGCCCGCGACTGCCGGCGAATCAGCGATAGCAGACGGTTGCTCATGTGCGAGCGATTGCGCCTCCGCAGGCTCATCACGCGGAGCGTGATGGCTACTCTACAAATCGAAACTCCGTGCACCCGAACACGGCCATGCACAGCGCCGACCAGGCTTCGACGTTCCCCTCGGCCTTCTCCTTTTCGACGCCCTCCCCCCCGCCCGCGTTCCCGCCGGCCGCGAAGGAACCGACAAACGCCAGCGCCTTCTCGATCTCCCCGCTCGTCGGATCGCGCGCCAAGGCCCGCCGATACAAGTCTTTCACGCGGCCCGCATCGTCCGCCTCCAGCGCAAGCAATCGCTTCGCCGCCGCTTGCGCCTGATCGAGCACCAACGGGCTGTTCATCAGGAAGAGCGCCTGCGTGGGCACGGTCGTCGTATCGCGCCGGCCGGTCGTCACCTCCGGGTCGGCGAAATCGAACACCTCCAGAATCTGCGGCACGTCGTTGCGAATCAACGGAAGGTAAACGCTCCGCCGGAAATTCGTGTCCGTCGGCACGCCCCCCTTCGAGTCGTTGTCGATCGCCCGCTCGCCCAGGTGCGCCACGACCGGCCCGCCCATCGAACGGTCGAGCCGCCCCGAGACAAACAAAATCGTGTCGCGGATGACCTCGGCCTCGACGCGCCGCCGGTGGGCGTGCGACAAGAGCCGGTTCTCCGCATCGACCTTCTGCGCCGCCGGATCGACTTCCGCGCTGAGCTGATACACCCGGCTGAGCATGATCTCGCGAATGAGCCGCTTGAGCGACCAGCCCTCCTCGACGAACCGCAGCGCCAGCTCATCCAGCAATTCCGGGTGTGTCGGCCGCTCGCCCTGGGCGCCGAGGTTATCCACCGTCCGCACCAGCCCCTCTCCCAAAAGGTGCTGCCACACGCGATTCACGATCACCCGCGCCGTGAGCGGATTTTCCGCGCTGGCGATCCATCGCGCCAGTTCCAGCCTGCCCGAGCGGTCCGCCGGCATCGCCAGCCGCGCCTCGTCGCTTGCCACGCTCAAGAATCCGCGCCCGATCTCGTCCCCAAGCTGGTGCGGGTTGCCGCGGACGTTGATCCGGCAGTTCTCGACCTTCTCCTCGTCGCGGACGGCCATCACCAGCACCGGCGCCGGCGGGGCCGCCGCCTTCAAGGCCACCTCGTCCTCCTTGAGCTTCTTCAAGTTCGCCTTGGCCTCGGCGATCTTCTGCTTCACTTCCTCAGGCACGCCCATCGCCATTTCCGGCTCATTCTCCAGCGCCCCGGCCGGAATGAACCGTACCGCGTCCACAATCACGTAGCCCGCCGTGCCCTTATTCTCGATCGTGACCGAGCCTTCGCTGCCGGCCTTGAACTTGAACGTGCCGATCGAGCGGAACAGGCCGTCCAGCTTCGGCGTTTCCTCCTGGTTCACCTCGACCGTCTTCTCGCCGTCGGCAAAGCGCACCGTCACGGGCGTGTTCGTCGAGCGTCCCTTGCTGGCCGTATAGGAAATGAAGACCTCGTAATTCCCCTCCTTGGGCAGCTTGGGCGTGAACGTGGCGGACTTCTCGCCCTTGGCCTGCTTGTCGTCGTGAATGTACCCCTCGCCGACGTAGGGCTTGCTGTACGTCGAGGGCTTCCATGTGCCGACGATCTTCGCCTCCTTGTCGTCGACCGTCACGCCCACGAGCTTCGTCGGCAGCCGCATCGTGGCCTTGTCTTCCTGCTGCTTCAGCTCGGCGTCGAGCTTCTTGATTTGGTCCGTCAGCGCCGCGAGCTTTTTCTTGTGTTCGTTTTGCGCCGTCACGCGCTCCGCTCCGTCCTCGCCGATCGGCCGCAGCATCCAGCCCGACACCACGTTGTTCCCCAGCTTGATCCCATCCAGCGTGCGCGTGCTGGCGAAGATGCCCGCCAGGGCGTAATAGTCCGCCGTCGGAATCGGGTCGAACTTGTGGTCGTGGCAGCGGGCGCAGCCGAGCGTCAGGCCCAGGAGCGCCTTGCCGACCGTATCGACCTGCTCGTCGATGACGTCCATCCGCCGCTTCACGAAATCGCGGTCGGCCAGCACCTTGGGACCCACGACGAGTAACCCCGTCGCCGTCAATAGCTCGTCGCGCTCCGCCTGCCTTTCAAACGGCAAGAGATCGCCGGCGAGCTGCTCCAGCACGAACCGGTCGAACGGCTTGTCGCGGTTCAAGGAGTCGATGACGTAGTCGCGATAGCGAAAGGCCTCGTGGAAGGTCAGGTTCTCGTCCTTGCCGTTCGAGTCGGCATACCGCGCCACGTCCAGCCAGTGCCTTCCCCACCGCTCGCCGAATCGCGGCGACATCAAAAGCCGATCGACGACCTTTGCAAACGCCTCCGGCGACGAATCGTTCAGAAACTCGTCCATCTCCTCCGGCGTGGGCGGCAGGCCAACGAGGTCGATCGTCGCCCGCCGCAACAGCGTCACGCGCTCCGCGTCGCGCGACGGTTTCAAGCCCTGCGCTTCCATCGCGGCCAGAATGTGGCGGTCGATGTCGCTCCGCGGCCACGACTCGTCCTTCACCTTCGGCAAATCATGCCGCCGCGGAGGCTGAAACGCCCAGAACTTTTTGCCCTCGGCCAGGTCGATCGCCGGCCGCTGTGGCGGCCCTTTCCCGTCGCGCGGGTCGGGCGCCCCCATCTTGATCCACCGCTCGACGTCCGCGATGGCCTCCGCCGAGAGTTTTCCGTCCGGCGGCATCTCCAGCCCGTCGTGCCGCAACGCCTGCAAGAGCAGGCTCTCTTCCGGCTTTCCGGGCACAATCGCCGGCCCGGAATCGCCGCCCTTCAAAACGCCTTCCCGCGTCTCCAAGAGCAGATGGCCCTTGAGCTCCTTGGACTCTGACGAGTGACACTTGTAGCAATTCTTGACGAGCACCGGGCGGATTTTCTGCTCAAAAAACGGAACGCCCTCGGGGTCGTCCGCCCGCGCCGCCGCCGGCGCGCAAAGGAGCGTCACGAGCAACGTCAACCCGGCGTAACGCAAGAAGCCCGCCATCGTCGCCTTCCCTCATCGGTCCGAGACAACCGCCGCAAGACCATCTTGGTCTTTCACCGCCCCCTTCGGCAAGTGGATTGTTGGAGTCCCGCCTTTAGGCGGTCCCTGTTGGAGTACCGCCTTTGGGCGGTCTTCCTTCCTCCGCCTAAAGGCGGGACTCCAACAACGCGGGACTTCGCCAAGCGCTTGCACCCTCCTGTCCCGCCCGTCATCATTTACCTCCACACGCAACTCCGAACCGTCCTCCTCTCTCCCGGAGCCGGCCATGCACGCCCCCCGACGCCCCGCGCCCGCCCTCGCCGTTTTCGCCCTCTTCGCCATCGTTGGAGTCCCGCCTTCAGGCGGCTCTTCCAGCGCCATTGCTGACGACCTCCCCCTCGTCCAAAACGTCGAACTCCAGCCCCTCGCCGCCCAGGCCGATCGCGTCGTCCAGGCGCTGGGCGAAATCCTCGGCGAGCCGATTTCCGAAAAAGACCTCGCCGCGCTCAAGGAAGCCAAGAACCTGAAGAAGGCCGACGACGCCGTCGCCGCCATCCAAAAGGTCCTCGACAAGTACTGCCTGGCCGGCGTCAATATCAACCCCGAGAGCCGCGTCAAGGTCCAGCCCGGCCCCGCCAAGCCCGTCCTCATGCAGCACGGCTGGCGGATGTTCGTCGTCAAGGTGCACAACGAGGGCGGCGTGACGGCCCAGCTTCGCTGCCTGAGCCCCAATGCCCCCGTCCTCCGCTTCGGCAGCAATCAGCCCGCCCCCAACGTCCCCCGCACCAGCGACACGAAGGACCAATTCCTGGCCATCGAGCTTTTCGAAAAGCAGCCGCTCACCCAAAAGCTCTCCGGCCTGCCCCTCGAATACCGCATCCTCGGCCTCTACTCCCGCGATTCCGGCAAGCGCGAGGCCAAGCTGGCCTTCGACGTCGGCCAGGGCACGCAGGACCTGGGCTTTCGCAACGAAATGCCCGTCCTCTTCGATTGCCGGCCGGCCGTCAGCGTCGTCATCGACGTGGTCGATCACGACGGCAAGCCCTGCACCGGGGCCTTCACCATCCGCGACCAGCAAGGCCGCGTCTACCCCTCCCGCCTGCGCCGCCTCGCCCCCGACCTCTTCTTCCACGACCAGGTCTACCGCGCCTCGGGCGAGAGCATTTTGCTGCCGCCGGGAAAATACACCGTCGCCTACACCCGCGGGCCGGAATACACCATCGAAACCCGCGAGATCACCGTGCCCGAAAAGGAATCCCACAAGGAGAGCTTCCGCCTGCGTCGCTGGATTCACCTGGCCGAGACGGGCTGGTTCTCCGGCGACCATCACGTTCACGCCGCCGGCTGCAAGCACTACGACGTACCCAGCCAGGGCGTCACGCCCGACGACATGATGCGTCACATCCTGGGCGAGGACCTGAACGTCGGCTGCGTCCTCACCTGGGGACCGTGTTGGTACTACCAGAAGGAATTCTTCTCCGGCGACGTGAGCAAGCTCAGCACCTCGAAGAACCTGATGCGCTACGACGTCGAAGTCTCCGGCTTCCCCTCGCAGCACGCCGGGCACCTTTGCCTTCTGCGGCTCAAGGAAGACGACTACGAGTATCCTGAGCCGACGGAGTTCGATTGGCAGTTCGGCGCAGAGCGCGGAAGGTTCAAGGGCACGAAGACCGAAAAGATCGGCGAGTGGCCAAGCTGGGACCTGCCGATTTTGGCGTGGGGCAAGAAGCAGGGCGCCGTCGTCGGCTTCTCGCACAGCGGCTGGGGTCTGAAGGTGAACGCCACGCGCCTTCCGACCTACGAAATGCCCCCCTTCGACGGCATCGGCGCCAACGAGTTCGTCGTCGACACCGTCCACGGCGTTTGCGACTTCATCTCCGCCGTCGATACGCCCAGCGTCTGGGAGCTGAATATCTGGTATCACACGCTCAACTGCGGCATGACGACCCGCATCAGCGGCGAGACGGACTTCCCCTGCATCTACGGCGAGAAGGTCGGCCTGGGAAGGGCCTACGTCAAGCTGCCCAAGGACGGACCCCTGACCTACGACGAGTGGGTCTCCGGCATCAAGGACGGCCGCAGCTATTGCACCGACGGCCTGTCGCACCTGTACGACTTTTCGATCAACGGCCTGGGCGTGGGCGAAGTTGCCCCGGGCGCCAAGCGTGAGACGCCGCGGCCGAGCGTCTTGGCCGTGAAGAGCGGCCAGGGCCTCGATATCTCCGTGAACGCCGCGGCCCTCTTGGCCCAGCAGCCCAACGAGGGCATCCGCAACCGGCCGTTGGAGCAGCAGCCCTACTGGCACGTGGAGCGGGCCAGGATCGGCGACACGCGCAAGGTGCCGGTCGAGCTGATCGTCAACGGCATCGCGGTCGAGCGGCAGGAGATCGAGGCCGACGGCAAGGTATCGCAGATCAAGTTCAGCCACACGCCCAAGATTTCCTCCTGGGTGGCGATCCGCATTTTCCCGTCGTCGCACACGAACCCGATCTTCGTGGAGGTCGACAACCAGCCGATCCGCGCCAGCCGCAAGAGCGCCGAGTGGTGCTTGAAGGCCGCGGACGTCTGCTGGGAGCAGAAGGTGAAGCAGACCCGCCCCCACGAGCGCGAAGCCGCCCGGGCGGCCTACGACGTGGCGAAGGAGGCGTATGCGAAGATCCTGAAGGAGGCGCAGGGCGAGTAGTTGGAGTCCGGCATTGTTGGAGTCCCGCCTTTAGGCGGCGCTTGTTGGAGTACCGCCTTCAGGCGATCTTCGTTGGAGCCCCGCCTCCACCGACCCCGCGTCGGTGGAGCAACGATTGGCGGCTAACGCGCTCGCAGGACAACTACCTTGGGCTTGCGCGCCCTGCCTCCGCCGACCTCGCGTCGGAGGAGCAATGTTTGGGAGCCAGACATGGGAGAAGCGCATGACAGGGCGGCTGCATTTGTAATCGACGTTTCGTCCGCGCGGGAGACCGCGAAAGCGTAAGGGTGAGACCAAAACCCTGGGTGTCAATTCTTCGTTCTCGGTGGAGATGCCGTTCATGCGCACCCTGACGAGTTGGGATAGCCTTCAGCCACTTGTTGGCACAACTTCAGAAAGTGCCGACCTTGACTTCAAAGAAACACTCGACCCGTCGCAGGGCAAAATCGAATTCGCGAAGGACATCGCGGCGTTCGCAAATTGGTTGGGCGGTCATGTGCTTGTCGGCGTCTCCACCGATATGAATCGGACCCGTTGCACGGGGTTCCACGGCATCGAGACGGAGCTTGCCACCAAGATTACCAAAGTGATCGAGGAGCAGGTGAAGGACCGCTGTCGGCCAACACCGATCTTCGACGTGCGCTCAATCGGTCGGGAGGGCACGTCCAAAGTGGTGGTCGTGGTCGCCGTCTGGGCAAGTCCCCATGCACCTGTCGGCGTCTGCCTTCGGCAAGAGAAAGGTGGTCTCCTTGTCGATAAAGGTTGGGCCTTCCCATACCGGGTCGGCTCACTTACCGAATACCTCCACCCCGATCAATTCGGAGTTTACGAATCCATGAGTGCACGCCGTAGCGCCGCCATCCTGTCCTCGATTCCCACGAACGAACGCGAACAGGTCAACCTCCGTTGGGGGGTGCGTGCAACAGTACCGGGCTCCGGGTACGGGGACGGTCAGACCGTTCATCTCGAGTCCGTGATGGTCCGGTTCCGATGTGTGGATCTCCTCGGAAACGTCGCATCGTTCCGCGAGTTGAATGGGGACGCGCCGATCGACGTTCCGCGAGTTGAATGGGGACGCGCCGATCGACGTTCCGCTCGACCAGATCCACACCGTTTGGCGGAAAACTAGGAGTGATGGTTGTCACAGTTGGGAGGTCTCGATCATCGGCAGTCTTCAGCAGACCGATGGCGAATGGCAGCATTGGCCCCCATCTGAGTAGCAGTAAGCGCAGCAATTCGCCTGCGTCGGCGAGTCTCACTGCCAATCGCTTGTACTCGTCCACGCGCCGACGATCGTCAGTGCCAGTTCACGCCGTCGCCGCTCCTTCCCCGCCGTCCGCGCACGTCGCCGGCAGCGGCTTTGCGTTTTCGGCGGCGGGCTTGGGGGCCGGCTCGTCCTTCGCCGCCGCGCGCACTTTCGATTTCGACTTCGACTTCCTCCAAATCTTCATCGGCCCGATCAGCTCCCGCGCCTCGGTCGAAAGCATCTCGTGCAGGGCGTCGGCCAGGTCCTCCGGGTCAATCAGGATGTCCTCCTGTTTTCGCAGTTCGCGGCGGATCCGCCGCAGCACATCTTCGGTGAAAAGCGCGCGCCCGAGCGACGCCGGGCTCAAGGCGGCGCGGTGCGCCCACCACTCCTCCAGGTCGCCCTTGGCCAGCGACTGCCGATGAATGAGCGCCAAAAGCTCGCAACACTTGTCGTTCCCGTCCGCGGAGAGATCGACCACGAACGCCCTGGTGTACTCGATGCCTTCTTCGAACGACAGGTGGTAAAGAATCCACGTGATCCCGTTCGTCAGCAGCACCCAGCGGATGTTCCCTTCGGGCAGCGTAGTGCCGCGCCTGCTCGATGTGCTTGTCGCGCAAATGCACGCCCGCGGCCTTGGCCTCGACGTACAACCGAACGCTGCCGTCGATCTTGAGGGCCAGGTCGACGTACTTTTCCTTGACCTTGGCCTCGCTGCTGATTTCCGAGAACGCATCGTAGCCCAGGACGTCCTCGAGCACCTTGATTATGCGCTGCACCGTGTCGGATTCGTTCAGGTTGTCCTCGCGGGCCTTGAGCAAGTGCGGGACGTACTTCTTCAGGCCCTTTGAAATGTCTACCGCCATCGTTTTCCTCCTAGCTGTGGGAAGGGTGTTGCCGGTCGTCGGGACGAGGTGCAAAATGCACCTCGAATGTATGGCTCCAGCACCCAAAGTCAACAGTTTTGCTCGACAGCCTTCCAAGGGGAAGGTAAAACGCGCGGAGCGATCGATCGCTCTCCAACTCCGGCGCGTTCCCGTGAAGCCTGCCCTCATGATTCTCTGCGGCATTGTCCTGGCCGCGTTCGGTGCTGCTCTCGGCATGCTCCTCACGTCCTTTCTGGCGGCCATCGGTCTCCTGCCGCCGACGGAAGGGGCGGTTCTCTCTGGACTCGCCGGGTGCCACTGGCGTCTCGCCAGTGCGAGCGGCCGCGGGCCGTTGAGCCTCGACCGCCCTCCGTTGGTGCCGCGGCCGTGTGGTCCCGGTTCCTGCCAGGCCCTTGCGGCCCGACCTGCGTTCCACCTCTGTCGGCGAGCAATCTCTTGACCTTCACGCCGGCCGACCTACGCTGACCGGCATGCCCGGCCACCGAAAAACCGTCCGCCATTACCACGAGCCCGGCGACGTACACGAACTGACCTTCTCGTGCTACCGCCGCATGCCGCTGCTCACCAACAACCCGTGGCGCTGTGCGTTGCCCCGCAGCATCGACGCGGCCATGGCTGCCTGCGAGTTCCGTCTGATTGCCTTCGTCTTCATGCCCGAGCACGTCCACTTGCTCGTGTATCCGTTGGGGCAGGAAAACGTCGAGGAGCGGATCGCGCGGCTGTTGGCGGCCGTCAAGCGGCCGGTTTCCGCGGAGGTCCATCAGCGGCTCAAGCAATCGCACAGCCCACTCTTGGCGAAGCTGGTGGTTCGCGAGCGGCCGGGGCGGCACGTATTCCGCTTCTGGCAAGAGGGACCGGGCTACGACCGGAACCTGGAAGGGGAGAAGGCCGTGCTGGCGGCCGTCGATTACATTCATTTGAATCCTGTTCGCCGCCGGCTGGTGAAGCGGCCGGAAGACTGGCGATGGTCGAGCTACCGGCGGTATCATGAGCCCGCTTGGAAACCCGACGCCGATTTGCCGCACGTCGAGGGTGTGCCGGCCGAGTTGGTCTGGTAACGGGCCAGGCACAGGACTGGACGCCGGGTGGACCTCACCAGCGGAGGTTGACCGGCGAGTCGGCGAGCAAGCGCCGGGCAGCTCGCCGGCGGAGGTCGATCGAGGGTCTGCGCGGCAAGAGCCTGGCCGACGGGCACTGGCAAGATGCCAGTGGCACCCGACCTCAACTGCCACCCGCCGCCCGCGAGCGACTGAAGGGCCTGGGCATTGCGCACGCCGCGTTCTACGAACCCGATCTCGCCCGCCCTGCGACCCCCCCGTGCCCCCCCTTCGGAAGGGGGGGAAGAGACCGATTCGCCGCGGGCGGATTCCGTCGACGTCCTGCGAGATGCTCCCTCGCGGGCGCGTCGGGTTGGTGTGGCGGTCGCAAACGCGGGACATCTCACTGCCCTCTGCACCGCGCCCCTCCGCGGCGCCGCGCGCCGACACTTCCGCCGCTACCCCTGTCTGCGCATCGCCGCGCCCGAAGCGCGCGCCGGGCCGCAAACACTAACCCGAAGCGCCAGCGAGGGAGAACCGCTAAGCCGCGCCGAACCCGAGTGAAGCGCCGCGCATCGCGCCGCGCCCTCGCTTGCGCTGCGGGTTGGTGTGGCCGAGCGCCGGAATCGAGAACGAGGACGACGACGAAGGACAAGAGAAGACGGGAGTACGAGAACGAGTACGAGTACGAATGACCCAACGAACGAGAAAAACCATGAAGCCTGAAAACATCGTCCACAAGAGCCGCTTCGGCTTTCATCCCTGCGACTTCGCCACCTTTGTTGCTTCTGCTGGAGCGGAAATGTGCCGCTGCGGCTGAAAGATTTCAGGACTTTCTATTTCCGCGCAAGCTCGTAGTAGCGCCGCTGCGGCGAAAGGAGCTTTCGCACGATCGCCTCCTGGTCGGCCACGAGCGGCTCAAAGAGCGGGACCTCGCGGGCGTTCTGGCCCTGCTCGTGCTTGCGGAAGCCGAAGAGGTAGGTTTCGTTCTGCGGCCGCCAGCGGTGGAAATAAAGCTCGTTCTTGCGGAGGAGCGTGCGGCGGAGCTCTTCGGCCTGGTCGAAGGCCGGCCCGCGGCGGAGCGCGACGCCCCTGGCCCAGTCGGCGGCCGAGGCGACGGCCACATCGCGCTGGTCGATGCGGAGGATGTAGTCGCCGTCGGCCAGGCCGGCGATTTGCAGGACGCGGGACGTAGACGGCGGTACCGGGGGCGAGCGCGGAGAGTCCGTTGCGGCGGCGGGCGAGGAAGGGTCCGGTTTCTGTGACGAGGGCGCCGGCGAATCGGGCAGGGCGTCGTCGACGGCGGAAAAACGGACGGCGTCGCGCGAGGATTGCAGATCCTCGATCTTCGCGCCGCGGAGTTCGACGGGTTCGTTCTTGCCGGCGGAAAGCGAAACGCGCCACGAGGGCCATTTGAGGTTCAGGCAGTCAGCAATGAACACCGCGGTGCGCTCGTAGCCGGCGGCGTTGAAGTGAACCCCGTTGTCGGTCAGGCGGAGTTTGGGTTCTTCTTTTGTGAGCCGCTCGGTTTCGGCGAAGAGGTCGATGACGTCATACTTACGCGCCGCGGCGATCTCGCGGATGGCTTGCGAATACAAAGCGAGACGGCGGTTGGCTTCCGCCGGATCCGGCAGCGGCCGGCCGAGGTCTTCGCGGCGCGGCGGCGTCAGAAGGACGACGCGGGCCTTGGTGGGGGCGAAGGCATCGAGCATTTCCGTCAGGCCGCGGCGGAACAGCTCCAGGCCCGCCGGCCCGGCCTGCGATTCATTGGCGCCGTAGGCGACGAGGAGCAAGGTGGGCTTCAGGCCCAGCACGCCGGCCTTGAGCTGGGCGAAGCCGTCCTGGGCAGTGCCGAAGCCGGCTCGGGCGTCGCCCCAGACGGTGTCGCCGCTCCAGCCGAGGTTGCGGACGCGCAGCTCGCGCGGCCAGCGGACGGCCAGCGCGGCCTCCCAATAGCCGTGCGATTGCTCGCGTTCGATGAGGGTGCTGCCGACGAGGACGAGGAGGTCGGAATCGACCGCAGGCGGCTGCGCGTCGTCGGCGAGCACAATCTCCGCACGCGCGACAAGCCCAAGCAGCACAAAGCCACAGACAAACGTGTGCAGGAATCGAGCCATCGGCCGGCAGGGAAGAAGAAGGAGCTTCATCGACGCGCAACGGTATGTTGAGGAGGACACTTCGCCACCCAGCGCCCGCACCAAGTGTAGTTGACGAGGGCGGCGTGCAACAGACGCGGGTAAGGGTCGAACGAAAAACAAATGTCGTCTTTCGCTCCGCGAAAGGCGACAATTCGGCATGTTGTTTTTCGGCCGCTCCTAAAACCGCCTCGTTCCATTTTCACCGGTGGAGTAAAATGCCCTAGCGATTCTTCGTTTTTCGCCTCGATCCCGCGTCCGCGTCCATGGCCAAGGCCGACATCAAAAGTCTGTACTACATCACGCACGTGGACAACGTGCCGTCGATGCTGGAGCGAGGCATCCTCTCGCACGCGACGATCGAGCAGCGTAAGATCGCCTTCACGCCGGTCTACGACGCCGAGATCGTCTCCAATCGCCGCGAGAAGCGCCCCTTCGGACAGCGCAGCCTGTGGGACTACTCGAATCTCTATTTTCAGCCGCGGAACCCGATGCTGTACCGGGTGATCTGCGAAGGGAACAAGTCGAATCTGGCGGTCGTCGGCGTGCGGCCGGCGGCGCTCGACCTGGAGGGCGTGGTCGTCAGCGACGGCAACGCGGCGAGCGCGCCGACGCGGTTCTTCCCGGCCGCCGAAGGCCTGTCGCGCATCCGCGAGGAATGGCAGATCATTCAAAGGGAGTGGTGGCGCGCCGACGACGGCTCCAAGCGCCGGATCATGGCCGAATGCCTGGTTCCCGAGCGCGTGCCCGCGGAGCTGATCCACACGATTTTCGTCGCCGGTCACACGGAGCGCGAGGCGCTGCTCAAAAAACTGCCGGGCGCGAAGGTGCAAATCGTCCCGGAGCCGCACATTTTTTTCCAGCCGCTGCGGAGTTGGCGCGTTGGGACGAAGATTTCGCTCGTCGACGGAGACATGTTCTTCTCCGGCATGCAGACGCTGACGGTAAGCGTCAACCTGAAAGGCGTCATGGGAAAGGGGCTGGCGTCGCGGGCGAAATATCAATTTCCGGACGTCTACGTGTTCTATCAGGACGCCTGCCGGTCCAAGAAGCTGACGGCCGCGCGGCCCGCGCTTTACAAGCGCGAATCGCCGCTGGAAGAGGAGCTGGCCGAATCCGGCGAAATGCTGAAAACGAAGAACGGGGCGAAGTGGTTCCTGCTCTTCGCCACGAAACGTCATTGGAAAGACCGTTCGCGCCCGGAGGACATCGAGGCGGGAATGGCCTGGATCGAGAAGAACTACGCCGCGGAGGGCATCCAATCGCTGGCGCTGCCGGCGCTGGGCTGCGGGTTGGGCGGCCTGGAATGGAAGACCGTCGGCCCGCTCATGTGCCGATATTTGAACCGCCTTTCGATCCCGTCGGCGATCTACCTGCCGCGCGAGCGCGAGATCGAGCCGGCGTATTTGAGCGCGGACTATTTGCTTTCGCCCTGACGGCGCCCGTCCGCGATCCCTGCGCCTTTCGCGCTCGCACGGCGTTGGGATGGTCCGCCTGGCCGGTCATCTCGTAAAGGAACCGGCTGGGAAACGTCGGCCGGGGCTTGCCCCATTTGCGGCGCGTTTTGGCCAGGGTCAGCGTGAGGCGGTCGCGGGCGCGGGTGATGCCGACGTAGCACAGCCGCCGCTCCTCGTCGATCGATTCCTCGGAGTCGCCGCTGCTCTTGCGGTGCGGCAGGTAGCCCTCCTCCATGCCCACCATGTAGACCTGCGAGAATTCCAGGCTCTTGGCGCCGTGGAGCGTGAGCAGGACGACGGCGTCGCGGTCGAGCTGTTTTTCCTTGTCGCGGGCGTCGTCGCGCGGCTCGAGCGTGACCTCGACCAGGAAGCCGTGGAGACTCGGCTGCCGGGCGCCTTGTTCGTACTCGGCCAGCGCCTGGATGGCCTCGAGCACGGTGTTCCAGCGCGCCTGCCGCTCGTCGGGGTTTTGATATTGGCGCGAGAGGTCCTGCTCGTAGCCGATTTCACGCAAGAGTTCGCCCGTTCCCTCAGCCAGCTTGCCTCTCGAGAGCTTCTGTCGATGCCGCAAGAGGAGCGACAGGAACTGCCCGACGCTGTCGGCGGCCGTTTCAGAAACCAGGTTGCCGTCGGCGGCGTTTTGCAGGGCCTCGAAGAAGCTGATCGATCGCGACGAGGCTTCCTTGGCGATGCGGGCGACGGTGGCGGGGCTGATGCCGCGGGCGGGGGTGTTGATGATCCGCCGCAGGGCGGCTTCGTCGCGCGGATGGGCGATCGCGCGCAAGTAGGCCAGGACGTCGCGGACCTCCTTGCGGTCGAAGAACGACGTGCCTCCCAAGAGCACATAGGGCAGCCCGGCGCGGCGCAGGGCGGTTTCGTAGTTCCGCGTCTGCTCGTTGGTTCGCAGCAGGATGGCAAAGTCGCGCAGGCGGGCCTTATGCGCCACAACTTCGCCGGCGACCTCCGTGGCGATCAGGTTCGCCTCGGCCAGCTCGTCGTCGCAGGCCAGGATGCGCGGGCGGGGTCCGTCGCGCTGGGTGCGGAGCGCTTTGTCGTGCCGGTGGCGGTTGAAGCGGATGAGGCGATTGGCGAGATCGAGGATCGGCCGGGTCGAGCGGTAGTTTTCCTCGAGACGCACGACCTTGGCGTCGGGCCAGTCGCGCTGGAAGCGGAGGATGTGCGACACGTCCGCCCCGCGCCAGGCGTAGATCGACTGGTCGTCGTCGCCGACGACGCACAGGTTTTTGTGCTCGCCGGCCAGGTGCTTGAGAATGCGATATTGCGCGCCGTTGGTGTCCTGGTATTCATCCACCAGCACGTGCGAGAAGCGGCGGGATTCTTCGCGGCGGACCTCGGGGAACTTTTGAAAGAGCGTTTCGGAGAGGAGCAACAGGTCGTCGAAATCGACCGCGCCGGCAAGCTGCAGCGCCTGTTGATAGCGGCGGTAGGCGATTGCCGCGACGTGCTCGGCGGCGGACTTGGCGTCGCGGCCGGCCTGCGGCGCCGCGATGCCCGCCGTCTTCCAGCGGCTGAGGATCGACAACAAGTCGCCGGGGCGGACCTTCGGGCCCTCCAGGCGGATTTCGTTGAGCACGCTGCGGGCGGCCATCAACTGGTCGGCCTGGTCGTAGATCGTGAAGCTCTGCGGGTAGCCGAGGCGCGTGATGTGCCGGCGAAGGACCTGCACGCACAGGGCGTGGAAGGTGTTGATGAAGGGCTTTTGGTCGCGGGGGAGTTTTCCCAGCAGGTCCGCCACGCGCGACTGCATTTCGCCGGCGGCCTTGCGGGTGAAGGTGACGGCGAGAATTCTCTCCGGCGGCGTGCCGCGGCGGATCAACTCCGCGATGCGGTGCGTCACGACGCGCGTCTTGCCCGAGCCGGCGCCGGCCAGGACCAAAAGCGGCCCTGCCAGCGTGGTGACGGCGGCGCGCTGGGCTGGATTGAGGTGGTCGTTCATCCGTGCCGAAGGCGATAGCGGCAAGAGTGCCAGCAGGTCCATCAATGCTGTCAGGAGCATCTTAACCGCACGCCTCCTTCGCCGACAGCAGGGCGGAGACGTGAGGGACTGTGCAATCGACGACTTTGCCGATTCCGAAAACTTTTCGTGCAGCGGCGCGTGAACCCGGCCGATCATCGGCCCTGAAGCCCGGCGTTATGTCGATGCCGGCCTCAATCCATGCCGTCAACCGCCGGGGCGCAGCCCATGTCGTGGATCCAAAAGCTACTGGGTCAAAGCGGCAGCCGGCACGAGGCGACGTACGTGCTGGCGGTCGTCACGCTGGCGACTTATCTCGTGGCGCTCTTCCTCTTCGGCGGAACGGCCACGCGGTACCAGGCGCAAACGAGCGTCCACCCGCACGCCGGGCACCCGCTGGCGGCGGGGACGGCGGCCGAGGGCGAGCCGCTCTCGGCCCTGAGCGAGCTTCTGTCGCAGGAAGCCGAGGCCAAGGTGCTGGCGGAGTGCGGCCTCGCCCAGCAGGGCGCAGAGAGCCTGCGCGCGGCCCAGGCCCGGTTGTCGGTCGTCGTGTCGGCCCAGGACCGGCCGCAGGGCGACGTGAAAATCGACGTCCGCTTTTACGACGACGACGCGGCCACGGCGGCGGGCGTGGCGGCGCACGTGGGTGCAGCCTATGCAGCGGCGTTTTCGGCCCGCGTCGACAAGGGCCTCGCGCGCTTGCACGCACAGGCCCGAATGACGGCCGACCAGTCCGATCAATCGTATCGTCTGGCCGACGCGGAGCTGCGGACGTTTCTGGACCAGGCGCTGGCGGCGATGGTCGAGAACCTGGCGTTAGGAACCGGCCGTCCGGTGCGGGCGGGCTACTTCGCGCGGCTGGGGCCGGGAGCTTCGTCGGGAGTGCAGTTGGCGAGCGGGCAGACGCTCACGCCGCAACAGCGCGACGTGCTCCTGTCGCAGCTTGGCGAGCTCAAGCGCGAACGCGAGCGAATGCTGACCACGATGACGGAGCAGCACCCCGACGTAGTGCGTCTGAGCGGAATGATCGCCGACGCGGAACGAAGGCTGGCGGCGGCGGGTCCGGTGCCGGCCGCGCCGGCGCCGGTGATCGTGAACCCTCTGGCCCCCGCTCCTCCCGCGGCGGCCGTGCAGCCGACCGACGGGCAGAAGCTGGCCAGGCTGCAAGAGGCGCAATTCGAGCTGGCCGAGCGATACGCCGTGCTGTCGGCCGACGTGGCGACGGCCAAGGCCGAGTTTGAAAAGCACGCGGCCGGCGAGCGCGAGGCCTTCAAGCGGTACGCCGACGCCCGCGGCGCCGACCTGGCCGCCGTCGAGACGGTCCAGGCCGAGCGGGCCATCGATCGGCCGGCGCTAAGGCAGGTGATGCTCGTGTCGCTGGCGGTCGCGCTCTTGATCGGGCTGGCGGCGGCGCGGTGCGTTCACATCGCTGCGGCGCAGTTCGAGAGCGTCGAGCAATTGCGGCGCGAGCTGCCGCTGCCGGTCATCGAGGCCGACGCCAGGTTGACGACCCAGCCCGCCCGCGGAGCGCGGATCGCCCGGTCGCTGGCCGGCGGGGCGAAGCTGGCGGGCGAGCTGGTGCTGTGCGCGGCCGTGATCTGGTTTGGCGTGATGGCCTTCTACGAGTCCGGCTTCGCGGGCGAATTCCTGTCGGACCCGATGGGCGTCCTGGCGCAGGGGATCTCGCGGACGGGCGGGGCGATGGGGTGGTAGGTCTTTTGGAGCGCGAGACGCGGTCCCGCAGCCTATTCCGCCGGCCATCTTTCCTTTCGCACTCGTACTTGTCATCGTACTCGTACTCGACGGAAATCGGAGTACGATTACGAGTACGAGTACGAGAAAGAAGACGGTTGCGAGACGCCGACGTTGCTACTCCGCTCCCACCATCTCCGCCCGCATCGCGTCCATCTCCGGAAACACCACGTCCAGGTCGCCCTTGAAGAGGTCGCCGATCAAGAGGTCGGTCAAGAAGCCCTTGCGGTGCGGGTGCTCTTTGACGAACTTGCCGAAGCTGAAGCCGTCGTAGTATTCGCAGACGAGTCGCCGCATCCGCTCCATGCCCTGGGCGAATTCGGCTTCCCACTTGCCGATCTGCGCGGCGGAGGTGTCGCCCTTCGCCAGGCCCTCGCAGATGGCGTCGGCCGCCATCGAGCCGGACTTCAAGGCCAGGAGCACGCCCGACGAATAGAGCGGATCGAGGAAGCCGTAGGCGTCGCCCACGACGACCCAGCCGTCGCCGGCGGCCTGCCGCGATTTGTAGGAGTATTCCTTGACGGCGCGGAACTCCGCCACGCGCTTGCCGCAGGAGATGCGCCGCTTCACCTCAGGGCAGCGATCGACCTCCTCGAAATAGATCGTCGGCCAGTCCTTGCCGGCGCGGCTTTTGAAGAGGTATCCGTAGTCGGCCACGACGCCCACGCTGACGACGTTGCGGTGCAGCGGGATATACCAGAACCAGCCGGCCTTGCCCTGCACCTGCAGGACGAGTGTGGCCCCTTCATCGCGGCCGGCGTCGCGGATCGCGCCTTCCCAGTAGGTCCAGAGGGCGGCCTTTTTGAGCAGCGGGTCCCAATCGCGCAGGCCCAGGCGGCTGGCGATCATCGTCGATTGGCCGCTGGCGTCGACGACGACGTCGCAGCGCACTTCGCGCGGCTCGGCCCCAGGCTCCTGGATGCGGACGCCGACGGCCCGCGGACCCTCGAAGAGCACGTCCAGCACGCGGACACCCTCGTGGACGTCGACGCCGTGCTCGCGGGCGTTTTCCAGCATCAGCTTGTCGAACTCGCCGCGGAGCACCTGCCAGGTCTGCGAACATTCGTGCGGCTTGTGGTCCATGAAATAGAACGGCTCGGAGAGCTTGCCGCTGGAGCCCACGAACTGCACGCTGTACTTCTTCACGTACGGGCTGGCCCGCATCTTGGGAAGCATGTTCAGCCGCTCGAGGACCCAATAGGTCTCGGGGATGAGCGACTCGCCGATGTGGAAGCGGGGAAACTTCTCGCGCTCGAAGAGCTGGACGCGGTAGCCCTGTTGGGCGATGAGCGTGGACGCGGTCGAGCCGCCCGGTCCGCCGCCGATGACGACGACTTGGGGGTTAGGGGTAGTCATGATTATGTCTCTCGCGGCCAGGGGTTGTCGGGGTCTTCATGCGGGCGGCGGGCGGTGGCAAGCAGGTCGACGAGACGCCGCAGATCGTCTTCATCAAGGTGCCCTAACTGTCGCAGATGACATTGGCGCAGCGGCGCCTCCAACTCGTCCAGGAGCTTTAGGCCCTTGTCGGTGATCCCGACCGCCACGACACGGCGGTTCTCGGCCTTTCGCTCACGCGCCACCAGCCCGCGCACCTCCAGCCGATCGAGCATGCGGGTCATGTCGGGCGAGCGCGAGATTAGCTTTGCGCCCAACGCGAGGCTGGGCAGTTTGTCGGGGTTCACCGAGGCCAACAGGCGCAGGGCGTTGTATTGCTGGGCCGACAGTCCAAGCGGAGCAAAAACTTCTTCCTCGATCACCCGCAGGCGGTCGTACGTTCGCCAGAGGTTGAGAAACGCTTCCTGTTGGAGCGAATCAAAGCGTGTGCGCGTTGGGGTTTCGGATGTGGACATGCCATGAAAGTAACAAACGAGGGAGATTGTTGTCAAGACAATAGTCGTTGAAACAGTAAAGGTATATTGATGGATTCCGCCGGCGAGTTGTTTGACAACGGAGAAATGCACGCTTATCCTGATTACCGATTGGCGCGGCCGTGCTAGCGCCAATTGCCCGCCTTGTAAAACACGCCTTGTTGTTGTCCCGCCCGAGAGCGTTGTGCCCCAAAGATCGTGGGCTTGGGGCTGCCAATGGTCTGCCTGCACGGCCGCAGGGTTGCCTTGGTTCGACCGCGAGGCATCGGGCCGTCGCCCATGGCCCGCGCTCGTCGGTCAAACGGACGGCCGTGAAATTACCAAACTTGCTGGGATCGTTCCCCAACCGAAGTGGAGCCGCTATGAATCTCCTGCCCAAACCGAATCGTCGTGGGTTTTTGACCGTCGGGGCGCTGGCCGGCGTGGGAATGACCCTGGCCGACTACTTCTGGCTCCGCCAGGCCAGGGCCGACCAGAAGCACTACGACAACATCCCGGCCACGGCCGAGAGCGTGATCCACATCTTCCTGCCGGGCGGGATGGCCCACCAGGAATCGTTCGACCCCAAGCCCTACGCCCCGGTCGAGTACCGCGGCGACCTGGGGATGTGCCAGACGAAGATCGCCGGCGAGGTTTTCCGGGCGCCGCTGCCCAAGACCTCGGAGATCGCCGACAAGATTTGCGTCATCCGGTCGATGTCGCACGGCGAGGCCGCCCACGAACGCGGCACGCACAACATGTTCACGGGCTACCGTCCCAGCCCGGCCTTGCAGTTCCCCAGCATGGGGAGCGTAGTGAGCCATGAGTACGGGCCGCGGAAGAACCTGCCGCCGTACGTGTGCATTCCGAACCAGCCCAACGAGTACGCGGGGACGGGCTATCTCAGCTCGTCGTTTGCGCCGTTCAGCCTGGGGGCCGACCCGGCCAGCGGCGGCTTCCGCGTGCAGGACCTGGCGATGGCGGGGGGCGTGGACGACGGGCGTTTCAACCGCCGCCGCTCGGCGCTGCAGGCCGTCAACGACTACTTCGCCGAGAAGGAAAAGGCCGACAACGTGAAGGCGATGGACACGTTCTACGAGCGGGCCTACTCGCTGATCAGCAGCCAGGAGGCGCGGGAGGCGTTCAACATCGACGCCGAACCGGCCGAGCTGCGCGATAAGTACGGCCGGAACGCGGCCGGCCAGCGGATGCTGATGGCGCGGCGGCTGGTGGAGGCGGGCGTGCGGTTCGTCAGCCTGACCTACGGCGGCTGGGACATGCACGACAACATCACGGCCGGGATGAACAACCAGTTGCCGGCGTTCGACCAGGCGTTCTCGATGCTGGTCAACGACTTGGAGAGCCGGGGCCTGCTCGACAAGACGTTGATCATGATTTCCAGCGAGTTTGGACGGACGCCGAAGATCAACGGCACGGCCGGCCGCGACCACTGGCCGAAGGTCTTCAGCGTGGTGCTGGCGGGCGGGGGGATCAAGCGCGGCGTGATTTACGGCGCTTCCAACGCCATCGGCAGCGAGCCGGAGGAGAAGGAAGTCGGTCCGGCCGACCTGGCGACGACTGTCTACCACTGCCTGGGCATCATCGCCGACAAGGAGCTGATGGCGCCCGGCAACCGTCCGATCGAGATCGTGGACGGGGGGAAGGTGCTCAAGGCAATCCTGGCATAGTTGGCGTCCGTCGTTGGAGTACCGCCTTTAGGCGGCCGTTGAATCACGAGAGATTCCATCGTCGGCTCGCACGCCGAGAGAGCGGCCCCAAACCGGCTAAAGCCGGGACTCCAGCGCTTCGACAGCGAGGAGATTCGACATGCGCGTTCGCGACGTTGCCGTGGCCTTCCTGGTCGCTGTCCTTTCCGTTGGCGGCGCTCGCGCCGCGCAGCCCAACCTGGGCGGCGTTTCACCCACGGGCGGCCAGCGGGGAACGGAGTTGGACGTCTTCCTGAATGGTTCGCGCCTGACGGACGCGCAGGAAGTGCTGCTTTACTATCCGGGGATCGCGGTCAAGGAACTGCAAGCCGTCAATGACGGCCAGGTCCGCGTGAAGTTCGCCATCGCGGCCGATTGCCGCCTGGGCATTCATGCGCTGCGCGTTCGGACGGCGAGCGGCGTGAGCAACCTGCGGACGTTCAACATCGGACCGCTGAAGCAGGTGGCCGAAGTCGAGCCGAACACGGATTTCGCCGCGCCGCAGAAGATCGAGATGAACACGACGGTTTTTGGCGTGGCCGACAACGAGGACGTCGACTACTACCTCGTCGAGGCCAAAAAAGGCGACCGGATCAGCGCCGAGGTGGAGGGAATCCGCCTGGGGATCACGCTCTTTGATCCCTATGTGGCGATCATGGACATGGGGCGGTTCGAGATTTCGGCCGCCGACGACTCGGCCCTGGTGCGGCAGGATAGCATCGCGTCGGTGATCGCGCCGGCCGACGGGACGTACGTCATTCAGGTGCGCGAGAGCGCGTTCGGCGGGAACGGGGCCTGCCAGTACCGGCTGCACGTGGGCAGTTTTCCGCGGCCCACGGCCTGCCTTCCCGCCGGCGGCAAGCCCGGCGAAACGCTGGACGTGAAGTTCCTGGGCGACGTGACGGGCGAGATCGTGCAGAAGGTGACGCTGCCGGCGGAAGTTCCGCCGCAGTTCGGGCTGGTGCCGGAGGACGCCAAGGGCGTCGCGCCGTCGCCCGTGCCGTTCCGCGTCGTCGATCTGGACAACACGATCGAGGCGGAGCCGAACAACGCCCTGGCCGAGGCGAACGTCTTTACCGCCCCGCGGGCGCTGAACGGCGTGATCGGCGCGCCAGGCGACGTCGATCACTACAAGTTCGCCGCCAAGCAGGGGCAGGTTTTCGACATTCACGTCTACGGCCGGCGGATTCGCTCGCCGTTGGATTCCGTGATGGCGATCTACCGCGCTGCGGACGGCGCAGGCCTGGCCAGCAACGACGACTCGGCCGGCCCGGACAGCTTCATTCGCTTTACCGCGCCGGCCGACGGCGAATACGTGATTGGCATTTATGATCACTTGAAGAAGGGCGGCGTGAATTACGCCTACCGGATCGAGCTGTCGCCGGTGAAGCCGCAGGTGACGGTGTCTTTGCCCGAGGTGGCACGGTACCAGGACGTGACCGTGGCGGTGCCCAAGGGCAACCGCATGGCGGCGATGTTCAACGCTTCGCGGCAGGATTTCGGCGGGCCGCTGAACCTGACGGTGCCGACCGTGCCGGCGGGCATGACGATTGAGACCATGGAGATGGCGGCCAATCAAAGCAGCGTGCCGATCCTGTTTTCGGCCGCGCCGGACGCCGCACCCGCCGGTTCGCTGGCGCCGGTCATTGCGGCGCACACCGATCCCAACACGGGCATCAAGGGCGGGTTTCAACAGAATTCGCTGCTCGTCTTGGGCAACAACCAGAGCCGCATGTGGGAGCACTCGGCCGACCGCATGGCGCTCGTGCTGACCGAAGAATGTCCGTTCAAGATCGACATCGTGCAGCCCAAGGTGCCGCTGGTGCGAAATGGCTCGATGGGCCTCAAGGTGGCGATCACGCGCAAGGAGGGTTTCACGCAGCCGATCAACCTGCGGATGCTCTACAACCCGCCGGGGGTGGGTTCGTCGAGCGTGGTCACGGTGCCCGGCGACAAGAATGAGGGGACCATCCAGCTCAACGCGAACGGCGGGGCGGAAATCCGCACGTGGAAGATCGCGGTGATCGCGTCGGCGCCGGTGGGGAACGGCACGATCGAGACGGCGAGCCAGCTTGCCGATCTTCCGATCGCCGAGTCGTTCTTTACGTTCGCGTTTCAGCAGGCGGCCGTCGAGCAAGGGCAGCCGACGGAAGTCGTCATCAAGGTGACGCACGCCACGCCCTTTGAGGGCAGCGCGGAAGTGCAGCTCCTCGGGCTGCCGAACGAAGTGACGACGCAGCCCGTGCAAATGACCAAGGACACCGCAGAGCTGGTGTTCAAGGTGGCCACGACGAAAAACTCGCCGCCGGGAAAGCACGTCACGCTGAATTGCACGGCGGTGGTCACAGCGAACGGCGAGCCGATCGCGCATTCGCTGGGGATGGGCGTCTTGCGGATCGATCAGCCGCTGCCGCCCAAGCCGATGGTCGCGGCCGCCCCGCCGCCTCCTCCCCCTCCCATGCCGGCGCCGGCGCCGACAGAGCAAAAGCCGCCGGAGAAGCGCCTGACGCGGCTGGAAAAGCTGCGGCTGGAACGTGAAGCCGCCAAGAAAGCCGAGACCGCCGCCGCGGCGCAGCCCGCCGCACCGCCGCCCGCTGCGGGCGAGCAAAAGCCCGCTGAAGCCGCACCACCGAAACAATGAGCATCCGCGCGCTGTCGCCAACCGCCGACGGTCTTTACGCCGAAGGCGTTGCACAGCAAAGCCCAGCCTCGCCGCCCAGCGGCGCAGGCTGGGTGGAGTTGACAACGAGAACGAAATACCCCGAAGGGGTTACATAGCTCCGCCCGCGAGCACGAGGTCGTCCCTATGACGCTGCGACGAACGATCATCCGCGCCACCATTGGCATTTCGTCCTGCTTGGTGTTTTGTGCCGGCTCGCTGGCGCAGGCCCAGATCGCCAAGCTGGAGGTCTTTCCGCCCGACGTGCAGCTCACGACCAAGGCCGACCGGCAGACGTACGTCGTCATGGCCACCACGCCCGACGGCGTCACGCAGGACGTCACGGCCCAGGCCACGGTCACGCCCGCCAACGCCGCGCTCGTGAAAATCGAGAAGGCCACGGTCTATCCCGTCGCCGACGGCGAAACGACGCTGGCGGTCGCCTTCGGCGGGCAGACCGTCAGCGTGCCCGTCGTCGTCAAGGAGGCTGCGGCCGACCGGGCAATCAGTTTCAAGCTCGACGTCATGCCCGTCTTCATGCGGACCGGCTGCAACACGGGAAGCTGCCACGGCGCGGCCCGCGGCAAAGACGGCTTCATGCTGTCGCTATTCGGCTACGATCCCGACGGCGACCACTTCCGCCTGACGCGCGAGCAGGCCACGCGGCGGATCAACCTGGCCGTGCCCGAGGAGTGCCTGCTCATCGAGAAGTGCACCGGCGACGTGCCGCACACGGGCGGCAAGCGCTTCGACAAAGGGGGCGAGCACTACCAGACGCTGGTCCGCTGGCTCGCGGCGGGCGCGCCGGCCGACTCGGGCCAGGTGGCGACGGTGACGGCGGTCGAGCTGTACCCGCCGCGGATGGTGCTGCAAGGCCAGGGCACGACGCAGCCGATGGTCGTGCGCGCGAAATACTCGGACGGGACCGACCGCGATGTGACGCACCTGGCGGTGTTCCTGACGAACAACGACAACTCGGCCGACATCACGCCCGAGGGCCTGATCACGGCCGACAACCGGGGCGAGGCGTTCGTGATGGCGCGGTTCAACACGTTCACCGTGGGGAGCCAGGTGATCGTGCTTCCCAAGGACCTGCAATACACGAAGCCGAACGAGCCGGCCGTCAACTACATCGACGAGCTGGTGAACGCCAAGCTGCACGACCTGCGGATTTTGCCCAGCGAGATTTGCAGCGACGAGGTGTTCATCCGCCGCGTGACGCTGGACGTCACGGGCGTCTTGCCGACCGAGGAGGAGTACAACGCCTTTGTGGCCGATCAGGACCCGGCCAAGCGGGCCAAGCTCGTCGACAAGCTGCTCACGCGGAAGGAGTTTTCGGAAATCTGGGCGATGAAATGGGCGGAGCTTTTGATGATCCGCACGACGAACCAGGTGAGCTACAAGTCCATGTTTCTGTATTACAACTGGCTCACCGAGCGGATTTCGAAGGACGTGCCGCTCAACAAGATGGTGCAGGAGCTGTTGGCGGCCAGCGGCGGCACGTTCACCAGCCCGGCCACGAACTTTTACCAGATCGAGCGCGACACGCTGAAGACTTCGGAGAACGTGGTGCAGGTGTTCATGGGCATTCGCGTGCAGTGCGCGCAGTGCCACAACCATCCGTTCGACCGCTGGACGATGAACGACTATTACAGCTTCGCGGCGTTCTTCTCGCAGATCGGCCGCAAGCAGGGCGAGGACCCGCGCGAGATCATCGTCTTCAACGCGGGGGGCGGGGAAGTGACGCACCCCGTCGGCGGACGCGTGATGCCGCCGAAGTTCCTGGGCGGGCCGCAGCCGGACACGGCCGGCAAGGACCGCCGCGAGCTTTTGGCGCAGTGGATCACGTCGCCGGAGAACCCGTACTTCGCCACCAGCGTGGCCAACCGCGTCTGGTCGCACTTCCTGGGCAAGGGGATCGTCGAGCCGATCGACGACGTCCGCGTGAGCAACCCGGCGACCAATCCGGCCCTGTTCAACACGCTGGGCCAGAAGCTGATCGCCTACAACTACGACTTCAAACAGCTTGTGCGCGACATTTGCAATTCGCGGGCGTACCAGCGGAGCACGTCGCGGAACGAGAGCAACGCCTCGGACGACGTGAACTTCGCGCACGCCGCCTTCCGGCGCATCCGGGCGGAAAGCCTGCTCGACTGCATCAGCGAGGTCACGGAAACGAAGGACAAGTTCCAGGGGCTGCCGCTGGGGGCGCGGGCCGTGCAGATCGCCAACGGCAGCACGAGCACGTACTTCCTGACGACGTTCGGCCGCAGCGACCGCGACACGGTCTGCGCGTGCGAGGTTTCGACCGACCCGACGCTGTCGCAGGCCTTGCACCTGATCAACGGCGAAACGACGGAGAACAAGATCCGCGGCGGCGGGGCGATCGCCAAGATGCTCCAGGCCGGGAAGAAGCCCGAGGAGGTCATCACCAGCCTTTACGTCCGCTCGCTCAGCCGCAAGCCGTCGCCGGGCGAGATGGAGAAGCTGCTGGCGGCGATCAAGGACGAGCCGGACCCGACGAAGGCGCTGGAGGACGTTTTCTGGGCGCTGCTCAACTCGCGGGAGTTCATGTTCAACCATTAGTTGGAGTCCCGACTTCAGGCGGTCTTTCCGCAGCCCCGAAGGGGCGACATTCGATAGCCAGGGGCGCCAGCCCCTGGGATTGGGCCGAAAGAAAACCGAAAGCCCCAAAGGGGCGACACCGATGATCGCGACTCGCGGAAGCAAAACGATGAACCTTACTCGATCCTCTCGTGCCGCTCGTCTGTTGTGCGGCGCCTTAGGCACATTGACCGCGCTCGCTTGCGCACCCCTCATGGCGCAGGAGCCGAAGCCGGCCGAGGCAGCCAAGCCGAAGCTGAACTACGACGAGCACGTGCGGCCGATCCTCCGCGCGCGGTGCTTCACCTGCCACAACCAGGACCAGCCCAAGAGCGACCTGGCGGTCGATAGCTTCGCGGCCCTCATGAAGGGCGGCTCCAGCGGCGAGGTCGTCGTCTCCGGCGACGCGGACAGCTCGCGATTGTTTTCGCTCCTGAGCCACAAGGAAACGCCCAAGATGCCGCCCAACCAGGACCGCATCCCGGACGCCGAGCTGAACGTCGTCAAGCAGTGGATTCTGGACGGGCTACTCGAGAATTCCGGCTCGACGGCCAAACCGATCAGGAAGCCGGCGATCGATCTTTCAGTCTCGGCCGGTTCCAAGCGGCCGGAAGGCCCGCCGCCGATGCCCGGTGCGCTTTCCAAGGGCGCCGTGATTCACAGCCATCGGTCCGGCGCGGTTACGGCCGTGGCGTGCAGCCCGTGGGCGCCGCTGGCGGCCGTGGCCAGCCCCAAGCAGGTGCTGCTCTACCACACGGACAGCGGCGAGCTGTTGGGCGTCTTGCCATTTCCGGAGGGAATGCCCTGCGTGCTGCGCTTCAGCCGCAGCGGCTCGCTGCTCTTGGCGGGCGGCGGGCGGCCGGGCCTCATGGGGCGGGTGGTCGTCTACGACGTGAAGTCGGGCGATCGCGTGTTCGAGGTCGGCGATGAGCTGGACGTCGTCCTGGCCGCCGATATCAACGAGAACCATACGATGATTGCGCTGGGCGGGCCGCGGAAGAGCGTCAAGGTCTTCGCCACCGCCGACGGCTCGCTCGTCCACGAGATCAAGAAGCACACCGATTGGGTGACGGCCATGGAGTTCAGCCCCGACGGCGTGCTCCTGGCGACGGGCGACCGCAACGGCGGCCTCTTTGTGTGGGAGTCGGACACGGCCCGCGAGTATCAAAACCTGCGCGCCCATACGAAGGCGATCACGAGCGTCTCGTGGCGGCTCGACTCCAACATCCTGGCCAGCGCCAGCGAGGACA
>JACOUI010000036.1 GCA_016177915.1 Planctomycetia bacterium
CCGGACTACTACTCCCCCCTCGTCGTTCCGCGCAAGGAAGGCGAAGAGAATCTTCTCATGAACGCGCCTTTGCCGGGAGTGCAGCAAACGCGCGAATTCACCCGCGCGTTGGCCGCGCGGGCGATGCTGCGTCTGGGCGAAGGCAAGACCGAAGCAGCGTGGCAAGACCTTGTGGCCTGCCATCGCCTGGGGCGTTTGCTCGGGCGCGGGCCGACCCTCACCGAGCGGCTCGTAGGAATTGCCGCCGAAGCAGTAGCCACACACGCAGAGCTGGCGTTCATCGAGGCGACGTCGCCCGACGCGAGCCAGGCTGCGCAGTACTTGCACGAGCTGTCCATGTTGCCCCCGATTCCGGACATCGCCGAGAGCGTGACGCTCTGCGAACGGTTCTTTTTCCTCGACGCGATGCTCTTGATCGCGCGCACCGGCGGCAAGTCGGTCGCGCCGGTGACGGGCAACGGCCTTCGGCTTCCCAGCCTTTCGCCCGACTCCGTCGATTGGGACGTCGCCGTGTCGATCGGCAACCAGTGGTACGGCCGCTTCGAGGAGGCCTTCGAGCAGAGGGAACACCACGAGCGCCGGAAGATGCTCGCGGATATCGAGCACGACCTCAAGGAGTTGAGCCGAAGTGCCGGGAGTCTGAGCGGCCTGGCGGGTCTTGCGAGCGGCGCCGAGAATCCCAGGGAAGGCGCCGGCCGCATTTTCGGGAACCTGATGGTGCTGATGTTGCTGCCGGCGGGCAGCGCCGCGGGAAACGCCCACGCGCGTGCGCATCAGCATGAGGGCAACGTGCGAATCGCCTTTGCGCTGGCGGCCTATCGCAGCGACCACGCGCGCTATCCGGAGAATCTCGCGGAGTTGGCGCCGAAGTATTTGCAAGAGGTTCCCGGCGACCTGTTCAACGGAGAACCGCTCCTCTACCGCGTCACGCAGGACGGCTATCTCCTCTACAGCGTAGGAATGAACGGCCAGGACGATGGCGGCCGGACGAAAGACGACGAACCGGGCGAAGACGGCTTGCGCGGCGACGACGTCCGCGTGCGGATGTCGGCGGGGAAGTGAAGGCGAGACACGAGAGTCAAGAAGTGTCCCTGTCGCAGCTATTCAATTCACTGCCATGACACATCGCAACTACCGCTTCACGTGGGTCCTCACAACGGCCGCGGCCGCCGCGATGGCGCTCGTCTCATCGGCGTCGCTGTCGGCCATCGCCGGCGACGGCCCGCAGGAAAAGCCAGTCGCCGAAGGCAAGCCGGCGGAGAAAAAACCCGAAAAGCCCAAGCCGAAATTCACCATCTCGAAGGAAACGACCTACATCACCGAGCCGCTCACGGACGATGGCTACCCGGACTATGCCGCCGCGCTCAACGGGCACTATGGAAATGGTGTCACATCGGAAAACAACGCGAACGTTCGCTTCTGGCGGGCGCACGGACCGCGGCACCAAGGCGCTCGTATTCCCCAGGAGTTCTTCCGGCTGCTCGGTCTGGAAGCGCTGCCGGAAAAGGGCGACTATTTCGTGCCTTTTGGTGGCTTTGTGCGCGACCACCTCGGGATTCCCGAGGCCGACGACCGATTCGAGGCGCTGAAGCGGCAACAGACCGAGGCCAGTCGCCGGCCGTGGAAGCCTGAGGACCACCCGGAAGTCGACCGCTGGCTCGCGCTCAACGAAAAGCCGCTGGCGTTGGTCGTTGCGGGCACGGAGTGCCCAGAGTTCTTTTCGCCCGTCGTACTGGATGGCTGCGGCGCGCGGCGCGGCGACGTTCCGCTTATCACTCACCCTGCGCAGGGCGCCGACCAGGCGCGCGAGGCGGCGCGGGCGCTTGTCTGCCGGGCGATGCTCAACGTGGCGGACGCCCAGCCGCAGCGCGCTTGGCATGATCTATTGACCTGTTACCGGCTCGGACGCCTGATCGGCCGCGGGCCGCTGCTCCTCGATTGGCTCGCGGGAGTTGGCATCGAATCGCAGGCTGCCGAGTCGATCGCCGCTTTCGTCCAGCACGTGAGGCCGGATAAGGACGACGCCGCGCGCTATGCGCGCGACCTGCACGATCTTCCGCCGCTGGCCGACTTGGCTGAGCGCTATGATCTGGCTGACCGGTTCGTGTTCCTTGACTCCGTGATTCTGCTGGCCCGCGAGGGGGATACGGCGGTCGCCGACTTCACGAGAGTGCCGATTCCTCCGCGCGTGGCGGAGATTCCCACGGAGTGGGACGCCGTGCTGCGCATGGGAAACCAGTGGCACGACCGCATCGTGACTGCCCTGCGCGAGCCGCGGCCCGCGCTGCGTCATCGAAAGCTCAGCTTCGTCGAAGGGCGTCTTGCCATTCTGGTATACGAGCTGATCGGCGATTCTCTGGCCAGCGTCGCGTTCGGGACGGATGCTTCGCAGCTAAAGACACGGATGATGGGCCGCCTGCTTGTTGCGCATCTCCTGACCCCCTTCGTTAGCACAGACGGCGCGGCTGTTCGAGCAGTCCAGCAGCAGAGCAATCTGGCCGTGGCACTCGCACTGAGCGCCTACCATCGCGACCACGGACGGTTTCCGCCGGCGCTCGCGGACCTGTCGCCGCAGTATCTGCAGTCCGTTCCCGGCGACATCTTCACCGGCGGAAAACTCATCTACGCGGCGAGCAAAGAAGGCTGCCGTTTTTACAGCCTCGGGCTGAACCGCAGGGATGACAAAGGGCGCAGTCACGAAGACGATCCGCAGGCGGACGATGTCGGCGTGCGGTTCGTGACGGCACGCGGAAACTGACGTCAACGTAGCGATCCTCTGCCAGGTTCGCTGTCCTCCAATTGCGATCCGCAAGAGCGGCGACGTGGTCTTGCCGGCGCGCTCAACACACGCGGGCATTGAGCGCACGGTGCGACTGCGCTGCGTGACGGAGCCGGACGAAGCCCAGGCGGTGCTCTTTCGGAGGCTGGGGCTGACGCTTCCACGGGTCTGCGCCGGGTGGACGAGCTGCTCAAATGTAGTGAAGACTGACCCCCAAAACCGCACCTAACTCCTTTGCCGAACGTCAAAAGTCTCTAACTTGGGTTAGGGAGGGCCGGCCGCACGCGGTTTTTCAGCCCGGGGGGAGCGGCCAGGACTGTGAAAACCTGGCCACCGTGAGTTGGTTGCGAGCCGCTGCCTCCTAAGCGTTACGTCACGCGGAGCGTGACGGCTACGATAAGCAGTGCAGCGGAGTGCATCCCATTTTCAGCCCCGGCCGGAGCGGATATAACTGGCCGGCGACGGCCTGCGGGCCGGCGTTTACGCTTCGAGGAGTTTTTTGATGGCCACCGCCACCGTTGCTGCCGCGCCTGCGGCCCCCAGTGTCAAAGTGGACGACATTTACACCTACAAGTGCCAGGGCTTTCCCAAAAGCAAGCTGCACTTGCCGGGACCGGACTTTGTCGATCGCGTCCTTTCGCAGTCCGACCGCTCGCCGGCCGTCCTGCGGAACTTCCAGCACATTTTGGACACCGGCCGGCTCAAGGGCACCGGCTACGTTTCCATCCTGCCCGTCGACCAGGGGATCGAGCACTCGGCCGGCGAGAGCTTTGCCGCCAACCCGGCCTACTTCGACCCGGCGAATATTTGCGAGCTGGCGATCAAGGGCGGCTGCAATGCCGTGGCCAGCACGCTGGGGGTGCTGGGGGCGGTGAGCCGGAAATACGCCCATCGCATTCCGTTCATCGTCAAGCTGAACCACAACGAGCTTTTGACGCACCCCAATCGCTACGACCAGGTGATGTTCGCCTCGGTGAAGCAGGCCTTCGACCTGGGGGCGGTGGCGGTCGGGGCGACGATTTACTTCGGCAGCGACAAGAGCGACCGGCAGCTTCGCGAGGTGTCGCAGGCCTTCCAGGCGGCGCACGAGCTGGGCCTGGTGACCGTGCTCTGGTGCTACTTGCGCAACGACGCCTTCAAGAAGAGCAAGGAGGAAGACTACCACAACGCGGCCGACCTGACCGGCCAGGCCAACCACCTGGGCGTCACGATCGAGGCCGACATCATCAAGCAAAAGCTGCCCACGCTCAACCGCGGCTACACGGCGGTCCCGGGCTTCCGCAAGATGCCCGACCGGCTCTATAGCGAACTGACGCCGGGCGATCACCCGATCGAGCTTTGCCGCTACCAGGTGGCGAACTGCTACCTGGGTCGGGCGCCGCTCATCAACTCGGGCGGGGAGTCGAAGAAGAACTACGACGAGGACGTGAAGGAGGCGGTGCGGACGGCCGTCATCAACAAGCGGGCCGGGGGGATGGGGCTGATCTCCGGGCGGAAGGCTTTCCAGTGCGAGATGGAGAAGGGGATCAAGCTGCTGAATGCGATTCAGGACGTGTATTTGGACGAGAAGATTGCGGTGGCGTGAGGGAGTGCGGAGTGCGGAGTTGAATTCCGTCGTGGAGCGTCAGCCATGCGTCGATTACTGGTCGGTGCGGCCGGTTTGGTTTTGGTCGCGTTCGCTCTGCCGGCGGTGGGCGGCGAATTCTGGTTCGAGATGCAGGAGATTGAAACGAAGCTGGGCGTGGGGTATGCCGTCCGGCTTTTGGACATGAACGGCGACAAAAAGCTCGACATCGCCGTCGTCGACACCAACCGCGTCGTGTGGTATGAGAACCCCTCTTGGAAGATGCACACGCTGATCGAAGACCAGACGAAGAAGGACAACGTCTGCTTCGCCCCTTACGACATCGACGGCGACGGCAAGATCGATTTCGCCTTGGGGGCCGATTGGCGGCCCAGCGACACCGTCGGCAGCGGCACGCTGCAATGGATGAAGGCTGGCAAATCGCCCGCGGATAAGTGGGAAGTGTACCCGATCGGCCAGGAGCCGACGGTACACCGCGTGGCCTGGGCCGATTTCGATGGCGACGGGCGGAGCGAGCTGATCGTCGTGCCGCTCTTCGGCCGCGGCACGAAGGGTCCCGACTACGCCGAGCGGCCGCTGCGCATTTTGTCGTATAAGATTCCCAAGGACCCGGTGAAAGGACCCTGGGCGCCGGAGGTAATCGACGAGTCGCTGCACGTGTCGCACAATTTTTTGCCGACGGATATCGACGGCGACGGCATGCTCGACCTGCTGACGGCGAGCTACGAGGGCGTGAGCCTGCTTACGCGGTCGGCCGACGGCAAGTGGCGCCGCGAGCTGATCGGCGCCGGCAACCAGGAGACGAAGCCCAGCCGGGGCGCGAGCGAGCTCAAAGTCGGCCGCTTCGCCGGCGGGGCGAAGTACATCGCCACGATTGAGCCTTGGCACGGGCACCAGGTCGTCAACTATGTGTTCGATCCGCCGTTCGTCGGCCGCAAGCAGCAGTGGAACCGGCACGTGATCGACGAGCAGCTCAAGTGGGGGCATGCCGTCTGGTGCGCGAACCTGGACGGCGACAAGGATGAGGAGCTGGTGATCGGCGTCCGCGACAACCGCGACGACACGACGCTCTGCGGCGTCCGCATTTACGACCCCCAGGACGCGAGCGGGCGGAACTGGGAGCGGACGCTTTTGGACGCGGGCGGGGTGGCCGTCGAGGACCTGGCGGCGGACGACCTGGACGGCGACGGCCAGACGGACATCGTGGCCGTCGGCCGGGCGACGCACAACGTGCGGATTTATTGGAACCGATAACCGTCGTCGCCCCAACGAGCTCCTTTGGTCGGTGCCATGCTAACCAAGTTGGCAGTGCGGAATTTCAAGAGGCTGAAATACGCCGAGATCGAGCTTGGCAGTCCGGTCGTCTTCGTGGGTCCCAACAACTCGGGAAAGACGACCGCCCTTCAGGCGATTGCGCTCTGGGACATCGGCCTCAAGAAGTGGAACGAGAAGCGCAAGGGGGAACAAGCGCCGGAAAAGCGCCCCGGGGTGGCCATCAACCGTCGCGATTTGATCGCCGTCCCCGTGCCCGACGCCAATCTACTTTGGCACGACCTGCACGTGCGCGACGTGACGAGCTACGACGCCGAGGACGGAAAGAAGAAGACCCGCACGCGCAACATCCGAGTCGACATCTTGGTCGAGGGCGTGACGGAAGGAGCCGCGTGGACGTGCGGATTGGAATTCGACTACGCCAACGAAGAATCCCTTTACTGCCGGCCTCAGCGTCTAGGCGAAGAGTCGAAACATGGGCGGATGCCGATTCCGGACTTGGCTTCGAAGATCCACGTCGCTTTTTTGCCCCCCATGTCCGGGCTCGCGGCCAACGAGACCCGGTTGGATCCCGGCGCCATCAATGTTCGGCTTGGGGAGGGTCGGACTGCCGAAGTCCTGCGAAACCTGTGCTTCGAGATCTGCGAAGGCAACGACTCGGCCCGCGGTTGGCAGAAGATCCACAGCCTGATCGAGTCGCTGTTTGGCGTCAACCTCGACATACCCGTGTACGTGGCGGAGCGTGGCGAGATCACGATGACGTACCGCGACCGCCACGACGTGCGCCTTGACCTGTCGTCGGCCGGCCGAGGTTTGCAACAGACTCTGCTGCTGCTTGCGCACCTGGTGCGAAATCGAAACTCCGTGTTGCTCATCGACGAACCGGACGCGCACCTGGAAATCCTGCGCCAGAGGCAGATTTATCAGCTCTTGTGCGATGTCGCCCAGGAGCAGGGATCGCAAATCATCGCCGCGAGCCATTCGGAGGTTGTGCTCAATGAAGCCGCGGATCGCGACACCGTCGTCGCTTTCGTGGGCGCGCCACATCGCATTGATGATCGCGGGCAGCACGTCCTCAAGGCGCTCAAAGAGATCGGCTTTGATCAGTTCTACCAGGCCGAGCAAACGGGATGGGTCGTGTACCTTGAGGGCTCGACGGACTTGGCAATTCTGCGAGCTTTTGCCGGCACGCTTGAGCACACCGCCGCGAAGTTCCTTGAGCGGCCTTTTGTGTGCTACGTCGGAAACGTCCCCAGGAAGGCACGCAGCCACTTCTTTGGCCTGCTTGAGGCCAAGGCCGACCTTGTCGGCCTCGCCTTGTTCGATCATCTCAGCGAGACGCTGCAGACCCATCCGAACCTCAGCGAAACCATGTGGTCGCGGCGCGAGATCGAGAACTACCTCTGCACGGAAGACGTGCTTTTGGCGTGGGCCAAGGCTGCGGCCAAAGAGCACGACATGGAACTGGCAGCGCCGCGTTGGACACATGCGATGCGACAGTCCATCGATGAAATCAGCGCAGCGATGCGAACCCTTGGCAAGCCCTCGCCCTGGGACGCACAGACAAAAGTCACAGACGACTTCCTGAACCCGCTGTTTGCCGCGTTTTTCAAGAAACTGCAACTGCCGAACCTGCTTCAGAAAACCGACTATCACCGGCTGGCTGCTCTCGTCTCGAAGGACCAAATCGACAGCGAAGTCGCAGCCGTGCTAGACCGCATCGTCGATGTTGCAAGCCGCGCAAGGCCGTTGGGCGCCGCCCCGTGAAGCAGGCCGGTTTCCAATAACCGCCGGGCGCCGGTTCTTTCGCGCAATGCGACGATGCAGTGGCGTCAACAAACTCCTTCGCGGCGCTGCCCTGATGCCCACGCGCGACGAACTCTACCGCTGGGACCGCCAAGTTCTCTGGCATCCCTTCACGCAGATGGCCGAGTATGAGCCGCTGCTCATCGAGCGCGCCCAAGGGTGTACGCTGTACGACATCGACGGGCGAGCGTATATCGACGGCGTTTCCAGCCTGTGGTGCAACGTCCACGGCCATCGGCACCCGCGGCTCGATGGAGCTTTGCGGCGGCAGCTTGAGCGGGTCGCGCATACGACGGCGCTGGGGGCCTCGAACCCGACCACGGTCGAGCTTGCCAAACGATTGATTGATATTGCCCCGCCGGGCCTGGCGCACGTTTATTTCTCCGACGACGGTAGCACGGCGGTGGAAGTGGCCATCAAGATGGCGTTTCAGTATTGGCGGCAGCGATCGGAAAGGCGGCCCGAGAAGACGTGCTACCTGGCCCTGGGCGACGCCTACCACGGCGACACGATCGGCAGCGTGAGCGTGGGCGGCGTCGACCGGTTCACGGCGATTTTTCAGCCGCTGTTGTTCGAGGTGCTGCGGCTGCCGTCGCCTTGCCTTTATCGATTGCCGGCGGGCGTCACGCGCGCGACGGCGCTGGGCTATCACCTGGGCCAGCTCGAGGCCGTGCTGAAGGAGCACCATCGCCGGATCGCGGCATTCGTCGTTGAGCCGCTCGTGCAGTGCGCCGCGGGCATGGTCGTCCATCCGCAGGGCTACCTGTCCGGGGCGGCCGAATTGTGCCGGCGATATGAAGTGCTGCTGATTGCCGACGAAGTGGCGGTGGGTTTCGGGCGCACGGGAAAAATGTTCGCCTGCCAGCACGAGGGCGTGACGCCGGACTTTCTCTGCCTGGCCAAGGGGCTGACCGGCGGCTATTTGCCGATGGCCGCCACGCTCACGACGGACGAAATCTACCGGGCGTTCTTGGGGACGCACGCCGAGTCAAAGGCTTTTTTTCACGGGCATACGTATTGCGGCAACCCGTTGGCAGCGGTCGTGGCGCTGGCGTCGCTCGACGTTTTCGCGGAAGAAGGCACGCTCGAAAAGCTGCCGCCGAAGATCGAGCGGCTTGCAGGGCGCCTCGCGCGGATCGCGGAATTACCGCTCGTGGGCGACGTGCGGCAGCGGGGCCTGATCGCCGGAATCGAGCTGGTGCGCGACAAGGCGACGGCGGAACCTCTTGGCTGGGCCGAGCAGGTCGGCCGCCGCGTCTGTTTGCACGCGCGGGCGGAGGGCGTGCTCCTGCGCCCGTTGGGCAACGTGCTCGTCATTTTCCCGCCGCTGGCGATTTCTCCCGAGGAGCTGGACCGGATCACGTCGGCGGTGGAGAGCGGGATTCTGGCGATTGACAATCGAACGGCATGACCGCCGAGCCTCAGGCGGCCCGCCGCCCCCTCAAAGCGCGATCTGCATGTGCGTCGGGATCACCAACGTAGCGGCAAGCGAGCGACGTATCTGTTCAGGTGCTTGCTCGCGTCTACGATCGTGAACCGCCGCCGTAGCTCGTGCTCTTCATGAATCAGGAGATTTCGGAATTCACGGATTTCTTGAACCCTGTCGAGCGTGTCCTGTGGAACGCCTGTGCGGTCGGCGATGCGCGACAGAAGCTCCTGCGTCGGGGGTCTCGTGTCTCGAACCTCGTTTCGCCAGTAGTGGCGCAGGATCGACTCGAAGCACCCGAACATGCGGACAAAATAGACGTCGTGCAGTTCGGCTGCCAACGCGCGCATCTGGGACAGGTTCAGATGATGGCTGTAAAGGTAATGAGGTTGCTCGACAACAAGTCGTATCATCGCGTCCACTGTCTGGAGCGCCGTTCGTAGCTGCGCAGCACCTCCTTGATTCGGTCGTGGCAGTCGAGACGGTCCATCAGTTCCGTGAGAGGCTGGCGATGGTGTTGACGAGCGTCGTCTGCGTGAAAGGCCTGCGATTCCCGCGCGGGGAGATGATCTGCCAGCGGCCGTCTTTGAAAGCGACGAGGTAGGCCCTC
>JACOUI010000037.1 GCA_016177915.1 Planctomycetia bacterium
ACGGTCGCCCGTCGCCCCCCGCCCTCTCCCGCAAGGGGGGAGGGAGAACGGAGTCCGGCATGGTCCCCCACGAGCACGTCCTGGTCGTTCCCACGGCGCTCTTTCATCGCCTGGGCCATTTTCAGGGCTTTTGCCCCGACGCCGAAAAGTACCTCGGCCAATTGCTCGACCCGGCCAACACGAGCTATCGCCTGCGGGCCGAAATGGAAGAGGATCCCAGCTTCAAGCAGCTCATCCCCTACGTCATCTTCCGGCACGTCGACGACGCCGGCCGCACGACGCTGTTTCAGTACCTGCGCGGGAAGGGACAGGGCGAGGGCCGGCTGCACAGCAAACGCAGCATCGGCGTCGGCGGGCACATCTCGCGGCAGGATGCAATCGCCGAACGCTGCCCCTACGAAGAGGGCTTGCGCCGCGAAATGGCCGAGGAGGTCGAAGTCTCGACGCCCTACCGCGACCGGCGCGTGGGGCTCATCAACGACGACGAGACGCCCGTCGGCCAGGTCCACCTGGGCATCGTCCACGTCCTCGATGTCGAGCGGCCGGACGTGCGCCCGCGCGAGAAGGACCTGCTGGAAACTGGTTTCCGCCCGGTCGAGTTTCTGCTGACGCAACTGTCGGGTTTCGAGTCGTGGTCGCAGATTTGTTTGACGGCGCTGTTTGGTAGGGTGGGCGGAGCAAGCCCGCCGGCCGGTGGGCCAGCGCTCGCTTTGGGACCGTGAATCGCGTCCCACAGCCATTCCCGACGAAAGCGGCTTGCGACGCCCACCGTTGGTCCGCCGCGACCTTGGACCACGCTATTGGGCTTGCGAACGACCGGCAGGCGGGCCGCCTACCCTACGCTTCAGCGGAGCGGCACGCCTTCCTTATTCGCCACGGTCGTCATCATGACCTTGAAGTACGGGAACGGGTGGCGGAAGTCGCGCTGCCGGGCCCTCTCGAAGATCGCCTTGACCAGGTCTTCCTTCAGCTTGCCGCGATCGACGAGGACCACCACCCGGCCGATGAATTTCTTTTCGGCGGGCAGGCTGGCGCGCAGGCCGTTCTCCAGCGTGTCGCGGAGCGTGACGGCCCGGCCGTTGACGGAGGTGGTCGTGGACGTGTCGCCGTGCGCCAGGGCCGCTGGCAGCGCCAGCATAGCGCACAAGACCGAGAGCAGGAGACGGCGGTTCATGGCAGCGCCCGCGTGGGTGAAGAGAGTCGGCAAAAGAAGCGCGGGGCTTGTATCGGATGGCGGGCGGCGCGGCAAGATCAGCGCGTGGGATTCTCCCCGGTTCTGAGAACCCGTCGTGGCATAACTTCGCGTTGTTGGGCTTGTGTGAGGTATTCCACTCTGCAAACGGCGGCACGGCCCTATACTGGCGCCATCGTCGCGGGCGGCTGGCGCTGCCCGCGGCGCTTGCCGATGTTCTCTTCATGGGTCATTCATTCCTAGGAGGCGCCCCGATGCGATTTTTGGCTGCGTTAGGGATGGCAGCGCTGGTGCTGTCGGCCGGGTGTTCCCAGTCGCCCGGCGACAGTTCCTCGTCCGCCGGCCCCATTGTCGACGGGAAGACCATCGTCTACGAAGTGCCGGGCATGCACTGACCGGTCGGCTGAGGGTCGAAAGCGCGCGAAGCGCTTTCGGGGCTGCCGGGTGTAGCCCAGGTCGATGTGAAAGTGGACGGAAACGTGGGCACGGTGACGCTGACGATCGACGCAGGGAAGTTCGATTCTCAGCAGGCGTTGTCGAAGCTGCAGGAAGACTGGCCGGAGGCCAAGCCGAAGGGCTGAACGACGGAAGCACACGAGCGCCGGCGGAAAGAGATCCCGCCGGCGCTTTTTTTGCGCGCGGTTCGGCCCCAGAGCGGCCCAAGGGGGCGGCCCCAGGGGGCGGCCTACGAGCGCAGCTTGCGCAGGAAATCCTGGAGCGACGGGGGCTCGGCGGCGGCTGGCGGCGCCTGGGCGACGGCGGGCGGAAGCAGCTTCGGCGTCGCCAACTCCGTGGCCAGCGTGTCGGCGACGACGGCGTCGGCCGATGCAGGCTTTTGTTCCGGCGGCGGTGGCAGGTCGAGCCGGTATTCGGTTTCCGGCGCGTCGTCGACGGCCGGCGGCAGAAGATCGTCGGCGCGCACTTTCGGGGGCGCAGGGTCCGCGGGGGGGCCCGCGACGGCGGCGGGCGACGGCAGCTCGACCGTGCCGCTGTCTTCCTCCGTCGCCGGCGACGGCTCGTTCGTCTTGGGGCCGGCGGCCTCCTGGAAGACGTCCGGCGGGAGCACGTCGCCCGCGTCCGCCGCCGGCGCCGCGGGTTCGCCATTGATGCTCAGCGAGACTTCGGGCTGCGCCGCCGCGGCCGCAGGCTCGTACATCAGCATGAACGTCAGCGGGCCGACCGTGAGCTTCTCGCCGGGCTCGATCACGCATTCCTTGACGACGCGCCCGTTGACCAGCGTGCCGTTGAGCGAGCTGTTGTCGCGCACCACGACGGCGCCGTCCTTCTCGAAAAGCTCGCAGTGTTGGCGGCTGACCTTGGGATGGCCGATGGTGAGCGTCGCTTGGCGGCTGCGCCCGATAACGGCGGGCAGGGCCAGCCTGATCTGGTTCTTGTTGGCCTTGCCGGTCACCACAAGGAGCGTGATTTCCATGGCGGCCCTCCGTCGTTTGCACATCTCGCCCGCGGGACGCACCGTCGCCGGCGCAAGCGGATTATCTGCGACGTGGCGTCTGAAGCGCTACGTGTTGACTATAGCCAGACATCCCCTGCGGTTCAATTGCCCGGCCGGCAGGGCTATAATCACGGTAGGGTGGGTCGAGCTCGCGCCATCGCGGCGGTGGGCGTCGCAAGCCTTTGAACGGCGCCGCACGCCTGGGCGTGGCTGTGCAACGATCCTGCGAGCGAGGCCCACCTGCCAGGGGGCTTGCTCCGCCCACCCGACGACGTTGGAAAGCGCGAAAATCGCCCCGCGGACAATTCGTTGTGAGCCGTCGATGGATTCCCTCACCGCCAAACGCGAAAAACTCCTCTCGCTCATCCGCGGCCTGGGCCGCTGCGCGGTGGCGTTTTCCGGCGGCGTGGACAGCGCGGTCGTGGCCGCCGCGGCGCACGAGGCGCTGGGCGACGGCGCCGTGGCGGTGACGGGCGTCAGCCCGAGCTTGCCCGCCGGAGAGCTGCAAGAGGCGCAGGCCGTCGCCCGGGCCATCGGCATCCGGCACGAGATCGTCGCCACCGAAGAATTCCAAAGCGACGAGTATCTGCGAAACGCGCCCGACCGCTGCTACCACTGCAAGACGGAGCTGTATACGCAACTGGAGGAGTTGGCCGAGCGCGTGGGGGCAGACGTGATCCTTAACGGCGCGAACGCCGACGACGCGGGCGACTACCGGCCGGGAATGCAGGCCGCGCGGGAGCATCGCGTCTTTAGCCCGCTCCTGGAGTGCGGCATCACCAAGGCCGAAGTCCGCGAGCTGGCGGCGCAGTTTGGGCTTTCGGTGTGGGACAAGCCGGCCGGCCCGTGCCTGGCCAGCCGCATCGCCTACGGCGAGGAAGTGACGGAGGATCGCGTGGCGATGATCGACCGGGCCGAGCGATTCCTCCGCGAGCGCGGGTTTCGCCAGGTCCGCGTGCGGTATCACAAGGGCGACCTGGCGCGCGTCGAGGTGCCGGCCGACCAGCTCGATCGGCTCGCGCAGGAGCCGCTCCGCGGGGAGCTGGTGCGGCGGCTGACGGAGCTGGGTTTCAAATACGTGACGATCGACCTTTTGGGTTTCCGCTCCGGCAGCCTCAACGCCGTGCTGCCCGTCGAGAAACTCCTGGCG
>JACOUI010000152.1 GCA_016177915.1 Planctomycetia bacterium
GAAGGGCGACAAGGAGACGAGGCCAAACAATAAGCCCGCGAGGCGCAGCAAGAGCAGACTGCTTTACCGGAAGGACGCCCCTGCCGCCATCAACGCCGCGCGAAATTGGACCCGCCGCTGCCGGTTCATTTGCAAAAGCCTCGCCGTAGCGCGGCCAACGGCGGTCCTACCCACGATGACCGCTCCCTGCAATCGAAAATGGTCGAGCCAAACGTCGTGGCGAGGATGGAAGAGGACGATGATCTGACGCGTTCGCGGGTCGATACTCGAGAGATTTGGCCCTTTGAACAAATTGCACTGCTCGCACGCCAGCGCCAGGTTGTCGGGCGAGTCGTGGCCACCATGTTGTTGAGCGATAATGTGCTCGACGTGGAACGGACAGAGCGGCAACGCCGCTTGTGGCAAATGGCAGTACTCGCAACGATGCTGCGCCCGCTCGCGCACCGCGTCCCGCAACTCGGCGCCCCTTAGCTCGCCGCCCGCCTCAGTACCGCCCGGGCCTGCGCCTGCAGAATCCCAATCAGGTCGTTGGCGTCGATGTAGTCCTCATACGCGGTCCGCTCCTTGGCCGTCAGTTGGCCCTCGTTGGCCTTCTCGGCCAGCGCCGCCATGCGCTTCTGCAGCGCCGGGTCGGGGCGGAGGTTCACGAGCTTCGTGGCGGCCTCGGGCGTGAGACACTCCGTCACCGGCTCGAGCATCCGCGCCAAGAAGTCAGTTGTCGCTGTGCTCATGTCCTGATTATACCAGCATGGTTCCCCTTGGCGGCTACTTCTTCCCGCCCGCAATCCTCAGATTCGTCGACAAGAAAAACGTCCCGCCCTCGTCGAACTCCGCCTCGCCGAAAAACGCCGCGTACCCCGATTCCGGCACGGCCCGCTCGAAGCGATACTTGCCGCCGGACTCTTCCGTCGAAAACGACTCCCACTTCGCCTCCCGAAAGTCCTTCGTCGGCGAAGTCGCCAGCCAGCACACGACCGCCTTGGGCTTCTTGTCCGACGCGAGCGAGAGCGACATCTTGCCCTCGGTCGAAAGATCCCACGTCATCTTCGGCAGCGTAAGCTCGCCCAGCGCAGAGCGGTGTACGGCCGAGACCCCGCCCAGCACCCGCACCAGGTCCTTGATCCCGTGCCCTTGGTTCGGGCAATACAAGACGTGCTTCTCGCCCGGCAGGCCGTCCCAATAGACGTTGAGCGCATCGACCGGCCAGTAGCGGTCGTTCGTGGCCAGGATGATCATCTTCGGCTGCTTGTAGTTCTCGCGATAGGTGTAGGGGTCGACGATCGTGTTCAGCTTTCGGCCCTCGGGCGAGTCCGACCGCTCCTGGATTTTGAGCCGCGTGTAGTCTTCGATCTGCTCGGAGTACTTTCCCCAGGTCGCCATCTGGTGCTTCATCTGCGCCTGCATGTTCAAGACGTCGATGACCATCGGCGCCAGCGCCGTCACGCGCGGATCGACGGCCCCCGTCAGCCAGGTCGTCCAGCCGCGCTTCGAGCCGCCCGTCACCGTGAATCCCTTCACCTCCACGTTCCATTCCTGCTTGGCGAATTCCTGCACCGCGTCCATCGCCCGCACCGCGCTCTTCGTCATCGGCAACAGCAGCGGCCATTCCTCGTCGCCCGTCTTCAGGTACTGGTCGAACGTGTGGGCGATGATCTCGTCTTCCACTTTGCCGTCGAAGATCGGCTGGAACGGGCAGTGCATGAGCACCGCCACCGGCGAGCGAAGCTGCTCGGCCACGAGGGCCAAGGCCTGGGCCTCGCGCGGCAGGTCCTTCTTGGCCGGATCGATTGGCCCGGCGTTCTCCGGCTTCCAGCGTCCGCCGGCGATCATCAGCACGGCCTGCCTGGCGTTGTCCATCTTCGAGGGCTTGATGATGAAGAGCTGGTGCTGCCAGCGGATGCCCTTCCAGGTTTGCGACGTGAGCGTCAGCTCGATGACCGCCCCGCCGCCGGCGCTGTCGTTTCGCCGCTTGACCCAGCCGTAGCTGTCGTCCTCCTTGGACACGTAAGCGGCCAAGGGCGAGGGCTTCGCCCCCTTGGCATCCTCGGCAGCGAGCGGCGCTGATAGCGCCGCAAGAACGGCGACAAGCCACACGAGTGGGAAGCGCTTGCGAACCAATTCCAGTTTCACGGATTCCACCTTTGTTTTTCGGGTCAATTGGACGCCCTTGATTCTACTTGCCTGGGCCGGGACGTGAATCCGGCGGTCAATGGCATGTTGCACTGAAAAATGATTAGAACAAACAGCTTGACATACTATTACGCAAGATCGTAAGATTACGATGATTCGTAAGTCACCCTAATTCCTAGGCGGGCGTGATGTCGGACACAAACACGAATCCGTACCGACCGGGGGCAGGTCATTCCCCGCCCTATCTTGCCGGCCGCGAAGAAGAGGTCAAAAAGTTCGCTGGCTTTTTGGAGCAGGATGACATTACCACAAACGTGATTCTGACCGGTCTGCGCGGTGTCGGAAAGACGGTGCTCATGGATGACCGCTTCAAATCCCAAGCTCAGGAAAAGGGGTGGGTTTGGGTGGGGTCGGACTTCTCGGAGTCGTCCTTCTTGAATGAGCAAAACCTCTGCACGCGACTGCTCACCGACCTGTCGGTTTTCTCCTCGAGCCTGTCGTTGTCATCAACGACCACCGGACGTCTGGGCTTTGACACCGGCGCGCCGACAGAACATGCGCTTACGTTCGATTTCCTCGCAACTTATCTTCTGGCCCAACCAGGCCTCATGGTGGACAAACTCAAGGCGTCCCTCGACCTCGTGTGGCAAACTGCCAACAAGAGAGGGATCCGTGGGATTGTTTTCGCGTACGACGAAGCGCAAGTTGTCGCGGATCAAAAGGACAAGAACGAATACCCGCTGGCGCTCCTCCTGGAAACATTCCAGTCACTTCAGCGCAAAGGCATGCGCTATCTGCTGTTGCTCACGGGCCTGCCCACGCTGTTTCCAAAGCTCGTCGAGTCCCGAACCTACGCGGAGCGCATGTTCTCCGTGCAGGAAATCGGACGACTTTCACCTATGGCATCGCGAGATGCGATCCGGATTCCACTTCAAGACTACAGTTGGCAGTTCTCCGATTCGGCCGTTGAAACGATCGTCCGAGTTTCGGACGGATATCCTTACTTCATTCAATTCATCTGTCGGGAAGCTTTCGACTACACGATCGTCAATCCGGATAGTCCATCAATCCCGATCGAGCCGATCGTTCGCAAACTCGATTCAAATTTCTTCGCCGGGCGCTGGGAGACACTGACGGATCGCCAGCGCGACTTGCTGTACTGCATTGCTCAACTCCCTCACGCAGACGAGGAATTCACCATCGGTGAGATTGTGGAGGCATCGAAGTCTAACCCCCGTGGCGTCAAGCCATTTTCGCCTAACGACGTTAGCCAAATCCTGCCCCGCCTGATTGAAAGAGGTTTGGTATTCAAGAACCGCTACTCGAAGTACTCGTTCGCGGTGCCGCTTTTCAGCCGGTTCATCATGCGCCGGTTCACCTTGACACAAAAAGCGCTCTTCGATTGACGCTCCGTCGAATGGCGCCGGATCAAAATCTGGTGAGTCCGCGTCGCCCCAACTCCCCTTTGACGCTAAACCCCCCTGCTGCTAGGATTTGGGGTTCGTCGCCGCCCGTTCGGCCCGGGCGGCGCGGAAACACAAAACTGGCCGAGATTTCCCCACAACGCCGGACGCCCCAGCCAGAAACTTAGCTAAAACCCTCGCGGATTTCGCCGTCGCGACAGACGGCCCTCCCGCGACGGGCCTCGCGCTGCGGGACTTCGCCGGTGTGCCTTCCCAAGGAGACTCCGTGTCCGCTCCCGTCCTGCTCAACGATCTGGTTGAAGCCGGGGTGCATTTCGGGCATCGTTCCAGCCGCTGGAACCCGAAAATGCGCCCCTACATCTTCGCCAAGAAAAACCTGATCCACATTATCGACCTGCGGCAGACGATCCGCGGCCTGTTGCAGGCCAGGAAGTACCTCTCGCAGGTGGCGGCCAACAGCGGGTTAGTGCTCATCGTCGGCACGAAGCGCCAGGCGACCGACACCATCGAGCGCGAGGCCAAGCGCTGCGGCATGCCGTTCGTCAGCGACCGCTGGCTCGGCGGCACGCTCACCAACTTCCGCACGATCCGCAGCCGCCTCACCCACCTGGAGCAGCTCGAAGAGATCCGCAGTTCCGAACAGATCGCCACGTACTCCAAGAAAATGCAGTCGAAGCTCAATCGCGAATACCGCAAGATGTTCCGCAACCTGAACGGGCTGCGGACGATGAGCCGCCTGCCCGAGTGCCTGCTGATCGTCGATCCCAAAAAGGAAAAGAACGCCGTCCGCGAGGCGCGGAAGCTGGGCATCCCCACCGTCGCCCTGATCGACACCGACAGCGACCCCGACGAGGTCGATATTCCCATTCCCGGCAACGACGACAGCATCCGCTCGATCGAGCTGATCATCACCCGCCTGGCCGACGCGATGCTGGAAGGCAAGAGCACGCTGCCGCCGCCCAAGGAGTAAGCCCCGGAGCAAGCGCCTTCGGCCGATGGCGATTGCGTCCCATTGCGTCCCTAGGACGGCGTCGGTCCAGTCGCTCGTGAAGCTAGCGTCCGCCGCGGCCGTCTTTTTTCCAAGGGGCCGGTTGCCAAGGGAGTTCGGCGCCGCCGGAACCGCATTTTCGTTTGCAAAAACCACGGAGATTCGCTCATGGCCGAAGTATCAGCCGCCGCCGTCAAGTCGCTGCGCGAGCGGACGGGCCTGCCGATGATGAAGTGCAAAGAGGCCCTCACCAAGGCGGGCGGCGACCAGGAAGCCGCCGAATTGATCCTCCGCAAGGAAGGCGCCAAGTTCAGCGAGTCGCGCGGCGAGCGCGAGACGCTCTCGGGCCGCATCGAGATCTTCGCCGACATGAAGTCCCCCTCCGGCGCCATCGTCGAGCTGAATTGCGAGTCGGCGCCCGTGGCAAAGAACGAGGCCTTCCGGCAGCTCGCCGTCGACCTGGCCCGGCAGGCGGCCCTCGGACCGAGCGCCGCCACTCCCGAGGCCCTTCTCGCGCAGCCCTCGCCTTCGCAACAGGGAAAAACGCTGGGCGACCAGCTTCTGGACCTGCAAAACCAAATCCGCGAGGTGTTCCATGTGCGCCGCGTACTGCGCGTCGAAGGCGCCTGCGGCGGCTACACCCACCACGACGGCGCCAAGGCGGCCCTCATCCAGGTGCAGGGCGGCGACGCCGAAACCGTCAAGGAAGTCGGCATGCAGGTCGTCTCCCGGCGGCCGCTCGTCGTCAAAATCGACGAGCTGGACCCCGCCGTCGTCGCCAAGGAGCGCGAAATCCTCTCCGAAGTCTCCCGCAAGGAAGGCAAGCCCGAGAACATCATCGCCAAAATGGTCGAGGGCCGCCTGCGGAACTTCTACGCCGAGAAAGTGCTCCTGGAGCAGCCGTTCGTGAAAGACGAGGCCACCACCGTCGGCAAGCTCGCCAAGAGCAAGAACCTGACGATCCTCAGATTCGTCTATTGGGAGCTCGGCGGCAAGTAACGCATTCCCCAAGCCCACCGGCTGCGTCCGGTGGGACGATGGATCAAGGGACAAGCGTCAGGTGTCAGAAGGGATTCGTCCATGGCTTCCAACCTCCGCTACAAGCGCGTCGTCATCAAAATCTCCGGCGAAAGCCTGACCCACGCCGGCGAACGCGGCATCGGCGCCGACGAAGTCCTCGCCCTGGCCCGCGAAATCCAGCAGGCCGCCCGCCACGGCGTCGAAATCGCCATCGTCATCGGCGGCGGAAACATCCTCCGCGGCGGGCAGTTCGACGCCGGCGGTCGCATCCAAGAAGCCACGGCCCACTACATGGGCATGCTGGCCACGGTCATGAACGGCCTGGCCCTGCAGGACGCCCTCGAATCGGTCGGCTGCGACACCCGCCTCATGACCGCCATCCGCATGGACGGCGTGGCCGAGCCCTTCATCCGCCGCCGCGCCCGCCGCCACCTGCAAAAAGGCCGTATCGTCATCCTGGCCGCCGGGACGGGCAGCCCCTTCGTCACCACGGACACCGCCGCCACGCTCCGGGCGCTGGAGCTGGAGGCCGACATCGTGCTCAAGGCCACGCAGGTCGACGGCGTCTACAGCGAGGACCCCAAGAAAAATCCGCACGCCGTGCTCTACAGCCAGCTCACGTTCAGCAACGTGCTGGAGCGAAACCTGGGCGTGATGGACCCGACCGCCATCGCCCAGTGCATGGAGCACGACATGCCGATCATGGTCTTCAACTACCACAAGCCCGGCAACATCGAGCGCGCCGTCCTCGGCGAAAAAATCGGCACCCTGGTGGCCAGCCAGCGCCACCTGCAAGCTGCTTCGTCGTAGGGTAGGTGGCCCGCCTGCCGTAGTAGGCACGGGCACCGCCGGCACGATGCTGGTGGTCCGTGTGCCGTCGCGGCGGTTACCGCCGCCCTGGGCGTTCATCGTACTCGTACTTATAGCAGTCTCGTCATCGTACTCGATTCCCCCGCACTGGATTCGAGTACGAGGACGAGTACGATCACGAGTACGAGAAGAGAGTCCTGTACTTCACTCCTCGCACACGCTCTCCCCCGGAAAGTGCGCATCGGCCAGCACGATCTCGTCGCCGTGCCCCATCCGGCAAAGCACGGCCAGCAAATCGGGTCCGACCAGTGGCGAGATTCCGCGAAGCATTTTTCCCTCTGCGACGGCCTCCAAAGTAGCCCTCACGCTCCGCGTGAGGTAGCCCGAATTGTGCGATGGCTCGATCGGCTGTCGGGGCGTGTGCATCGAGCTCGGTTGGCGCTCAGGCTGCATCACGCGGAGCGTGATGGCTACATTTTCGTCTGCCGCATCCGCTCGATCGCCTTCCGCTCCTCGTCGTCGAGCTGCTCGAAGAGCCGCGACGCGCGCAGATCGAACGACCGCCGCGGCTTGCCGTCCGTCCGGGCGCGCTCGTCGCCGTTGTGAAAACACCAGCCCGCCGCCCCGCCCGAACGCGCGCCACGGAAATCGATCAAGAAATCCTCCGCCGAAGGCTGCCGGCTTCCAAATCCCCGCCGGAACGGCTCCTGATAGTGAACCGGCGCCACTCGGCCGAGCTTCGTCATCGCCGCGATGTACTCGCGCGTCTTCGATTCGGTTTTTTCGGGCGAGCCAGCCTGCCGCGGCCGGTGCGGAGAAATGAAATCCACTTCGACCGTCAGCAAATACTGCCGCAGGTCGTCCTCAGAGATGTCGCCGGCGTGCGAGGCGGTGATCAAAAGCTCGCCGCCCTGCCTCTTGGCCGCGTCGCGCAGGGCCTTCAGATCCGCAAAGCTTGTGTGCCGCTTGTCGCCGATGTTCCGCTCGTTGGACAGGTCCAGATACCAGTTCCTGTGGTTCTTGAGCTCCGCGACGATCGTCTCGACGGCCCGGCGGTGCGACTCAAGCGTCTGCAAGCGCGGCGGCCCGGTCACGCCGTTGCCGCGCGACAGCGTCACATCGACGATCATCCCCCGCGCGTCGCACTGGCCCAAAAGCCACTTGAGCTTCTTAAGCTGCCCTTCGCGCCCGCGCCCGTCGCCGTCCACGGCCGATACGTCGTTCTCAAACGCCCCCCACGTGGCCCACACGCGAATCCAGTTGAAGCCGAGGCGCTTCAGGTCGTCGAGGTCCTGCTCGATGAACTTCTCCGGGGCCCCCAGGGCGCCATAGTAACTCATGCCGATCAGAAACGTGGGCTTGTCATTGACAGTGAAGGCCGTGCCCTCGACGCCCAGGCGAATGCTCTTTTCCGGCTCCGCCGCGAATATCGCCACGCCAGGGGCGACCGCCAGCACGAAAACGATCGCGCGAAGTGCGACCATGGCATCACGCCTCCTCCGGCGGCCGCTCCAAAATCCCCGAAACAATCTTCCCCGGCTGCCCATCCAAGAGCGTCCCCGGCCCGCCCGGCCGAGCAATCGCCAGCTCCTGCGAATCGAGGCCGAAGAGATAAAGCAGCGTCGCGTGGTAGTCGTAGTGGTTCACGACGTTCTCGACCGCCTTGTGCCCGAATTCGTCCGTCGCCCCGTAGACGCAGCCCGCCTTTACGCCCCCGCCCGCCAGCCACATCGAAAAGCCGTAGGTGTTGTGGTCGCGGCCAATGTTCTTTTCGTTCTGCACGACCGGCAGCCGCCCCATCTCGCCGCCCCAGTGGACGAGCGTCGTCTCCAACAGCCCGTGCTGCTTCAAATCCCGCACCAGCGCCGCCGCCGGCCGGTCGGTCTTGAGGCACGCCGCGGGCAGGGCCTTCGTGATCCCACCGTGATGGTCCCACTGCTGCGTGGAGGTGAACACCTGCACGAACCGCACGCCCCGCTCCACGAGCCGCCGCGCGATCAAACACCGCGAGCCATAGTCGCGCGTCTTCTCGTCATCCAGGCCATACATCCGCCGCGTCGCCTCGGTCTCCTGCGACAGATCGAGCGCCTCCTTGGCCGCCGTCTGCATCCGCGCGGCCAGTTCGTAGCTGGCGATCCGGGCCGCCAGGTCCGTCTCGCCCGGCCGCTCCTCTAAATGCCGCCGGTTGATCGACTGCAAGTAGCCTAGAAACCGCTCCTGCGGCTCGCCCGCCAGCCGCGGCGGCGGATCGAGGTTCAAAATCCGCGGCTCGCGCGGCCGCACGACCGTCCCCTGAAACAGCGACGGCAAAAAGCCGTTGGTCCACAGGTCCGTCCCCAGCACCGGCAGTCCGCCCGGATCGGTCAGCACGACGTACGCCGGCAGGTTCTGGCTCTCGCTCCCCAAACCGTACGTCAGCCACGACCCTAGCGCCGGGCGGCCCGGCGTCACGCGGCCGGAGTTCAGGGCATAAATCGACTGCCCATGGTTGTTCACGCCCGTGTGCGTTGAGCGGACGAGCGTGATCTCGTCGGCCACTTCCGTCAGGCACGGCAACAGCTCGCTCAGCTCCATCCCGCACTGGCCGCGCGGGGCGAACTTCCAGGGGCTGGCAAACAGCTTGGCGCTGGACTCGGCCGCGTTGTCGTACTTGATGTCGCCCGCGAAGTTCGTCAGGTGCCGTTTTTGCAGCTCGGGCTTGGGGTCGAACAGATCGATGTGGCTGGGCCCGCCCTGCATGAAAAGCGAGATCATCGCCCGCGCCTGCGGCTCGCGATGCGGCGCTTTCGGCGCAAGATCGAACGCCGTCTTTTCCAGGTTCGGCTTCTTCGGCTCGGCCAAAATGCCGTCTTGCCGCAGCAACCACAAAAGCGCGACCGAACCCAATCCCAGGCCCTGCTGGGCGATGAAGTGCCGTCGGGAGTAGCAAGCGGAAGACATCTTCTGCCTCAATCCACGTATAAAAACTCATTCGCACAAAACAGCGCCTGACACAACGTCGCCAGCGCCTGCTGCGCCGGATCGAGCGCCGGCTTTGGCGGCTCGGCGGCCTTTTTGCTCTCCGGCTGCGCGGGTGCCGGCGCGGCCACCGCCTGCGCTGCAAAATGCTCGCGCTGCGCGGTCAAGTATGCCACGGCCTCCGCCACGTCCGCCTCCGACGGGCCGCGCCCAAAGGCCAGCTCCCAGGCCCGCCGCACCTGCGCCGCCGCGTCGCCCTGCGCCTCGGCCGCGACGCGATCGGCAAAGCGCTCCGATTGCTCGACGATCATCGCGCTATTCATCAGCAGGAGCGACTGCGGCGCGACCGTCGACGACGACCGCAGCTCGCAATTGGGCGCCGTCGAGGCTACGTCGAACGGCTCGAGCATGCCCAGCGGCATCGACCGCCGCACCTGCACGTACACGCTCCGCCGGTGCGCCCCTTCGCTCTCTTCCGCCTTGGCGACCATGATCCCGTTGCCGTCGCGCGTCGCCTTGCCGATCACGACCTGGCCCACCTCGTCGGGGTTCACCGTCGCCGGCGGGCCGAACATCGCCCCGCTCTTGCTGCCGGCGACCTGGAGGATCGCGTCGCGGATCGCCTCCGCCTCCAGCCGCCGCACCGACATCCGCCCCAGCAATCGATTCTCCGGATCGGCGGCCTGCCAGGCCTCCGTCCGCGCCGACGACTGCCGGTACGCCGCCGACGTGACGATCAACCGATGGAGATTCTTGAGCCGCCACC
>JACOUI010000153.1 GCA_016177915.1 Planctomycetia bacterium
CGCGCGCCTTGTCGCTGAGCTCGTACTTCACACCGGCCGAGGAGAGCACGGGGCCGTCGCACTTCATCTCCCGGATTCCGCGTGCCAACCGAATTTCGATGCTCCGCTTGCGAAGGGCGAGCCGCTGTGCAATGCTACGTTTCACTCGAAATCCTCCGTGCTCGTGGTCCTGAGTTTTTGGTAACAACTCTCAGACGCCCGAGAACGCCGAAGATTTCGGGTTTTTTTGTGAGCCCTCTCCAGCGAGCCGAACCGGGCTCGCTTGGTTAAGGGTTAGTGTCGAAAAGACCAACCCGAAGCGCAAGCGAGGGAGATCGGCAGAATTCGCGGAGGGACGCCGCTTTGCCCATTTCCCTCGCTGGCGCGTCGGGTTGGTGTGCAATTCTGTTGCCTTGGCCGGCCCCGATACGTAACAATGTCTGGTGTCGAGCGACCATGGGCGCCTCGGCCGGCGCTGACCCACCGCGCGGCAAACGAACCATGCTTTCCATCGAGCACCGCGGCCAGAAGCTTTGCGACGGACTCACGCGCCGGCAGTGGCTGAGCGTGGGGACGTTGTCGGCCGTGGGACTCTCTCTGCCGGCCATGTTTCGCTCGCGGGCGCTCGCCGAAGAACGCAGCCCGGCGACGCGTGGCGCTGAAAGGCCCCGCCCGCGCGGCTTCGGAAAGGCCAAGGCCTGCATCCAGGTCTTCCTGTGGGGCGGGCCGGGCGCGCAGGAAACTTGGGACCTCAAGCCAAAGGCCCCCGAAGGCACGCGCGGCGACTTTAAGCCCATCGCCACCGCCGTCCCCGGCTTCTCCATCTGCGAGCACCTGCCGCAACTGGCCAAGCGCGCCGATCGCTACACGATCGTCCGCAGCCTTTCGCACACCGGCGTCAATCACGGCACGAGCGCCTACCACATGCTGACCGGGCACATCCATTTCAGCCCGGGCACGCTGCGGCACCCGTCGAAGCGCGACATGCCGAACCTGGGCGTGAGCGCCGCGCGGTTCCTGTCGCGGCCGGCGCATTTGCCGGGGCACGTGGCGTTGCCGTCGATCGTCAACGACGGCGACGGGCTGCCGGTTCCGGGGCAGGGGGCGGGGTTTTTGGGCAGCGCCTACGAGCCGTTCCTGGTGCTGGGCGATCCAACGCAAAAGGACTTCCGCGTGCCGGCGCTGGCGCTGGCGGACAACGTCTCCCGCGAGCGGCTCGAGCGGCGGGTGAGCCTGCAGGCGGCGATCGAGCAGCAGGCGGCGCATTTGCGCGAAGACCCCGCAGGCGTCGCCGTGGACAGCGCCTTTGAGCGGGCGCTCGACCTCTTGCAAAGCTCCAAGACTGAGGCCGCGTTCGACCTGTCGCGCGAGCCGGAGAAAATCCGCGACCGCTACGGCTGGCATCACTTCGCCCAGAGCCTGCTACTCGCGCGGCGGCTGATCGAGGCGGGCGTGCCCTTGGTCACCGTCTACTGGAACTCGCCCAGCAACGCCGACAATCAGAGCTGGGACACGCACACGAATCAGCACGAGCGAATGCGGGGCCATTTGCTGCCGCCATTCGACCAGGCGATGTCGGCTTTGCTCGACGAGCTCATCGAGCGAGGAATGATCGACACGACGCTCGTCACCTGGTACGGCGAGTTCGGCCGCACGCCGAAGATCAACAAGGCCGGCGGCCGCGACCACTGGGGTTTTTGCCAGTCCATCGGCCTGGCCGGGGGCGGCGCGGCTTCGGGCTTGTGCTACGGGGCGAGCACGAAGGACGGCGGCTACCCGGACCGCGACGCCGTCAGCCCGGACGATCTTTCCGCCACGGTCTTCCACCTTCTGGGCGTCGACCACCGCCAGGAGACGCACGACCTGGAGCGCCGGCCGGTGCCTTTGAGCTACGGCGACGTGGTGGAGGCGGTGCTGGCGTAGCGACGGCGATCCAATCGCTCGCTGTGCTTCTCCGTCGCCGCCACGGGACGAAGCGATTCTCGACGCGCGGTGGCTGCCATGCGGTCTCTTTTCATTGCGGCCTGGATTGCCGGGATCGTGCCGGCGCAAATTCTCGCCGCCGACGAGCCGGCGGCCGACTCGTCGCGGCTGCGGGTGATCATCGAAACCGACGCCGGCGGCGATCCGGACGACGAGCAATCCCTGGTGCGGTTCTTGCTCTACGCCAACGAGTTCGACGTCGCAGGGATCATCGCCAATCGGCCCAAGGCGCGCGACGGCGAGAACAAAAACGCGGAGCGGACCGGCCTCTTGATCGTGCGGCGGATGGTCGTGGCCTACGGTGAGTGTTATCCGAACCTCGTGAAGCACGACCCGCGCTATCCCAAGCCGGAGCTGCTGCGCGAGCGGACCGTGGCCGGTTACGACGACAGCGACGACGGCGTGAAGCTCATCCTTGCGGCCGTCGATGCGGATGACCCGCGGCCGGTGTGGTATTGCAACTGGGGCACGGACAATGGCGCGGCCGTAAGCTGCTTGAAACGGGTGCTCGACCGCGTCTGGAAGGAGCGCGGGCCGCAACGCTACGCGGAGTTCAAGAACAAGCTGCGCCTGTCGTGGCCGACAAGTTCGGCGACCACACGACCTCGATCGAGCCGCCCTTCAAACTGTGGGTCGACACTTTCCGTCCCGAGCTGGAAGGCAAGCGCTGGTATCACCGCTTTTCGGCACTGACGGCCACGGCCGGGGGTTTCGACGTCAAGCGCGACGTGCTCACCGGCCACGGCCCGCTCGGCGCACTCTATCCCACGAACACCACGCATCCGCAGAAGGAAGGCGACACGATGACCTTCCTCTACCTCGTGCCCACCGGGATGAACGACCCGGAGCAGCCGGCGTGGGGAAGCTGGGCCGGGCGGTACGGCAAGCAGGACACGGCGGCGGGGCGGGCGTATTACTGGGCGAACCAGGCCGATGTCTGGAAGGGAACGAAGCACCGCGACAACACGCTGGCCGTCTGGGCGGCCGATTTTCAGAACGACTTCCGCGCCCGGCTCGTCTGCTGCGTCAAGCCGCCGCGCGAAGTGAATCATCCGCCGCGGCCGGCGATCGCGGGCAAGCAAGGCACGACGATCGTCGAAGTCCGCGCCATCCGTGGCGAGGTCGTGCGGCTCGACGCGACCGGCACGACCGATCCGGACAGTGATCTCGTGTCTTACAACTGGTGGGTCTATCCGGAGGCCGGTTCCTACGGCCGGGACGTGGCGATCGACGGTGCCGATGCGGCCCGCGCGTCGCTGAAAGTCCCGGCCGACGCGGGCGGGAAGACGATCCACGTCATCCTGACGGTGCGGGACAAGGGCGACCCGCCGCTGGCGAGGTACCGGAGGGTGGTGATTCGCGTCGGGGATTCGTAATTCTTGCGATTCGACAACCTGCGGCTGCCCATACGGTCTCGTCAACGCAAGCGCGCTGGAACCGTCTTCGTCCCGTAGGGACGCCCGAGAGTAGCCCCGCGATTCATCGCTGGCTGACGTGGCCGCGCCAACCCTCGTTTAGTCCCGTAGGGACGGCTGATCGTTCATCGTGCGGCACAGCCCGGCCCTGTGGCATCAGTCCCAAATGTAGCGCGGGTCATATTCAATGCCGTGTTTCTTCAGGAAGGCCAGGAATTCCTGCTTGTATGTCTGCTTGCGGTGGTGCTCCTCCTGCGACTTGATGTAGGCAATGGTCGCGTCAACCTGGGAGATGCCGATGCTGAACGCGCCGTAGCCCTCCTGCCAGGCAAACTGCTGGTGCGAGCTGAAGGTATCGTGCACCCATTTGGACGAGCCGCCTTTAACGAGTTGAATGGCCTTGGCGATCGCCAACGTCGAGGGCAGCGACAACAGGAGATGCACATGATCCTCGATGCCGCCGATCTCCAGCGCCTTGAATTTGTTCTTGCGCGCGATGCCTCCCATGTAGCGCCACAGGCGGTCTTCGATTTCCGGCGTGATAAGAGGTCGCCGGCCGTGGGTGCTGAAAACGCAGTGATGGAGCGAGCTGACGAACGAGTGAGCCATCGCGGCGCCTCCTAACGTGTGTGACTCGTGGCCGGAACCAGATCAGCCGTCCCTACGGGACTAAACAGGACGAATAGGCCCACCTTACCCAGCGATGAATCGCTGGGCTACTCTCGGGCGTCCCTACGGGACGAGGACAACGCGTCCGTGCTGAACGGAGCGTTGCGTTTTGCTGTTTGTCCCGAAGGGACCGTCGAGAGTAGCCCAGCGATTCATCGCTGGGAGAGGTGGGGCGACAAATCCTGAAAAGTCCCGTAGGGACGGCTGATCGCCGGGCATCCGACCGAACTCACGATGTCCTCGCGTGATTCGCGTTCACGAGGGCGCGCCCCACCCCCCGCCCCCCGGTGTTTCGATTACCAACACGTCCCCCGCCTGTGCCACGAACTGCACCAAGCCCGAAAGCCGCTCCGTCGCCCCGTCAGGGCGCCTTAGCGTATTGCGGCCAAGCGCGCCGGGCCGGCCGCCGGCGAGTCCGTAGGGCGGATACGGCCCGCGGCGCTGGTGCAGCAGCGAAACCTCCAGGGCGCGAAGGAACTGGATTTTGCGGATCACGCCGTCGCCGCCGCGGTGCTTGCCCGCGCCGCCTGAACCGCGGCGGATCGAAAACTCCAAAACGCGCACCGGGTAGCGCCGCTCGACGACTTCCACGTCCGTCAGCCGCGTGTTGGTCATGTGCGTGTGGACCGCGTCGGCGCCTGCGGCCTTGGGCGTCGCGCCGGCCCCGCCGCAGATCGTTTCGTAATAGCCGAACGACGCATCGCCGAAGAGCGTGTTGTTCATCGTCCCCTGGCTGGCCGCGGCCAGACCCAAAGCGCCCAAGACGACATCCACCACCCGCTGCGACGTCTCCACGTTCCCGCCCACCACGGCCGGGCAGTCCTCCGGCCGCTGGCGCGCGGCCGGCGAAAGAAGGCACTCGGGTACGATGATCTCGACGGGTGCCAAAACGCCCTGGTTGAGCGGGATGTCCTCGTCGATCAGGCAGCGCAGGCAGTACATCACGGCCGCGGTCACGATCGCCCGGTTCGCGTTCAGGTTGCCTGCCATGACCGGCCCGGTGCCGACGAAGTCGAGCCTGGCGCGGTCGCCGTCGATCGTGATCGTCACCGTGATCGGAGTGCCGTCGTCCAGGTGATCGGTGAAGGTGCGCTTGCCCGGCGGAAGCTTTTGCAGGGCGCGGCGCATTTTCGTCTCGGCGGCGGCCTGGATGTGCCCCATGTAGGCGGCGACGACCTCCGGCGAGTATCGCTCGACGAGGGCCAACAGGTCGCGCTCGCCCTGCCGGTTCGCGGCCACCTGCGCGGCGATGTCGGCCAGGTTGTCGGCGACGGCCCGCGTGGGGTACCTGCCCGACAGGAGCAGCTTCCGCAACTCTTCCATCCGCGACGTTCCGCCGCGGACGAGGGCGAAGTTGCGGATCAGGACTCCCTCCTCGGCCAGGTTCTTCGAAAACGGCGGCATCGAACCGGGGCGGATGCCGCCGATCTCGGCGTGGTGGGCCCGGCTGGCGGTGAAAAACATGAGCCGGCCGGCCACGAACACCGGCGTCACGACCGTGATGTCCGGCAGGTGCGAGCCGCCGTGGTACGGGTCGTTGCTGACCAGCACGTCGCCCGGCTGCAAATCGGGGTTGTCGGCGAGCACCTTGCGAACCGTCTCGCCCATCGCGCCGAGATGAACGGGGATGTGCGGCGCGTTGACCACGAGGTCGCCCGCGGCGGTGAAAATCGCGCAGCTAAAATCGAGCCGCTCCTTCACGTTCACGCTGCTGGCCGTGTTGCGGAGCGTAATGCCCATCTGCTCGGCAATGCCGGCGAAGAGGTTGTTGAAGACTTCGAGCAGGACGACGTCGCAGTCGGTCGAAATGGGACGAGGCGCATCGCGACCGACGTCGGTGAGGAGCAGCTCGCCGCGGGCGAGCACCTCCGCTTGCCAACCGGGGTCGATCACGGCGGTCGAGGAGTCCTCGCAGACAATGGCAGGGCCGGCGATCACGTCGCCCGGCGCGAGCGACTCGCGGAAAAAGACGCCGCAGGTCTGCCAGGTTGTATCGAAACAAGTTTGCGTCGTTCGCGCCGGCTCCGGTCGGCGCAATCGCGGCGATTTTGCGTCGACAGAGACTTCGGCGGCGCTGCCGGAAATCTCGACGCGGGCGGCGACGATCTCCAGCGCCCGGCCCTCGTAGGCATAGCCATAAAGTTGCCGGTGCTGGACGGCGAAGGCGTCGGCGTAGGTTGCGATTTCCGGCTCGGGGATCGAGAGCGACGCTTCCTGACCCTGGTAGCGCAAATCGAGCGACCGATGGACCGCGATCTTGTCTGTGGCGATGCCCTCGGCCAGCACTTCCGCGCGGCCTTCTTGTTCCAGGCGCGTAAAGACGTCGTGCAGACCGGCGACCGCGGCTTCGCTGTGCGGTTGATAGACCCCTTGGCTCATGTGCCGCGCGACGGGCGCCATGCCGATGCCGTAGGCGCTGAGCAGTCCCGCGTCGGGGTGCAAGAGCACTTGCCGCATGCCCAGCTCGCGGGCGACGGCGCAGGCATGCTGGCCGGCCGCTCCGCCGAAGGCCACAAGGACGTAATCGCGCGGGTCGTAGCCCTTGGCCACGCTGATCGAGCGGATCGGCCGGACCATGTTGGCGTTGGCCACCCGGACAAAGCCGTCGCACAGCTCGACGGGCGACAGCCTGCGTCCGGTCGCCTTTTCGATTTCCGCCGCCAGCGCCGCGAGCCGCGCCTCGACGGCGCGGCGGTCGAGCGGGAAGGGAAAGCGGTCGGCGGGAATTTTGCCCAGGTAGAAATTGAGGTCCGTAACGGCCAGCGGGCCGCCGCGGCCATAGCACGCCGGGCCGGGGTCGGCGCCGGCGCTGTCGGGACCGACGACGAGCTTGACGCCGTCGAACGAGCAAATCGATCCGCCGCCGGCCGCGACCGTCCGGATCGCCAGCATCGGCGCGACGACGCGCACGCCGGCCTTCTCGGTCTCGAATTCCAGCTCGTGGCGGCCGTCGTAGCGCGAGACGTCCGTGCTCGTGCCGCCCATGTCGAAGCCGATCGCTCGCCGAAAGCTCGCCGCCTCCGCCACGCGCGAGAAGCCTACCACTCCGCCCGCCGGCCCGGAAAGAATGCTGTCCTTCCCCACGAATTGCGACGCCTCCACCAGCCCGCCGGCCGAGGTCATGATCCGCAGCTTTCCCACAGTCGAATTGCCGCCCGCGCCGTCGCGGCAGAGCGAAGCGCAAAGTTGCTCGACGTAGGCCCGCAGGACGGGATTCAGATACGCGTCCATCACGGTCGTGTCGCCGCGGGAAACGATCTTGATGAAGGGCGCGACCCGATGGCTGACGCTGATCTCCTGGAAGCCCGCCTCGCGCGCGGTCCGCTCGACCAGCTCCTCGTGCCGCGGGAAGGCGAAGGCGTGCAACAAACAGATGGCCAGCGACTCGACCTTCTGCGATTTGAGCTGCTCAAGTTGACTGCGGATCTTGGCGGGGTCGGGTGCGACGAGCACCGCGCCGTCGGCGGCCAGGCGCTCGTCGATCTCGACCATGGCCGCAAACAGCGGCTCCGGCTTTTTGATGTCGAGATCAAACAGCCGCGGCCGGTTCTGATAGCCGATCAAGAGCACGTCGGCGAAACCTTTGGTCGTTACAAACGCCGTGCGGGCGCCGCGGCGCGTGATGAGGGCGTTCGTGCCGCGCGTCGTGCCCAGGCGGACTTCGACGGGCGGGATGGGGTCGCCGTGCCGGAGCGAGAGAAAATGCCGCACGGCGATCACGGGCGCCCCTTCGTCGGAGACTAGCTCGTAGACCTGACCCGCAGCGGGCGGCGGCGAAAGCGGCGTTTGCAGGACGAGCATTCCCGTGTCGCGGTCGAACGACAGCACGCGCGAAGCAGCCGTGACGTTGCCCGCGGAATCGAGCAATCGCAGCTCGTAGCCGTCCCAGAATTCCGGCGGATCGCGCCCTCGGGCGGGATCGACGATGCGGTCGCCTTTGCTCCCGTCGCCGGCCGACCCTTTCGTGACCCCGGAGCTGAGCAGCTTGTGCCGCAGGAGCCGGCCGTCGGGCGACAGCGCAAAGCAGTCGGTGAACGTGCCGCCGACGTCGATCCAGAATTGCCAGGGGGACATGGGAGAGAAGGTAGGACGGCCTTTCCAGGCCGTCTAGTCCACGGTTTCGAGTCCCGCCTTTCCAGGCCGTCCATTTCACCGTTGCGGCGACGGCGTGGAAAGGCCCTCCTACAACTTGGCGACGGCCTGGAAAGGCCGTCCTACGACTTGGCGACGGCCTGGAAAGGCCGTCCTACGACGGCTTTCCGTTCAGCTTCTGCGTGCCGCTGACGAATGTGTTGCCGGCGAGGTAATACCGTAGCTTCAGGTCGTGAGCCGAGGTCACGCCGATCCGATGGCTGACGGCGATCGTCGGGAGCGGCGCGACGTTATCTCCCTCGGCGATCCACAGCGACCTGCCAAGTGTCAGGTCCCAGCCGTCGAGCAATCGGTTGATGACCATGGCCTCGCAGAGCCGCGCCGGACCCCGCGCCAAGTCGCGCAGCACGTCGGTCTGTCGGTTCCTTTGCATTTGCGCGACGCCCCGCAGCGGCTCGACGGCGCGAATCAAGACGGCGCTGGGAGCGCCTTCCCGTTCGGTGACGACGTTCAGGCAATGCCGGGCGTGAATCACGTAAACGTAGGCCCGGCCGGCCGGGCCGAACATCGTGGCGTTCTTGCGCGACTTTCCGCGCGAGGCGTGGCAGGCGGGGTCGCCATCGGCCAGGTACGCCTCGGCCTCGACGATCGTGCCGCACAGCAGGCCCGAGGGCGTGCGACGAAAGAGCCGCTTGCCCAAGAGTTCGCGCGCGACGACCTCGGGCGTTCGGGCGTAGAAGGAGAGCGGCAGCGGGGCGGCAGGTCGCATGGCAATTCCTGTTCGTACTCGTAATCGTACTCGTACTCGATCTTCCGCCCAGCCCCAGCGCCGCAGACGTCCCAGGCGATTGTCTGCGGTCCGGACAGTCTCGCGCAGCCCGAGGAACGCTTCGGCGTGCGAAAAGTCGATTACGAGTACGAGAACGAAGCGCGTAGCATCCGCCCCTGTCGCGGTCGCGTTCCGACGGATATCCTGAGAGGCAGGAAGCCCAGCGGCCAGGTATTCAAGGCTCAAGCTCAATGTCCCGCAGAAATCGACACAGCCGATTCGGCCCGCCTGGACGCGCAGAAGAAGACTCGCGCGGCGGTGAAATTCCTCGTTTCCGCCGCAATCCAAAATCCAAAATCCAGAATCGAAAATCGCCTCGCCGCCGTCATCGCGCGGCCACGGAGGAATCGCCCGCCGAGCCGCTCGAACGCCAGCCCCGGCTGCAAAAAGTCCTCGCCGCGGCCGGCCTGGGCAGCCGCCGGGCGTGCGAAGAGCTGATCGAAAGCGGCCGAGTGGAGATTGATCGCCAGGTCGTCACCGAGTTGGGAACGCGCGTCGATCCTCTCAGGAATGAAATCCGCGTCGACGGCGAGGCCCTCAAACGGCCGCGCAAGACCTATTACCTCGTCCACAAGCCGCAGGGCGTCATCGCGACCTCGAAGGACCCCTCCGGCCGCGAGCGCGTGATCGACCTGGTGCCGCCGGTGCCGCGGGTCTTTCCGGTCGGCCGGCTCGACGCCAGCAGCGAGGGGCTGATCGTCTGCACCAACGACGGAGAGCTGGCCAATCGCCTCACGCACCCGCGGTACGGCGTCGAAAAGCTCTATCACGTCCTGGTCGCCGGCCCGATGACGCCCGACGAGCTGAACAAGCTCCGCCAAGGGATGCACCTGGTCGAAGGGTTCGCCCGCGTCTCGCGCGTGTCGATCCGCTCGGTCCGGCCGCACAGCACGTGGCTGGAAATGGTGCTCGACGAAGGCCGCAACCGCGAAATCCGCCGGCTGCTGGCCAAGATCGGGCACAAGGTGCTCAGATTGCGTCGGGTGGCGATTGGCAGCCTGCGTCTGGCGGACATGCCGGCGGGTTCCTATCGCGAGATCCATCCGCAGGAGCTGGCGGAGCTGCGGCTGGCCGTGCGCACGGACGCGCATCCGCGGCGGGAGCTGCGGTCACGAACCAGGCGGCAGGGGACAACCGTGCCCCGAACCGACCGGAAAGGACCAACCGGGCCGCGAACAAGCGGGCGGCCGCAAGGGTCTATCATTGCAGACGCCGAGGAGTAACGCTTACAAAATCGTTGTTCCTCGCTGGCATCCGAAGGTCGGTCTTGTCGCGAGCGTGGGCTGTTTAGGCTGCGTGATGTCTTGCCGTGCGGCGCGCGAAACGAAATGCGCCTCACCGCAGCCTCGTTCAGGCCACGCATTCGAATCAGCTCCTCGAAAGCCCCGAGTTTGGGTCCGCCACTAGCGGCGGGTGCTACCACTCACAAGTCTAATGCCCTAGCCGGGAGCGACGCAACTCAATCGTGACATCGGAACGGGCGACGCGGTGAGCTTGCCCAGGTCGGCGAATGGACGGCTGGCTCTTCCCGTTGATCGACGGGCACCGCGAGAAGCCAAACACGACCTACGCCGATCAGCCAGGTCCGAATCCGGCTTGCGCAAACGCCAAACCGAGCGCTTCGCCGGCTTCTCGTCGGGCTCGCTGGTGTAGCCGCAACGGCGCAAGTTCGATCGCTGTCCGTCGTTGAGTGCGCGGAATCATCATCAAGTGATTCGTCGCGTTCTCGTCCGAGGGCGCCCACGATTCCTTCTTTGCGAAATCGACAAGGCCCCAATGCCGCCGTGGCCGATGTCGCGCGGCACAGCAACGACCGCGACACGCGCCGATCGCGGATGTCGCCAAGCGGCACCAATGAACCAGTCCCGCTCCCTTGGCCGGTCGGGAAGCTCCTAGCGGCTCGCCTCTTTTGCGAATCGCCAGCCTGGTCCACGCCTCGAGAACACTGTATCCATCGATTTGCCCTGGCCGCCCTTTCAGGGCTTTTTTGAACGCAATCGGTCATCGCGCCATCTCGACTGCTTGAAAGAACGCCGCCGAAGCCCACTGGTGAAACCAAGCGTGAAGCGCGGCCGGCAGCGAGTCCCACTCTGCATCCGAATGGCTGGCCACGCGCTCAATCGCGATCCCCAGGGTTTCTCCGGCAACGAGGTCTGCCAGAAGTGAATGCTCCACGGGTGAAACGGCACACCGCCGGACGACGAACTGGCGACGCGTGATGACCAAGTACGTTGGCGACGGATCGGGGATGACCGCCTCCGTCTTGTTGCGTACCGCGGAAATGTACTCGTGAACGGGATACCGCAGCACCAGCAGTCGGAGGCAGGGAACCGGGATGAGCCGAACACCGGACCAGTGATCCGGCGGAATGGCCGTCGGATCCTCGGCCTGAAGCACTCGTGTGCCCTCGATCCCGGGGCCATCGAAAACTTCGCTGTACGTTCGCTCGACGGTCGCCAGGTCAATGAGGAAGTCCGGCCAGCTCGGGATACCGTCCGCGGCGATCGTGTCGGCCGGTGGTGCGGCGGATGCAAGCGTTGGCTCGGGAGCATCCGCGGTACGGTTATCGCCGGATCGCGGTGTTGTTGCGGGACGAGGGGTGGCGCGCCAACCGCAAGCGAGTGCATCGGCTGTGGCGTCGGGAAGGGCTGAAAGTGCCGAGAAAGCAGCGGAAACGGCGGCGGTTGGGGAACAGGCAGAACGGCTGCCAGCGTCGGCGTTCGGAGCGAATCAACCAGGTGGCCCAAGACGTGGTTGCGACCCTGGCGTACCTGTTCGAGCTCCGCGGCGCCCCGCAAGCGATGTGGGCAGAGGTCGACGTGCCTTCATGCACTTCACCGCTGCTTGTCCTCCGCAATCGTCACGGAGCCGTACATTCCCGGCCGGATACCGTCGGCCGCATCGGAAAGTTCGACTTCGACGCGGAGCGTGTGCGTTTTGGGGTCCAAAACGCCGGCCGTACGGCGGACGTGGCCGGCGAACTGGCGGCCATTGATCCCGTTCACGGTGACGGTCGCCTTCTGGCCGGAGCGAATCCAGGAGGCGTGGTCGAAGGGCACGTCGGTGATAATCCGCAAGCGGTCGTCGCTGACGATGGTGAAAAGCGGCTCGGCCTTGCTGTCGGCCGCGGACTGGGCGAAGTCGCCCGTGTCGACAAACCGGTGCGTGATCAGGCCGGCATACGGCGCGCGGACCTGCGCGTATTCGAGCAGGACTTCGGTCTGGCGGAGGTTGGCCTTGGCGACCTTGAGCCGGGCCTGTGCGAAGCGCAGATTGGCCTTGGCCTGCTTGGCGCGGGACTGCTCGACGCGGGCGTCGGCTTGCGCGGAATCGACCGCGGCGACGGCGGCGGCGTAAGCGGCCTGCGCCGCCTGTCGCAGTTTGCGCTTCTCCTCCAGGAGCGAATCCGGAATCGACTTCGAGTCGTGCAGTTTCTCGTGGCGCTGGAACTCCAGCTCGCGGAAGTCGACCTCGGCCTGGTACTGGGCGAGCCGCGCTTTGGCCTCCCGCACTTTCGCCTCGGCGGCGGCGATCAGGTCGGGCGCGGCGTCGACGGCAGCCTGCGCCTGGCCCACGGCGGCGTCGGCCTCGTCAACCAGCGCTTCCTTCTGGGCGCGCTCCTGCTCCATTTCCGGGATCGACAGTTCCGCCAGAACCTGGTCCTTTTCGACCCGGTCGCCGATGTCCACGTGAATCTTAGCGAGGAATCCCGAAGCCTTCGCGTACACGTCGGTCCGCTCGAAAGGCTCGATGTCGTAGACGGGCTGCGTCGTCGCGCGAGCCGTTGCGGGCTTCGTGAGCAGGTCCTTGGCTGACGATGCGCTCGCCGCCGGCGAACTTGAGGAAGCCGACGCGGCGGGTGTGTTGGCGACCCGCACGGGTTCTTTCTTTCCCTGGGCCGGCGCCTGTCCCGGCCACCAGAACGTCGCGGCGGCAACGCCCAGGAAGCAGGCGGCCGCGATCCAGGCGACAAGCGCTTTGGCCGAGCGGCGGTGCATAGAATCCTCCCAGGGTTTACAGCGACGAAGTTTCGGCATGCGGGGCCGACCGAGCGCCTTTGAAGATCACGTACAGGCAAGGAACGACAAAGATGGTGAGGATGGTCGAGGCGCTCAAGCCGCCGATGACGGCCCGCGCCAGCGGCACCGTGGCCTCGCCCTCGCGGAGCGCGAGCGGAACGAGGCCGGCGACGGCCGCCAGCGAGGTCATCAAAATCGGCCGCAGGCGAACGCTGCCCGACTCGATGGCGGCCTCGAGCGTGGAGAGGCCGCGCTCCCGGCGCAGGCGGTTGGCGAACTCGACCAGCAGAATCGAGTTGGAGACGGCGATCCCCACCATGAAAATCACGCCCATGAACGACTGCACGTTGAGCGTCGTGCCCGTGAGCACCAGGATCAAAAGCACGCCGATGACGCCCAGCGGCACGGCGAACATGACGATGAACGGATCGAGAAACGAGCGGAACTGCGCGACCATCAGCAAGTAAATCAGCACCGTGGCCAGGATCAACCCAAAGCTGAGGCTGCCGAACGACTCCTTCATGCTGGAGACCTCGCCGCGCATGCGGACGGTATAGCCATCCATCACTTCGCGTGGCTTGCCCGGCGGGGGCTCTCCCGGCTTGAACGGCGTCCAGGAAACTCCGGACCCCGCGACGCTCGCTTTGCGCTGTCCCCAGCTCGAGAGCACGTTGTGGATATCGGCGGCCACCGAGCCCACGTCTCGGCCCTCGACGTTGGCATAGATGTTCAGCACGCGCGCCAGGGCCACGTGGTTCACCTCGACCGCCGATTTCCCAACGACCGGCTCGCCGGTGACGTTCTGAAGCTGGATCGGCGTTCCGGAGTTCGCGCCGCTGATGGGCGTGCTCTTGAGCGACTCCAGGCTGCCGATGTCCTGCTCCTTGTACGTCACGCCCACGAAGTAATGGTTGCCCGTCTTGTGGTCGAGCCAGAACACCGGGTCGAACGACGTCGAGCTGTTGAGCACGCTCATCAGGTTCTGAATGGCGTCTTCCTGCGTGATGCCGGAGTAGGCCATCTTCACGCGATCGGGCTTGATCTTGAGCGTGGGATAGTCGACCGTTTCCTGCACGCGCGCGTCCGCCACGCCCGGAACTTCCTTGGCGATCAGCTCGCGCAGCTCCTTGGCGATGCGGAACTGCTCCTGCATGTCGCGGCCCTCGATCTGGATGTTGATCGGCGAAGGCAGGCCGAAGTTGAGGGCGGCGGAGACCATCCCGCCGGTGTTGAAGGCGAAGATGACGTCCGGGTACTTCTGCGTCAGCCGCTGGCGGAGGAGGTTCGCGTAGCGCTGGGCCGTGACGTCGCGCGAATGGCTGTCCGTCAACTGGACGAGCATGGTGGCGTCCATCGGGCCGGAGTTCTGCGTGTAGCCGGCCGGCCAGTCGTAGAGGACGCCGATGTCGGTGAGGATCATCTGCCGGTCCGAATCGGGGACGGCACGCATAATCTCCTTCTCGATGTCCTGCGTCAGCTCCTCCGTCAACTCGATGCGCGTTCCCGGTTTCGCCCGCAGGTTGATGACAATCTGCCCGGCGTCGGTGGAGGGGAAAAGCTCCTGTCCGATCAGGAAGTACAGCGGCAGCGACGCCGCCACCAGCGCCAGCGACGCCAAGACGGTCAGCCAGCGATGGCGAACGGCAAACCCCAGCAGGGCCGTGTACCGCTGCCGGAATCGGTCAAAGCCCCAGTCCGCCGCCCGGAACAGCACGAACCGCTTCTCGTCGGGCGTGTGGGCCTTCAGAAAGTAGGCGCAAAACGCCGGCGCAAGCGTCCGCGACAGGAAGTACGAGGCGAACATCGCAAACGCCACGCTCAGCGCCATCGGCGTGAACAGGTACTTCCCCATCCCGACCAGATAAACCACCGGGAAGAACACGGCCACCGTGGTGATCGTGGCCACGAGGACCGGCATGGCGATTTCCACGCCGCTGTGGAGCGCTGCCTTGGCGGGCGACTTGCCCATGTCGAGGTGCCGGAACGTGTTCTCGATAACGACAATCGGGTCGTCCACCAGCCGCCCCATGACGAGCGCCAGCCCGCCCAAGGTCATGGCGTTGAGCGTGTCGCCGGTGAAGTAAAGTCCGATCACGGCCGCCAGGGCCGAGAGGGGAATGGTCAGCACAATAATCAGCGTCGAGCGGAAGCTGCCGATGAACAGGAGGACCATCAGCGAAGCCAGGGCCGTGCCCAGGATTCCCTCCCACGCCAGGCTTCCCATCGCGTTGCGAACGAACACCGACTGATCGGCCACGACGTCGAGCTTCAGGCCCGAAGCCGGCTTCTTGGTATCGGGATCAACGTACCCTTCCTTGGGCGGCAGGCGATCCAGGAACGAGGGCGCGCGCGCGCGCACGCCGTTGACCACGTCGATTGTGTTCGAGCCGGGCCGGCGGAAGAGCGGGATGTAGACCTGCCGCTTGCTTTGCCAGGTCGGCGCGCGGCTGATGCGGACGACGTTGGTCTGGATGGCGGCGGCGTCCTTCACCTCGCCCACGTCGCGCACGTAAACCGGCCGGCCGCGTTCGATCTTCACGACAACGTCATTCAGCTCCTCGATCTTTTCGACCATGTTTTCCATGTCGACCATGTAGTCGATTTCGCCGATCTTGGCGTTGCCCGTGGGGATCATCAGGTTGGCGCGCTTCACGGCCTGCAAGACGTCCATCAGCGACAGGCCGTAGGCATGAAGCTTGACGGGGTCGAGGTAGATGTAAATCCGCCGCAGCTTGCCGCCGAAGACCGCCGGGGCGATGACGCCGGGCGAGCCGGAGAGCATGTTCCGCACCTGGAAATACGCCAGGTCGTAGCTTTCTTTTTCGTCCAGCACGTCGCTGCTGGCCGCCAGGAGCGCCGTCGGCATCGGGGCCGTCGGGTCGAAGAGCATCACCATCGGCGGCACCGTCCCCGGCGGCAGGTAGTACAGG
>JACOUI010000154.1 GCA_016177915.1 Planctomycetia bacterium
CCCAGGCGTCGATGAACGAATCGACGTGGTCCGCCAGCTTCTCCCAGGCGTCGTCGGCGTGGGCCAGGTCCAGCGAATCGCTGAGCGAGTCGGTCACGCCTGGAGCTCCCGGTGGCGGTTATCCGGACGAAATGGCAGTCGACGACTGGTTTTAACAAAACTGCTGGCTGAATGGCAGAGAGGGAGAGGGGGGGACAGGCGACAGGACGCAGTGGGCAGGAGTCAGGAAGTACGAATTCGAGTACGACTACGATCACGAGTACGAGGAAATGCGTTGGGCCGCTCTCTGCCGTCGAGGGGAGAATTCTGATACAAACAGACGCAGCACGGCCTTTGCCATGCACACGCGCCACGGAGCTGATCGCGTGACCGACTCGCTCAGCGATTCGCTGGACCTGGCCCACGCCGACGACGCCTGGGAGAAGCTGGCGGACCACGTCGATTCGTTCATCGACGCCTGGGGGAAGGGCGAGCCCCCGCCGCTGTCAGACTTCGTGCCGGCCGGCCCGCCCGCCCTGCGCCGCATGGCCCTCGTCGAATTGATCAAGATCGACCTGGAGCGCCGGGCCGAGCGGCGGTGTCTCAAAAGCCTGGGGGAATATTTTGCGGATTTCCCGGAGCTGGGCGCCGGCGACGCCCCACCGCTGGACCTGATCTACGAGGATTTTCACATCCGCCGTCAGACGGGCGACACGGTCGTCGCCGCCGACTACTTCCAGCGGTTCCCCCAGCACGCTTCGCGGTTGCAGCGGCTCCTGGGCATCGACGTTCCCTACCAATGCACGCAGGTCGCCCGTTGCCGCGAGCCGCTGGCCGCCTGCGCCGCCGGGAGCCAGATCGACGACTTTGAGCTGATCGTCGAATTGGGGGCGGGGGCCTTCGCCCGCGTGTTCCTCGCCCGGCAGCGCTCCATGCAGCGCCGCGTGGCCCTGAAGATTTCGCAGGAGACGAGCGACGAGCCGCAGACGCTCGCCCAGCTCGACCATCCGCACATCGTCCGCGTTTACGACCAGCGCGTGCTGGCCGACCAACAGCTTCGCCTGCTCTACATGCAGTACCTGCCGGGCGGAACGCTCGAGAACATCATCGACCACGTTCACCGCCTGAAGCCAGCGGAGCGCACGGGGCAGGCGCTCCTGGAGGCCGTCGACGCCAGCCTCTATCGCCGCGGCGAAACGCCGCCGGCCGATTCGCTCACGCGCCGCATGCTGGCCCAGATGCACTGGGGTGAGGCGGTCTGTTGGATCGGCGCTCGCCTGGCCGAGGCCCTGCACTACGCCCACCAGCGCGGCATCTTGCACCGCGACATCAAGCCCGCCAACGTGCTCCTCTCCGCCGAGGCCCTCCCCAAGCTGGCCGACTTCAACATCAGCTACGCCTCGGGCCTGGAAGGCACGTCGCCGCGGGCGTTTTTCGGCGGCAGCCTGGCCTATATGTCGCCCGAGCAGCTCGAGGCCTACGACCCCAATCACCCCCGCCAGCCCGACGACCTCGACGGCCGCAGCGACCTCTATTCGCTGGGCATCGTGCTGTTTGAGATGCTGGCGGGCGAGCGGCCGTTTTTTGACATCGTCGATCCCAATGGCATGGACGCAACCGTGGCGGAGATGGCCGGGCGGCGGCGATCCGGGGTGCCGGCCGAGGTCTTTCGCAAGCTGCCCGACGACACCCCGCGCGGCCTGTGCGAGGTCACAGAGAAATGCCTCCAGCCGGCGGTGGAAGACCGCTACGCCGACGCGGGCGAGCTGGCCCGCGACCTGGACCTGTGCCTCTTGCCGCAGGTGCAGGAGCTGTTGCGGCCGGACAAGCGAAGCTGGCGGCGAAAAGTCGCGCGGCGGCCGGCGTTTTGGATCATGGTCGTGGCGCTGTTGCCGAATTTTCTGATGAGCGGGTTGAACATCCTGTTCAATCGGCTCCACGGGGCGCAAGAAGTTCCATCTTCGACGTGGGGACTGCAGCTTGCCGTGGTGAACGCCGTCGCCTATTCACTCGGCATCGGGCTGTGCTTCGTGGCCACGCTGCCGGTGTTTCGCGCGGGCGTCGAATTGCGGGCCGCTGGGAAGCTCGCTAGCGAGAGCCAGAAGGACGCGGGGCGCCGCGCGCTGCGCTTGGGATACTGGCTGGCCGGCATCAGCCTTGTGCTGTGGCTGGCGACGGCCATCGTCTTTCCCATCTGGATCGAAGCGGCGACGGGCGACAGCGACATTGGCCGCTACGGCCTGTTTATGGCTTCGGGCGCGCTGTGCGGTCTTATCGCATCGTCGCTGACGTTTTTTGTGACGACCTACCTGCTCGTGCGCGCGATCTACCCGGCGCTCTTTTCGACGGCGGCCGACGACGGTTCGCACTTGGCGGCGATCAACAGACTTTCCAGACGGCTGATGTGGTTCTTCGCGGCGCTTGTGATCACGCCGCTGGTTTCGGTGCTCGTCTTGGCGGTGCACAACTGGCAGAAGCCCTGGGTCTTCGGCGGCCTGGCCGTGCTTGGGGCGGGCAGTTTCGCGGTTTCGTTCTGGCTGGGACGGCAGATTCAGGCCGATCTGGCCGCCTTGCGGATGGCCGTCAGCCCGGAGGTCGGCAATCTGGCGACGAGCGGCGGGGCGATGTGGGCGACGGCGAGCCGTTCGCGGTTGGAAGACTCCCGCGGGGCGGGGCTGCCGTAGCCTTCTCTGGACTGCGGCGACTTGTCGCCGCTTTGGACGCGCGATCCAGGTTCGGTTCCGCCGGACCCTAAAACGAGCCGCCCGCCCCGCTTCGAGATGGCTTGAACGGCGCAGAGAGCGCCGACAAGTCGCCGCACTCCAGGTCAGAAATCGTCTGGGATCTTCAGTTTGTCCGTCTTGAAGCTGTAGATGGTCTTGACCATCGCCAACGACGCCGTGCGCTCAAACCAATCGGCCGAGCACCACGGATAGAGCCTGGCAACCGGCACCAGCCCGTGTTTGACCGGATTTTGATGCACGTAGTTGAGCCGCGCCAAATACGATCGTTCGAACGTAAGCCTGGTGTCCCAGAAGTTGAACCACACCTGCCGGCCCACGTCGCCGTCGAGGCGGTTAAGCTCGCGCGCGGTGTCGGCGTGGAGGTGCGTCAGCAACTTTCGCAGATCTCCCGACTGTCTCGTCGCTTCGCGCCACGAAATGATAGTGATTGGCAAAAACGGCCCAGGCCTCGAGCTGCCAACCGTACTTTTTCGAGAGTGTCAGCAGGGCGTTTTCCAGGAGGTCGAGACGCTCCGTGCCATGAAATAGCCGGAGCTTGTTTAGAGTGGACGCCGTGACGATGTAGACCCCGTGCTCGGACATGCGGTGGACGGGAGCATGCGGCCAGTCTTTGGCGCGAGAGGGCTTGTCTCTTTCGGACTGCGGCGACTTGTCGCCCCTTTGAATCGCGGACATGGCGGGGGCTCCCATTGACTCTCGACGCCGACTCAATTTCGATGTGTCGTCCAGCATCGATGCCGATCGCGCGGGGCAGCAGGCAACAGGGCGCGCGCATTGTAGTTTTGGCGCGCGTAGAGTGCGAGCGTTGGCGGCCCCCCAAAGCGGCGACAAGTCGCCGCACTCCAAAGAAGGCCGTCAGCGCGTCTTTGGCAAAAACTGCGGGTCCGTCGACGTCGCCCGCGCCACGCGCGGCTCGACGATCCGTCCGATGACCACGATCTCCACCGGCTGGGACGTTTTTTTGCGCTCGCACGAAACCGCCGCCACCTGCTCCCACGCGAAGGGGAAGCTCGACGGCATGTACCGCACGACCCGCCCCCGTACGACGACGTTGTCCCCCGGCGTGCGGCTGAAGCAAAAGTACACGAGGCCCGAGGGCACGTCGCCGATTGTCCGCGGCCAGTCGCGGCGCGGGATCGGCTCGCCGTAGTAGTACGCGAAGCGATGGTTGACCGCGCCGAAGCTGGCGATGTGGACGCCCGCGGGAAAGTGCGAGCGGACCTCGGCCACGGCCGGCTCGACGGCGTTCAATCGAGCGGCGTCGATGTTCACGACGGCGCCCGTGTAGGCCAGGCCGACGACGGCGCTCGTCGCGACAAGTCCCAGCCGCGCGGCGCTCGCTCCGCCCTTCCGCCGGCACCAGAAAAGTGCAGTGCCGCCGATCACGCACAGCGCCACCAGCGCCGCCGTCCAAGCCGCCGATTGTCGCACGCCCGCCAGCGGCCCCACCCACGTCGCCCCGGCGATCGCAACGCCGCCCAGAATCGCCGCCGCCCCCGCCACAACGAGAAACGTGTTCCACACACCCCGCAGCCGCGACCCTGCCTCGGCCGTCGCGCACCGCTCGACAATCCACGCCAGCAGCACCGCCACGAGCGGGTAAAGGGGCATGTAGTACCGCCCGCGCGCCTCCAGCGCCAGCCACACGGTCGGATACGTGACGGCGATCGCCGCGATCAAGAACCGCGTCATCGGCCGGGCCGCACGCCAGGCCTCGCGCACCGGCCGCAGCACCAACGCCGCCAGGAACAGCGACCAGGGGAGCAAACAGCCGAGCGTCTCCAGCGGATACGACACGAGGTGCGGCAACAGCTTCTCGAGTCCAAACCGCCTGCCCGCCTGACCGGTCCAGGTTTCCAGCACGGCGTCCCAATTCGTCATCAGGAAGTACGGCACCTGCCAGGCGGCCAGAATCGCCACGAAGACCGCGATGCCGGCCAAGTGAGGAGGCCACGAGACGATCCATCGCCACTTGCGCTCGACCAGCAGAAACACGCACGTCACGCTGACAAAATAAACGGGCGCCTGCGGGCCTTTCACAAGCGTGGCCAGTGCCGCCAGCGCGTAGCCGGCCGACCAGATCGCGACCGGCCGCCATGCGCGCACATAGCCCGCGTGCCAAACCAGTAGCGACGCCGAAACGAAGAGCGTAAAGAGCGCTTCGCACTCGCCGAGCCGGCCGAGCTGAAGCACTTGGACGGACGTGGCAAAGGCCAGCCCCGCAGCCAGCGAACCGAGCGGCGCGAGAAAGTGCCGCGCGTACCCATAGATGAGGAGCGACGTGAGCAGCGTGGCGACAATGCTCGGCAGGCGGACGGCCCATTCATCGACGCGGCCGCGGACGAGCCCCACGAGCGCCATCGCCCACGACGCCCCCGGCGGCCGGTCGGCGAAAATCTCTCCTTGCTGCCGCGGCACGATCCAGTCGCCGGTGCGAAGCATCTCGGCCGCGCCGCAGGCCCAGCGGCTCTCTTCGCCCACGAGCGGCAGCGCGGTGACGCGCGTGAAGTAAATGCCCGCGACGATGAGGGCCAAAAGGCAGAACTCGGCTTCGCGCCAAAGCGGCGCGCGGCGGGCGTTCTCAATATCGGACGTGGCCATGCTTCCGGCTCCATCCGGGGCAGGCTGAGCGGGCTATGCGCAATGGGGCGCGCCGGATGATAGCGAGCCGTGCTGGCGCACGCTACGCCAGAATCTCCTCAATCGCCCGACCTCCGTATGAAATGTCCACCGGCCGGTTCGTGCGAGAACGCAGAGCTAAAAGGGGATACGGACGGGAGGAGGTTGCGCCACTCCAATTGGGCCCTCAGCCTCAACCGCCTTTTCGAGGTCGGTCAACGCGACGTCCCATTTGCTCACGTAGCGGTGGGCCTCCTGGAAGAGTCCAAAGGCGAGCGGCCAGTCCTCTTCCTCGTCATTGACAACCCACCACCCAACGCGATGACCCTCATCATTTTTGACCGTGATTTCGACGTAATCGGGATCGGCCGTCGGGCTCACAAACTGAACGTCGATCGCTGACTTTGGAAACTTCACAAGGAACCGGTCGTTGGGACGGTGTTGCCACCGCACCTCGCCTTTGCGAGATTTCTCGAGCAACTTCGTCGCAATATCACGAAGCATCTCCTGCGGAATCATCGCCCATCACCTTTGGCTGCTCTGGAAACGGCCCGTGCCATGCGTGGAAACGGCGATCGAGCTCAGTTTGGAATTCTCTCCACTTCTTCGCGTTGAACCTTCGACGCGCTCCCACGGCCACCTCGCGGCAATGCGTGTTCCAGTCGCGCAATTGATCGGCGAGGCGGACCCACCCCTCGGCAGTGTTGCTTGGCCTTCCAATGGCGGCCATCTGTAGAGCGATATCCGCAAGGTCCCCGAACCGAATTGCCGCATTGTCCCAGTTCTTACCTTCCACGAATGTCCTGGTCTCGGCGATTAACTTGACGGCGGTCGCCACAACGAATCGCCAGTACGCTTGCCTCGTCTCCGTTAACGTCTCGCGAACTGCTTCTGCCGCCTTTTTCGTCCGTCGAATCTGTACGATTGCGTACGCAAGCCCCGCGAGCGAAGCCATCGAACCGATGAGGCCGATCACCGTCAATCCATCGCGCCAGGCGTCCGTGAGAAACCCGGCGTTCACAGTTGCGCGCCCCCTGCAAATCGCTTCCCACGGCTTTCAAGTATTCTACGCGGCCCCGACCAGCCCTGACAACGCCCTCACCAGCACGCTACCCAAGCTCGGCGCCACTACGCCAGAATCTCCTCAATCGCCCGACCTCCGTGCGAAATGTCCACCGGCCGGTTCGTGCGGTCGGGCACGCGCAGCTCCGGGTCGATGCCCAAGCAGCGGTAGATCGTCGCGCAGATGTCGGCCGTGCTGGCCGGCTTGTCCTTGACGTAGGCCGCCTGGTCATCGGAGACGCCGTAGACCGCGCCACCGCGAATGCCCGCCCCGGCCAGCATCACGCTGTAGCAAAACGTCCAGTGGTCGCGGCCGGCGTTGCCGTTGACGCGGGGCGTGCGGCCCATCTCGCTCATCACGACGACCAGCGTCTCATCGAGAAGCCCGCGGTCCTCCAGGTCCTGCATCAGCGCGGTGTAGGTTTGGTCGAGCGGCGGCAGCTTGTTTTCGCGCAAGATCTTGAAGTTTTGCTGGTGCGTGTCCCAGGCGTCGTAGTCGATATTGACCGGGCCCCAGAAGAGGTCCCAGGTCACGTTCACGAACCGCACGCCCTGCTCCACGAGCCGCCGCGCGATGAGCGTGCTCTGGCCGAATAGCGTGCGGCCGTACCGATCGACGAGGCGCGGGTCTTCGCGGTCGATGTCGAAGCACTCGCGCAGCTTCGACGACATGAGAATGTCGAACGCCTGCTCTTGGCACTTGGAAAAACTCACCAGCGGCGCCTGCAACTCGGCTTGGCGAATCTGGTCGTCGATCTGGTCCAACAATCCGCGGCGGCGGCTCAAGCGATCGACGGTCAGGCCCGCCTCGAGCGTGCTGTTGGGGAGGATCGGCTTGCCCAGCACCGGCTGCGGCGAGCCGGGCGAGGGCGCCGGCGCTCCGGGCGCCATGTAGGGCTGGCATTCGGTGGTCAGCGGATCGTAGCGCTTGCCCAGGAAGCCGCCGTACGGCCCGGCCCGGCGGAACGCCTGATAGCAACCGAGCCAGCAGGGCAGGTAAAGATAGTCTGGCAGCTCGCCGCGGCCTTGTCGCAGGTACTCGCAGATCGAGCCCATGCTGGGCGGGTCGATGTCGCGCGGGTGCTGGTCGGGCGGTGGCACTTCCCACCCGGTGTAGACCGGGAGGCAATTATGGCAGCCGGCCTTGTGATTGACCGTGCGGACGAGCGCCGCCTTGTGCATCCACCTAGCCATCCGCGGCAGGTGCTCGCAGATTTGAATGCCGGGCACGTTCGTGTCGATCGGCTGGAACTCGCCGCGGACCTCGGAGGGCGCCTTGGGCTTCATGTCCCACATGTCCTGCGTGGCTGCCCCGCCCAGGAGATAGAGCAGGATCACGCTCTTGGCCTGGCCCTCTTTGGCGCGGCCTTCCGCTTTGGCCTGTAAGAGCTGGGGCAGCCCGAATCCGCCCAGGGCCGATAGCGCGCCGACTTTCAGCGTCTCGCGGCGCGTAATGCCGTCGCAGCAGCGGCGCTTGCTTCCCAGCATCGTGAACATGGGAGGCGGTCAGGTGTGAGGGATGAGGCTTGAGGGATGAGGAGCCGGCATGGATAAGCAGAAGCTTATCTGAATTGGGAGGGGGGTTGCAAGCTCTTCGAGGCGAGCACCGCAGAGTGCGGCGCGACAGAGATCAATGCGAAGGGCGGGCGACGGGGTGTCGGCGCCTCACCCCTCACCCCTCAAAGTGTAGGGTGGGCGGAGCAAGCGGAATCTGCGGTGGGCCTTCGCTCGCGATTCTTTCCTGTTGATCGCGGCAAGGTCGTATCGCGCGAGCGGCGGCTTGCGAGGCCCACCGCTGCGTTCGCGCGAGCTCGACCCACCCTAC
>JACOUI010000081.1 GCA_016177915.1 Planctomycetia bacterium
AGCATCCAGCAACTGAGCATCAACACGATCCGCACGCTGGCCATGGACGCGGTCGAGGCCGCCGCCTCCGGCCATCCCGGCACGCCCATGGCGCTCGCGCCGGCGGCCTACGTCGTCTGGCAGGAGTTGTTGCGCTTCGACCCCGAGCAACCGCACTGGCCCGGCCGCGACCGGTTCGTGCTTTCGTGCGGCCACGCCTCGATGCTGCTGTATGCCGTGCTGCACCTGGCGGGCGTTCAGCAGCTCGACGCCAATGGCAATTCAACGGGCGAGCTGGCCGTCACGCTCGACCAGATCAAGCGCTTCCGCCAGCTTCACAGCCGCACGCCCGGCCATCCCGAATCGCGCGAGACGACCGGCGTGGAGGCGACGACCGGTCCGTTGGGCCAAGGGCTCGGGAACAGCGTGGGCATGGCCATCGCCCAGCGCTGGCTGAAGGCGCATTTCGGCCGGAGGGGCTTCGAGGACCTGTTCGACTATCGCATTGTCGTTTTCGCCTCGGACGGCGATTTGATGGAGGGCGTGGGCTGCGAGGCCTCGTCGCTGGCCGGGCACCTGCGGCTTGCGAATCTCACGGTACTCTACGACGACAACCGGATCACGATCGAGGGCGAAACGAAGCTGGCGTTCAGCGAGGACGTGGCCAGGCGCTTCGAGGGGCTGGGCTGGCGCGTGCTGCGCGTGGCCGACGCCAACAACCTCGATGAAATCCGCGCCGCGCTGCTATCCTTACAAGATTCGGGCGGCAGGCCCACGCTGATCATCGTCCGCAGCCACATCGCCTACGGAGCGCCCCACAAGCAGGACACGCACGAGGCCCACGGCGCGCCCTTGGGCAAGGACGAAGTTCGCGCCACGAAACGGGTATATGGCTGGCCGGAGGACGCGCAGTTTCTCGTCCCGCCGGAGGTCGTCGAGCACTTCCGGGGCGGCGTCGGGCGCCGCGGGGCCGCCGCCAGCGGCGTTTGGCGCACAAAGTTCGCCCAATACAGAAACGCCTTCCCCGATCTGGCCCGCCAGTGGGACCTGCTGCAGGCCGGCCGGCTCCCCGACGGCTGGGACGCCGACATTCCTTCCTTCCCGGCCGACGCCAAAGGCGTCGCCACTCGCTCAGCCTCCGGCAAGGTGCTCAACGCGATTGCCAAACGCGTTCCATGGCTCTTGGGCGGTTCGGCCGACCTGGCCCCTTCGAACAACACCCTTCTTTCCGGCGAGACCAGCTTCTCGGCCGAGAATCACGCCGGCCGCAATCTGCACTTCGGTGTCCGGGAGCACGGCATGGCCGCGGCCCTCAACGGCATGGCCCTCAGCAAACTGCGCCCCTACGGCGGCACGTTCCTCGTCTTTTCCGACTATCTGCGTCCCTCGCTGCGGCTGGCGGCGCTGATGCGGCTGCCGTCGCTCCTCATCTTCACGCACGATTCGATCGGCCTGGGCGAAGACGGCCCCACGCACCAGCCGATCGAGCATCTTTCGGCCCTGCGGGCGATCCCGCACCTCGTCGTCCTTCGCCCTTGCGACGCCAACGAGGTCGCGGCCGCCTACCGGACCTTGATGACGATCCAGGATCGCCCCGTGGCGCTGGTCCTCACGCGGCAGGCGCTGCCGACGCTCGACCGCAGGCGCTATGCCCCGGCCGAAAACCTCGTCCGCGGCGCTTATGTCCTGGCCGACGCCGGCACGCCGCAAGTGGTGCTCTTGAGCAGCGGCAGCGAAGTTTCGCTCTGCGTGGCGGCGCAGGAAAAACTCTCGGCCGAGGGGATCGGCAGCCGCGTCGTGAGCGTGCCCAGCATGGAGCTGTTCGACGAACAGGACCAGGCCTACAAGAGCGCCGTTTTGCCGCCGGCGCTTGCGGCGCGCGTGGCCGTGGAGGCCGGCGTCCGTCAAAGTTGGGACCGCTACCTTGGTTTGGCTGGGCGTTTCGTGGGCTTGCGCACGTTTGGCGCCTCGGCCCCCTACAAGGACGTCTACCAGCATTTCGGCCTGACGGTGGAGAACGTCGTCGCCGAGGCCAAACAGGCGATTGGCCGGCCGTAGCCGTCACTCTCTCGCAAAGTAGCCCTCACGCTCCGCGTGAGGTAGCCCTGTGGCGGTCTCGCTGCGCGTGAAATGAGTCGCATGTGGGTGTTTCATCAACGATGAAAATGGACCGGAATCGGCCACAACTCTTTGGTCGTCGACGCGCAGCCTCACGCGGAGCGTGAGGGCTACTTTCGCGGAGCGCGATGGCTACATGATTGCATGCAGCGCCAGCACGAGCTGCGCGGCGACTGCCGTTGCCGTCTTACGCAGCGCTTGGTATTTACGCCGCCGCCCCCTCGCGCCTTTGGCTGCCGCATGCAGTCTGCGCCGGCGTCGTCCCGTCAAAAGACCCTTCGCATGCAGTCGTTGTGGCTTGCATTTGTCGTCGCCCTGGCCGCCGTGCTGGCGCTGACGCCCGTCGCCCGGCGCGTCGCGCGGCGGCTTTGCATCGTCGATGCCCCCGACGGCAAGCGAAAGCTGCAAACGGCCTCCATCCCGCTTTTGGGCGGCGTGGCGGTCTACCTGGCGGTGACGCTGGCCCTGCTTTTGGCGGGTCCCATCGCGCCGGGCAGCCCAGCCGCCTTCTGGCCGCTGGCCCTGGCTGCCATCGTCGCCGGGTTTTTCGTCTGCGCGCTGGGCTGCTATGACGACAGCCGCGACCTGGCCGCCCGCTTCAAGCTCCTGTTGCAATTCGCCTCCGTCCTCCCCGTCATCCTGGCCGGCTACTCCGTCGACCGGATCGTCGTCTTCGGGCAGCCGGTCGAGCTGGGATTCTTCGGCATCCCGCTGACGGCGCTGTGGCTGGTGGGCTGCATCAACGCGTTCAATCTCCTGGACGGCATGGACGGGCTGGCGTCGACGGTCGGATTGACGACGGCGGCGATCATGGCCGTCATCGCCCTGGCGCACGGCAACGCGCAGGTGGCCCTCGTGGCCCTGGCTTTGGCGGGGGCGCTTGGCGGCTTTCTGGCCTACAACCTGCCGCCGGCGAGGATTTACCTGGGCGACAGCGGCAGCATGGTCATCGGACTCGTCGTGGGCCTTTTGGCGATTCAAGGTTCGATGAAGACCGCCGCCACGCTTTCGATCACGACGCCGTTCGTCGTCATGTGCCTGCCGATGCTCGACACGGCGCTGGCCGTCATTCGACGGCGACTGGCGGGGCAGTCGATCGCGAAGGCCGACCGCGGGCACATTCATCACCGGCTGTTGGAGCGCGGGCTGACGACGTGGCAGGCGCTGTGCGTGATCGGGGCCATCTGCCTGGCGACCGGGGCGGCCGCCGCCGTGGGCACGTTCCTTAAGAGCGAGGGCCTGACGTGGATCCTCACCGCCAGCCTGCTGGTGCTCTTGGTGCGGACACGGGCCGTGGCGGGGCACGAGATCGGACTGGTGAAGCTGAAGATCGCCCAGGCGGGCGCCGCGCTGGTCGACCGCTTGATGTTCGACGGGCTACAGGGCAGCCGGCCGCTTTACGGGGGAATGTCCGATTTCGACGCCGCCTGGCAGGCCCTGTCGCGCGAGGCGCAGGAGCTGCGTTTGGCGCGCCTCGAAATGATCTGGCTTAGCGACGGCAGGCCGACGGCCAGCCGCACGTGGAACGCCGCGCCGCAGGCCGATCGTGCTGCCGCGTCCGCCAGCCGCGCCGACTGGTCGATCGGCCTCTCGTTCGGCGACTCGCAGGCGGAATCCTTCCGCGTCATCGCCGTCGTGCCTTATGGCGCTCGGCCCGAGGCCTGGCAAGTGCTGCGGCTCGTGCGTTTGCTGTCGGCGTGCGGGGCGACCTTCGCGGAGACGCCGGAACCATTAAGGCTCGCTTCGCCGCGACTTTTTGTGGGGTCGGACGCGGCGGTGCCGGTCAGTCGCGACGACGCGGCCGAGCAAACGCGCCGCGCGGCGTAGACGATTGTTTGTAGTGACCCGATTCATCGGGTCGGTGGCTGAGCACAGGACCGTATGAATACGGTCACTACGAACCGGCAGGACCGCATGAATGCGGTCACTACGAACGCTCATCACGCGGAGCGTGATGGCTACTATTCCGGCAGCTTGAAATCGGCGATGTAAAGCTGGCTGGAGCGGTCCTCGGTGCGCGTCGAGGTCCACATCAGCCGCTTGCCGTCCGGCGAGAAAACGGGCAGCACGTCGCCGGCGGCGTGGTCCGTCACCCGCAACGGCGCGCTCAGCGTGAACTTCCCGTCTTTCACTTCGTAGCGAGCCAGCCAGAGGTCGTAGTTCGGCCGGACGTTGGGATCGGAGTGGTCGGCCCCCGACCAGATGATGTACGGCTGGCTGGGGTGCCAGTACGGTCCCCAGTTCACGCCGTTGGTGTCGGTGAGCTGCGTTTCATTCTTGCCGTCCACGCCGATCACGAAGATTTGCAGATACTCGGCCTTCTTGCGGTCGCTGCGGAAGACGACCCACTTGCCGTCGGGCGAGATGAACGGGCCGCCGTCGTAGCCGGGGGCGTCGGTGAGCTGCTTTACGTCGCTGCCGTCGGCGTTCATGATGTAAATGTCCGCGTCGCCGTCGCGCATACTGCAAAAAGCGATCTTCCGCCCGTCCCGCGACCAGGCCCCTTCGGCGTCGTAGCCCCTCTCTTTGGTGAGTTGCTTGAGCTCGCCCGTGGCCCGGTCCAGCTCGAAGATGTCCATGTAGGGATCGAAGTCCCACGAGTAGCGCCGGCGGACGCCGCTCTTTTTGTCTTCCTCGTCCTGCTTGCGGGCGGCGGCTTCCGTTTTGGACAGTTCCGGGTCGAGGTGGCTGGAGGCGAAAAGAATCTTGCTCGCGTCGGGCGAGAAGTAGGCGCAGGTCGTCCGGCCGCGGCCGCTGCTGACCATCTGCGGCTCGCCGCCGTCGAGCTTTTGCGTGTAGATCGTGTAGAAGGGGTAGTCCTTGCGCACGGCCTGGTAGACGATCTCCTTGCCGTCGGGCGAGAAATACCCTTCGCCGGCGCGGACGAAGCCGCTCGTCACCTGGCGGACGCCCGAGAGCATCTTCGTCTCGTGCGCGGTGACGGGGGCGGCGGGCGGGTCGGCGGCGTGAACGGGGCAAGTCCAAAAATGTGCCGCCGCAATCGCGAACAGCAGAATCCGCCTCGACGTTCGTTCCAAATCTAGTCTCCTTGCAAGGTTCACAGGCCCCTGGCGGCTGAGCAGACTCTACGCTGTTCGACCGGAACTCTGCGTCACTCAAACAAACGGGCGACGCGCACGGACAATCCCCTCAGCGGGGCCGGCAGGCGAAGCACATCGGCGGCGGAGAGTGTCGCCGGCGGCCGCCCTAGCTGGTGAACAACCACCGTCCTCGTCTCGGGGTCCGCAATGCAGACCGGACGCACACGACGCCGTGCTGGAATCCGTGAAACGACCCGACGACGATCTCGCCGCGAACCAACTCCGTGGGAAAGGGGCTGTCGTCGACGCGCAGGTATTCTTCGATCGTCAGCAACGCTGCCATCTTCATGCTTCGCCGCGTTCAAACTGCTTCGGCCGCTTTTGCCCCGTGACGCGCTCGTAGATCTCCCAGACGCGCTCGCCCCAGTCCGGCCGAGGTCCCAGGTGCTTTACGCCCGAGCCGGGCTGCACCATCGACCGCATGAAGGCGACGATCATCTTGCGGATTTCGGTCCCTTCGCCAAAGAGCTTCGCGAACTCGTCGCGGTTGAGGTAGGTCCGGTCGTAGGCGGCGCAGAGGTGCGATTGCGTCTCGTTCAAACTGCCGATCGCACAGCCGAGAAACTGAACGAACTCGCCTTGCGTTCCACGGCCGAAACCTTCGGCGACGTTTGCACCGATGGATTCGGAGGAATCCCAGATTTGAACCACGAGTCGCTCGTCAGCGGCGAAGGGTTGCTCCTTGCTGCGCCAGAAGATCGTTTTGGACCATTGCCGCGCTCGTTGCCAGAAGAGCAAGTCGGTGAAGTTGTGCACGCCGGACATCGGAATCTCCCTGTGAAAAGTGAATCCGTACTGGGTACTCAGTACCCAGTACGGGGAAGGCATTGGTTCTACGCCCCTACAGCATCCACACGTCCACGGCTTGCCCATCTACAGCGTCCAGGGCTTGCGCATCTTCGGCGCCAGGTAGGCGCTGGCCTCGGAGTCGCCCGCGATCTGCTCCTTCGCCGGGTCCCACTTGAGCTTGCGGCCCGTGAGCATGGCGATGTTGTTGAGGTGGCAGATCGTCGCCGTGCGGTGCGCGTATTCCGCCGCCGCAAAGGGCGTCTCGCGGTTCTTCACGCAGTCGATGAAGTTCCGCTGATGTCCCTGACTCCCGTGGCTGCGGCCCAGCTTGATCTTGTTGTCCTTGGCCGACTCTTCCTTGGTCAGCTCGGGGTGGCTGGCCTCGAGCTTGCCGCCGTGGACGTGGATGAAGATCCAACCGTTGTCGCCCTCGAACTTGAGGCCCCGGGGTTCGGCCGTCGAGCCGACGAGCTTCACGCCGTCGGCGAACGTGTTGGTGAACGAGAAGTTGAAGAAGGCGTCGAAAACGCCGCCCGTCGAGCGCTCGCCCTTGGCCTCGAACTGGACCGGGCCGGTGTCGTCCTTCCCCAGGCCCAGCTCCGCCAGGTCGATGACGTGCGCCCCGCGGTCGGTCATCTCGCCGCCGCCGTAGGTCATGTTGAACCGCCACCAGAAGTGAACGCCCCGGTCCACTTCGTCCGGCATGAACGGGCGGTAGGG